>DASZJL010000047.1:0-13248 GCA_035948135.1 Acidimicrobiales bacterium | reverse complement strand
GAGCGGTAGGGGTTCTCGGTCTGTTCCTCTTCCTCGCTCACGCGCCGACGTACCGATCGCTGATCGCAACGAGAACCTCTTGCAGGTCGCGGCCGGCCCCGGGGGGGTCCGGAAGGCGCACCGGGCCGAACTCGCGGCTCGGCAGGAGGATGGTGGCGTGCCCAGGGGTGGTGAGCTCGCCCCGCTGGTTGAGCGCCCGCAGCTCCACGTCGACGGCGGGTCGTCCGTCGGCCAGGTAGTGGTCCGTCACCGTCCCCGACAGCCACTGCGTGTCGCCCACGTAATTGAACCGGCGGAACTCGCAATCGAGCTTCCACAGCCACCCCTCGTCGCCCATCCAGTCGGTGCAGAGGTGGATGAGCCACGTCTCGCGCATGCGGCCGTAGTCGTAGATCGCGGGGTTGCCAGCCGCTCGGGCCCACTCGGCGTCCCAGTGCACGCGCTGCTGGACGTCGGGAATGTTGAGGTCGTCGGGCCGGAAGAAGCGCGGCACCTTCTGGCGCTGGTCGTAGCCGAGGCGCAGGGCCTTGACGCCGTAGAGGCCCATCCCCATGCCGGCGTGCCAGCACACGATGTCGGTGACCCGCAGCGGACCCTTCACCAACGGCCCGAGCTCGTCGCCCTCGTTGACGTCCTCCCAGTAGCGAGGCACGTCGCCGCGACGACGCGCCCGCTCCCCCGCGTACACGGCATCGATCTCGGCCAGCTGCTGGTCGGTGTACGGCTCGATGACCGTGTCGTCGTACTTCTTGCGCTCGGCCGCCTTGGCCCGGTCGGTGCGGATCATCAGCCGGAACTGGGCCGAGAGGACAGGACCGTCGGCCGCCGAGAACACCTCTGCTGTCCACTCGTGCACGGCCCGCTCGGCGAACTCGCTCTGCTTGTCGTGGACACCGACGAGAGCGTTGCGTCGCGTCACGCGCGTTCCGGGATGCAGGGGCGACCACCACTCGCGGAAGCTGCCGGCATAGAAGGCGTGGGCGCCCCGAATGGGGTCGCCGCGCAGCAGCTCCTTGGTGTCGGGATCGAGGGTGCTGACCTCGTTCTCCCCGATCAGCGTGTCGCCGCCGACGAGGTGGGGCGGGGCGATGGCGCCAGCCCACCGCGTCTTGGCCGCGTACGCCGCGTCGCACCACAGCGGGTTGTCGTCGCCGTAGGCCTCGGCCACGTGGCGGAAGGCGTCTTCGTTGGCCGCCAGGTAGTGCGGCGGCTGCGGATGCGGCTGGGGCACACCGATGCGGCGTCGCAGCTGCGCGACGCCTTCGTCGGTGATCGCCGCCATCTGCATAACGTATATCTTTCGCCCCGTGGCGAAGCTCCCGCTCGACCGCTCGTCGTCGACTGCGGAGGTCACCGCCGTCGTGCAGGCCTGGGCCGACGAATACGTTCCCCACGCATGGCAGGACGCCGCGGCGCGCGGTGGCAGGACGGCCATCCGAGCCGTGCGCACCCGCGCCGATTACGAGTTCTGGTACCCCGTTTTCGCCGACAGTGGCCTCGTCGTGGCCACCTGGCCCGTGGCGTACGGGGGACTCGACCTCTCGCCCGAGCAGGCGCGTGTCGCCGAAGGGGTGCTGGCGCCGTTCAACCTCGGACGTCTCAATCCCCTCGGGCTCAGCGCGGTGGCGCCACCGCTGTTCGCATACGGCACCGAGCAGCAGCGCTTGCGCTTCCTGCCGCCGCTCGTGCAGAACGAGGAGAAGTGGTGCCAGCTCTTGAGCGAGCCGGGCGCCGGGTCCGACCTCGCCTCGCTCGCCACACGCGCCGTCCGCGACGGCGATGAATGGACGCTCAGCGGTCAGAAGGTATGGACGACGTGGGCCCACCTCTCCGACTTCGCGGTGTGCCTGGCGCGCACCGACCCCAGCGTTCCGAAGCGCAGGGGCCTGACCTACTTCGTCGTCGATCTGCACGCACCGGGCGTCGACGTCCGTCCCCTGCGCCACCTCGGCGGCGAGGTCGACTTCAACGAGGTGTTCCTCAGCGACGTGCGCGTGCCCGACGAGCATCGGCTCGGACCCGTCGGTGAGGGATGGCGGGTCGCGAACGCGACCCTCGCAGGCGAGCGCCAGATGGTGTCGGGCGCGGGGTCAGGCGGCGTGGACCGCATCGGCGGGGCCGGCGCCCAGCGCCTCGTGCAACGGGCCGCCGAGCTCGGCCGCACCACCGACCCCGTGGTGCGCCAGGAGCTGATGCTGCTCTACAGCGAGGAGCGAATCCGGGCGTGGACCAACGAACGGGTGCGAGCCACGGTGCGGGCCGGCGGCACGCCAGGTCCGGCGGCGTCGATCGGCAAGGTGCACGGGGCGTCGCTCAACCAACGCCTCCAGCTCCTCGCGTCCGACCTGCTGGGCATGGACTCGACCGCCTGGCCAGGGACATGGGTCGACGGCATGCCGTTCGAGGTAAAGGGCATGCTGCGCAGCCGGGCCAACACCATCGAGGGCGGCACCACCGAAGTGAACAAGAACATCCTCGGCGAGCGGGTGCTCGGCCTCCCCCGCGAGCCAGACCCGTGGCACGACCTCCCGTGGGAGGACGTACCACGGTCCTGACCGTGGTACCCGTCCGATCGCCTAGATCGACACCACCTGGTAGATGCCGTCGAACACCGGGATCGCCGTCATCTGGTCGCCGAAGCGCGACTTGAGAGCTATGTCAGCCATCTCGGGGTCGCTCCCCCACGCGTCGGCGAGGCGGCCCTGGGCCTTCAGGTTCTCGGACTCCCACGAGAGCATGGTCATCCCGCTGCCCAGGCCCGCGTATCCCATCTGGAAGAGCCGTGCATTCGTCGCCCCGTGGGCCTCCACCAGCTCGCACACGCGCGCCGACTGCTCCAGCCCGGCTTCGAACCGGCCCGGCATCGGACGGGTCACATGGACCTCGACGATGTTGCCCAGGGTCGGGTTGTTCTGCCGAAGCGGGATCTCATTCGCAGTGGTGAACTGCAGGATCTCCGACGGTGCGTCGGGGGACGACACCCGAGCGACGAACGCTTGGAACTCGGCGTCGTTGTTGATGGCATCGCCCACCTCGCCCCACGCCTCCGCGGTCTCGTACTCGGTCGAGAACGTGAACGTGCCTGCGGGCTCGCCGCTTGCGATCGCCATCGCCAGCCGCGGGTTTCGGGCGCCGAGGCGGTCGAACAGCTTGACCACCTCCACACCCATCGCCAGGTGATCCTCCATGCGGCCCGGCTTGACCCGGCCGATCACCGAATCGAGAACAGTTGTCATCCAGCCCCCCTCAGCTCTGATCCTCCCCGTGCGCAGCTTTGCCGCGCGCAACCACCGCTTCCACCGAAAGTTCGCGGCCCTTGTACGGATATGTATGTGTTTCCGCGCGGGCCTACAGTCCTCGCTCGTGGAACCGACACCGCCCGAGGGCCCGTGGGCCGAGCGCCTGTTCCCGGCGCCGACCGACCACGGCATCGCCGAACCTGACCGGGCCGTCACCAGCGTGGCGTCGGGTACTGGCAGCGCCGACGACGCCGCGGCCGGCACGAGCGGCGAGCGCTGGTACGAGGGCGGCGGCCGAGTCGGCGAGAAGGCGCACCGGCAGATCGTCATCTATCCGCCGACGCGCGGCCTCGCCACCCAGGGCGACCCCTTCGAGCCGGTCAAGATCGGCGTGCTGGTCGACATGGATATCGGCCAGTTGCTCGCTGACTGGCTCGACCCCACCATCCTCGCCATCGAGGACGCCATGAACGAGGGCGTGTACGACCGGCCCGTGCAGCTCGTGGTCGCCGATGCCCGTGGCCTGCCACGCGAGAACTATCTGAAGTGCAGAACGGGCTACGAGTGGCTGGTCGACCAGGGCTGCGTGGTCGTGCTGGGACCGATGATCTCGGACAACTGCCTGCAGCTGCAGGAGCTGATCAACGAGCGGCGTTGCTCGTCGATCGGGTGGACGGGCGCGTGGCGGTTCGCCAGCGACTACTGCTTCACCGTCGCCAACGGCGACATCCCCACCGAAGGGGTGATGTGCGCCCAGTGGCTGTACAGCCAGGGGCACGGCAAGGTCGGCATGTTCTGGGAGCAGGGCTCGTCGGGTCGCGACTACGCCGACTTCTTCCGCGAGGAAGCGCAACGTCTCGACCTCACCATCACGCGCGAGGTGCGCCTCGGCCCCAACCCCCGCGGGCTGGTCGACCACCTGTCGGCCATGCGCGACGCCGGGAGTGAGGCGCTCTACTACGGCGGCTACGGGTACTCGACGTTCCACTTCGCCAAGGCCTTCGCCGAGCTGGGCTGGGACCCGCCGCGGGTCATGGGTACGGCGTTCATGTTCTATTCGAACACCAACGAGTGGGCCGCGGCGCTCGAGGGCTGGCACGGCGTCGACCAGCTGGGCGAGGACGGCGCCAACGCCAACTACAACGCCATGATCGACCGCTTCCAGAAGCGGTTCGGCCGGGTGTCGCGCAACGTCGTCGTCGCCCTCGCCTACGACACCGCCCGCGCCGCCATCCACGGCATCGCCAACGCCGCGATGGCCACCCCCGAAGAGGTCCGCAACGGCCTCGAGCGCATCCGCTGGATGCCGGCCACCAACGGCGGCCCCTCCTGCTACGTCCAGTTCGGCCCCCACGACCACAAGGGCTACAAGGGCGACTTCCTCACCATCCGCGAGCTGCGGGGCGGCGAGCTCCGCTTCGACGGCTACCACCGCCCCGAGTGGCCTTCGAATCTTTCGTAGGGGGGAGGGAAACCCTCCCCCCTCGAGCTCCCCCCACCCATGACTGCCTCGCTCCGCTCGGCGTGCGGCCAGCCAAACAGGCCGCCTGCGGCGGCGAGTGTGGCCGACTCGGGTGATACGACAGCTAGCCGATCACAACATTCCAGCGCCTGATCCGGAAGCTCTTCACGAGGCCTTGGCGAACGTAGGGATCGTGGGCGACGAAGCGGTCGATCACCTCGGTGTCGTCGGACTTGAAGACGAAGACGGCCGAGTCGTACGGATCGGCCAGCGCGCCGGCCATCACCATCTCGCCGCGGCCGTGCGCAGCGCGCGCCAGCTTCAGGTGCTCCGCGCGCAGCGGCTCGCGCCGCTCCAAGTAGTCATCGACCAGGTCGTAGATGAGCAGCCAGTAGCTCATGCGTAGAACTGGGAGAACCAGCGGCGGAACTCGGTGATGGGCTTCTCGCTGGGCGCGAGGGCAGGGTTGGGCCGGTACAGCTTGTGCTCCCAGATGGGGATGTCCTGCTGGACCTCGCTGGTGACGGACTTGATGAACGCCTTGGCGATCTTCGCTGTCTTCTCGTCGTCGGCGTCCTTCACCGTGAACAGGAACGTGAGCTGCGTGGTCTCGTCGTCGATGGGCGTGCTGCAACCGATGAGCGACGCCTCGAGCAGACCTCGGTAGCGAGTAATGGCGAAGCCCGGGCCGCGGCCGTAGATGTCAATGCGGGCGTCGACCGGCCCCCGCGAGGACGGGAACTCCTGGGACGTCAGCACCTCTCGGTCGTAGCCGTTGAGCTCGACCTTCTCGGTGATGCCGACGCGCGGATGGCTGTGCACGTACTGGAAGTGGGCGTGGTCGAAGCCGTTCTCGCTCATCTCCTGGATGCACGTCCTGACCCTGTAGTCGTAGACGTCGTACGGCGCGAAGGCGTCGTCGGTGTACTCCGGGACGTCGATGAGCTCCCACTTCGGCTCGTCGCCGCCCGGGTGGTACCAGGCGAAGACGATGCCGGCGTGTTCGCGCACCGGGAACGACCGCAGTCGGGCCTTGCGGTTGGGGCGGTCGGCGTAGGGGATCTCGACGTTGACGCCCGCACAGTCGAACGCCCAGCCGTGGAACGGACAGCGAATGCTCTTGCCTTCGACCGTGCCGCCCCACCCGAGGTGGGCGCCGAGGTGCGGGCAGTACGCCTCCTGGCAGGCGACGCTGCCGTCGGCGTCCCGCCAGATCACCAGCTCGGTGTCGAAGTAGTGGCGGGTGACGAGCTCGCCGACCGGGATCTCGTCGGCCAACGCCACCTTGAACCACCCGAACGGCATCGGGAACGGGAAGCGCTCAGACAAGGATCGGCACCTTCGTGTAGCCGCGCACGGTGCTCGTGTGCAGCCGGACGGCCCGGGTGTGGTCGACCTCCCATTCGGGGAACCGCTTCAAGGTCTCCTCGAGGGCGACCCTGCCCTCGAGCCGGGCCAGCGCGGCGCCGAGGCAGAAGTGGATGCCGTAGCCGAAGGACACGTGCGGCTGGGCGCTCCGGTGGATGTCGAAGCGGTCGGGGTCGGGGTAGGCCCGCTCGTCGCGGCCGGCGGCGGCCGTGAGCAACAGGACCTTGGAATCCTTCGGGATCACGGTGCCGTGCATCTCGACGTCTCTCGTGGTCCACCGGCCCTGAATGCCGGACGGCGCCTCGAGCCGCAACAGCTCCTCGACGGCCTTGGGGAGCAGCGAGGAGTCCCCGGCCAGCTCCTTGCGCTGGTCGGCGTTGTCGGCGAGAACGACCGCGGCCCACCCCAACAGGCGGCCGACGGTCTCGGTGCCGGCCACGAACAACAGGATGGCGAACTCGACCGTCTCCTCCTCGGTCATGCGGCGCACGACGCCGCTCTCGTCGGTGATCTCTGCTTCCACCAACGCCGTGAGCAGGTCATCGCTCGGGTGGTCGCGCCGCTTGGCAAGCTCGCCGCCGACGTAGCGGCTGACTTCGAGGGCGGCGTTCATCGCCGTCTCGTTGACGATCCCGACGCCCGGCTCGATGTGGAACATGCCGTCGATGATGCGGCGCACAGTCCGCTGGTCCTCTTTCGGGAGGCCGAGCAGGGACGAGATCACCATCGGCGGCAGATGGTCGCCGAAGTCCTCGACGTAGTCGAGCTCGGAGGCGCCGACGAACGGATCGAGCAGCTCGGCACACAGCTCCCGCACCCGCGCCTCCAGTTCGGAGACCCGCCGCGGCGTGAACGCCCGTGACACCAGCTGGCGCAGGCTCGTGTGCTCGGGCGGATCGAGGAAGATCATCTGCCCGGTGCGGCTGAGATCGGGGCCCATGATCTCGAGCACCGTGCCCCGCTTCGAGCTGAACGTCTGCGGGTCGCGGTGGGCGGCTTCCACGTCAGCAAACCGCGTCAGGGCGTAGAAGTCGAGCTTGTCGTTGCGATAGACGGGCGCCTCGTCGCGCAGCCGGCGCCACGTCTCGTATGGATTCCGTTCGATGTCCTCGTCGTACGGGTCCCAGTAGAGGTCCGTCACCGCCGCGGATTGTATACATTCCAACCCGGTGGCCAACGAGAAGATCTACATCCACGAGTTCATCGACATCATCGGCCACAACCGCGCCGCCTACATGCACCACATGGCCGCCAACTGGAGCCCCGAGGCCCAGGAGGAACGTCAGCAGCTCTGCTACGGGATCTGGGCCGTGCTCGGGTCGACGGGCCGCTGGCCGGAGGTCCTCAACATCTGGGAGCACGACGGCTGGGACGGTCTCGCCCGGTCATTCGACACCGAGGCCGTGGGCAAGGGTGCACAGGACCCGACGCTCGAAGCATGGTGGGCCAAGGCCGCCGAGCTCCGCCGCGGTGGGCTCGACCGAATCCTCGTGCCGGCCCCCTGGACCAGGACGATCACCGAGCTGTGCGATGCCGATGTGCATGGCCAGTGCTACGCCCACGAAATGGTCGTCGTCCGCAACGGCGCCGCCGACGAGTTCCTGCAGCGCGTGCACGACCGCGGCACTGCGATCGCCGCCCGCTACGGGTGGGAACTGGCCGGCGCGTGGAAGACAGCGATGGTCGACGAGGACGAGTGCATCCTCCTGTGGGCCGTGCCCAGCTGGGAGCGGTGGGCCGAGTTCGAGAAGGCCCATGAGACGGACGGCGAGGTGCGGGCGTGGCGCGCCGGCGTACGAGACGTCGTCGAGAGCTGGCAGCGCATCGTCCTGGTCGACGCCCCGCTGTCGCCGTTCAGGACCGGACGTCAGCCTTCCCGCGCTGACCGTTAGTCGACTGCTTGCCGGCGGCCTGGTTGCCCGTCGTGCTCTCCCGATCCTCGAGCCCGACCGCCGACTTCAGCTCGTCGATCTCGTCCCTCAGGGAGTTGTCGTCGGTCTGATCGGCGTAGCGCTCCATCAGATCCGCCAGTCCGTCGGCGATGGCATTGAGCTTGTGTTGGGTTGCCTGGTCGTTGCGGGTCTGCGAGTTCTGCAGGAGGGCGACCAGGAGGAACGTCACGATCGTCGTCGCCGTGTTGATCAGCAACTGCCACGTATCGAACTTCAGGAACGTCACCGTCGGCGCCCAGATGAGGATCAGCAGCACGCACCCCGCAAAGAACGGCGCCCGGCTGGCGATCTTCGACGCATGCCCGGCGAACCGGTCGAAGAACCCGACCCGCCCACCGACCTCCGTCGGCATATGAATCTCGGTCACAGCATGGGTGTACCCGCAGCACCACACACCGAACCTGTGTGCGCTAACCGGCCAACCCTTCGCCGATGACGCCCTTCGCGCGCAGGGCCTCGAGCTCCTCGGGTGACGCCACTTCGCCGAGAACTTCGTCGTTGTGTTCGCCGATCGTCGGCGAGGGACGGCGGGCCCAGCGGTCGACGTGGGTGAAGCGGAACGGGAGGCCGGGGATGGGATGGGTGCCGGTCACCGGGTGGTCCTCGTCCTCGTAGAGGCGACGGTGTTGGATCTGCGGGTTGTCGACGACATACACGGCGGGCAGGACGACCTCGGCGGGCACGCCGGCCGCGGACAGCAGCTCGGCCACCGCATCAGCGTTTTGCTCCCCGAACCATTGGGCGAGCTCGGCGTCGATGGCGTCGTGGGCGGCCGCCCGGTCGCCGACACCGTCGGCCCACGCCGGACCGCCGAGGACCTTCACCAGTGCCCGCCACTGCTCGTCGTTGGCCACCGACAGCGCCACCCACCGATCGTCGCCCGCGCACTGGTAGACGCCTTGGGGCGCGGCGTCACGGCTGCGGTTGCCGTTGCGGGTGAGCAGGGTGCCGGTGGTGTCGAACTCGATGACCTGTTCGGCGGCGACATTGACCGCGGCCTCGACCATCGCGGCCTCGACGAGCATGCCCTCGCCCCGTCGGTCGCGCTCGGCCAGCGCCAACATGGTGGCGAAGGCGGCGTGCACACCGGCGAGCGGGTCGCACGCGCCGCGTACGAGCACGGGCGGGCCGTCGGGGAACCCCGTCACCCACGCCATGCCCGCGATGCACTCCATGGTCTGGGCGAACCCAGTCCGGTCCCGCCAGGGGCCGTCCAGCCCGAAGGCGGGCATGCGCACCATCACCGCCCGCGGGTTGACCTCGTGCACCCGATCCCACCCGAGGCCGAACTGCTCCATGACGCGCGGCGTGTAGTTCTCGAGCACGGCGTCGGCCGAGCCCAGCAGGCGCTCGAAGACGTCGACACCCTCGGGCCGCATCAGGTCGAGGGTGACGCCCCGCTTGCCGACGTTCACGGAGTGGAACAGCGGCCCCCACTCCCACCAGGCGCCGTCACCAGGGCGCTTCGTGCTGGTGAAGCGCATGAGGTCGGGGCGCGCGGCCGACTCGACCTTGATCACGTCGGCGCCCAGGCACGCAAGGACGTGGCTCGCGGCCGGACCGGCCCACCATGCCGTGCAGTCGAGGATCCTGACGCCCGTGAGGGGCAGCCCCCACTCCCCCTCCACCCGACTTTCGTGCGTTGTTGCCCAACTATTGGGCATTGACGCACGAAAGTCGGAGCCGGCGATGCGGTACGGCACCCGGGGCTGGCGGAAACGCCCGGACGGGGACGGTCCGAACACGCCCCGCGCGACGAACTGCTCGAAGGCCGTGACCGTCTCGCCGTTGAGCACCGGCCCCGCCGGAATCCGCCACGTCGCCGCTTCCTCGAGGACCTGAGCCGACGGGCGGGGAACCGTGAAGGCGTGCACGGCGGCCGAGAACTCGTCCCGCCGCTTGAACCGGACGTGGGGTCTGGCCAGATCCTTGTCCTCGACGAGGTCAGCTCGGCCCATCATCAGCAGCAGCGACTCGAACTGCTGGGCGCTGTTGGTGGTGAACACCACGTAGTCGTCGGCGGTGGGCTCAATCGACGGCACCTCGATGGCGCGGCCCGTGCCCTTGACCGGCGGGTGGCCCATGAACGACGAGAACACGGGCTGGAAGGTGGTCATCGCCACCGCCATGCAGTCGAACATGGCGACGTCGACGTGCTCGCCAACGCCCGAGCGCCGGGCCGAGCGCAGAGCCGCGATCGCACCCACCGCCGCGTAGGTCCCCGCCAGCCACTCGCCGAGGCGCCCGCCCGCGGCGAGGGGCGGGTTCTCGGGCAGGCCCCGCGTCGCCGTCGACCCGCACGCGGCCTGGAGGGTGAACTCGGTGGCCGGTCGTCCCGCCCACGGGCCCTCGCACCCGAACGGTGTGATCGTCACCACCACCAACGCCGGGTTCCGCGACCACAACTCCGCCACGTCGACGGGCTCGTCGACCACAAGAACGTCGGCGTCCCGAACGTCGCCGCCGCTGTCGTCGACCCGCTTCGACGAGTGCAGATACTCGTACAGCCCGCTGTCCTCGACCGGCCCGACGCTGACCACCTCGGCACCGGCGTCGGCGAGCAACTTGGTGCAGTACGGCCCGGCGATCTCGGTCGTGCGGTCGACGACGCGCGTCCCCTCGAGCATCTGCGGATTATGCCCGCGGCCGGAAGTAGGGCAGGAAGATCTCGTCGCTCGCGGGGTGGAACTCGACGGCGAGTGGCAGGTCGGCGGCCAGGTCCTCGGGCTCGCAACCGACAATCGAGCTCACCATGCGGAAGCCTTCCTCGAGGGTGACGATCGCCGGCGCGTACGGCACGGTGAACGAGGGGCGCTGCGGCCGCCACACGACCGTCCAGCTATAGAGACTGCCGTTGCCGGAGCTGGCAACCCACGACAGCGCTCGGCTGAGGCAGTGGCCGCACACGGTGCCCGGGCGCAGGGCGATCGTGGCGCAGCCGTCGCAGCGCTGGTAGAGGAGCTCGCCGCGGGCGCACCCCTCCCAGTACGGCTGCGACGCCGGGGAAGGGTTGGGCACGGGGATGCCGACAGGCTGGGGCTCGAGCATCAGGGCATCAGGGCCTGTCGGTGCCGAGCAGGAGGACGTCGGTGAACAGGGCACCTGAGCCGCCGTTGGAGGCCAGGGCAACCGACGCGTCCTCCACCTGGTTGGTGGCGCACGTCCCCCGCAGCTGCTCGACGGCGCGGATGACCCGCTGCAGTTGCTGGGCGTTGATCCCCGCGTGGCTGTACGACATCGTGCCGCCGTCGGTCGTCACCGGCAGGCGGCCGCCAGGGCCGATGTTGCCCTCCTCGACGAATGCGCCGCCGTCGCCGTCGTTGCAGAACCCGAACGCCTCCAGCTGCCGGATGATCTCGAAGGAGAACGGGTCGTAGAACTCGGCCACGTCGACGTCGCTGGGGTGCAGCCCGGCGGCCGAGAATGCGTGGCGGGCGGCCGTGCGGCCGACATAGCCGGCGGGCACGTCGGAGCGTCCCACGAGATCCCACGCCGGGGCGATCTGGTAGGCGGGGCCGTAGGAGTCGCTGGCGCCCCCCAGGATCCAAACCGGCGGGGACGCCAGGTCGGCGGCCCGCTCTGCGTTGGTCACGACGATCGCGCAACCGCCCTCCGACGTCATGGCGCACTCGAGCAGGTGAAAGGGGTCGGCGACCATCCGCGACTCGAGGATGTCGGCGGGCGTGAACGGCCCCCGCCCGTAGTAGACGGCGTCGGGGTTGACGTGGCCGTTGTTGCGAATCGTCGCCGCCGCGCCGGCCATCTGCTCGGGTGTCGTGCCGTGCATGAGCATGTGGCGCCGGGCCATGAGGGCGAACTCGGCGGCCGTGAAGAGCCCGTAGCCGACGACGAACTCGTTGGCCGGCCTCGTCCACGGTGCCGTCGCCGAACGGTCGCTGTACATCGACGCGCCGCCCGCGGCGATGAGCACAACGTCGGCCCGGCCGGACGCCACCAGGTCGGCGGCCTCGAGCACGATCGGGATACCGAGCTGCCACGGCAGACGAGTGCACGGACCCAGCCGCAACCCGAGCACGAGCTCCTGGGCATGGGCACCGACGACGGCGTCGACCTCTGCGGGCTGCACGCCGGCGTCGGCGAGCGCCCCGATGGCCGCCTCGAACGTGATCGACTCCGAGTCGTGGCCCTCGAGGTGCCGCGCCTGCAGGGTGTTGTGCACGCCGGCGATGACGACGTCACGGTACGGATGAGCCATTGGGGTTCTGGGCCTGGATCCGTCAGGCCGTCGGCACCGAGTCGAACAGGCCGCGCTCCTCGAAGACGGCCAGCACCTTCGCACCGATCCGGCGCATGGCCCGCAGGAACTCGTCAGCGACGGCGTCGCCGTCACCCCGCCGGATCGCCCGGAGCACGGCGCCGAAGCCGCGACGCCACACCATCATGGCGTCGGGGACGAGGGCGAAGAAGTCGCCGGGGACCAGCGCCGACATGGCCCGCAGCAGGACCTTGACCTTCGGTGACTGGGCGGCGTCGACGACGGTCGCCTGGAACGCCGAGGCGTACGTGCCGAACTCAACCGGGTCGTCAGTGGCGTCGCACGCAGCCAGCAACTCGTCCAGCCGGCCGACCAACTCGGGACCGGCGCGCGAGATCGCCAAGCGCCCGGCGAACCCGTACACGAGCCCGAAGAGCTCGTAGTTGTCGCGCACCAAGCGGGCGTCGAGGGCGTTCACGAACGCGCCGCGGTGCATCTCGATGGTGACCCAGCCCTCGCGTTCAAGGGCGATGAGGGCCTCGCGCACGGGGATGCGGCTGATCCCGAGCATGGCCGCCACGTCGTCCTGCGGCACCCGCTCGCCCGGTCGCAGCTCACCGTCGAAGATCATGCGGCGAATGAGCAGGGCGGCCTCGTCGCCGCTGCTCCTCCGGGCCAGCCGCGGTTGGTAGACCCGCGGCGAGCTCGTGGCCTTCATGATTCACATAAAATATCAAGAAGGATGATCGGGGCCGGGTGACGATCGACATCGACCTGAGCGGTCAGGTCGCGGTCGTCACCGGTGGTGGAGGCGGCATCGGCGCCGGCACCTCCGCTGCCCTTGCCGCGGCCGGCGCCCACGTCGTCGTCGCCGAGATCAACGAGCAGCGCGCCAAGGACAGCGTCGAACGCGTTCGGGCCGCCGGTCACAGTGCCGACGCCTTCGTCGTCGACGTGCGCGAACAGCGCGAGGTCGAGCGCCTGGCCGCGGCCGTCCTCGACGAGCACGGG
>DASZJL010000046.1:0-13836 GCA_035948135.1 Acidimicrobiales bacterium | reverse complement strand
TGGAAGCCGATCTATCGCGACGAAGCCGATGTCAGCCTCCTCATGGCCCTCACGGCCGACGGCGGTCTCGACCGCTGGAAGCCGACCGAGGTCATCAGCCCCGACCCCGCCACGCGGACCGCCACCCAACTCGTGCGTCTGCTGAACGGCCGTGGGGTCGCGGCGGCACCGGCCGCCACCCAGGCCCGACCCGCGGGCGGCGTCGTGCTCGCCCGCGTCACGTCGGCCCCGCTGTCCGACATCGTGGCGTCGATGCTGCGCTCCAGCGACAACCTGGCCGCCGAGCTGCTTGTGAAGGAGATGGACAAGAAGGCGGGCGGCACTGGCACCACCGCCGGCGGGCTGGGGATCGTGGCAGCGACCGTGCAGCGCCTGGGCATTCCGACGGCCGGCCTGAGCATGGGCGACGGCTCGGGCCTCGACCCCGGTGACCGCACGACGTGCTCGGCACTGCTCACGGCCCTCGACATGGGCGACCAGCCGGGGTTCACGCCGTTGGCGACGGGCCTTGCGGTCGCCGGTCGCTCGGGCACCCTGGTCAACCGCTTCCGGGGGACGCCCCTCGCCGGTCACCTGATGGCCAAGACGGGCTCGATCGACTGCGCGGTCGCCATGGTCGGCCGCCTCGACCTCAAACGGCCGCTTCACTTCGCCCTCATCGTGAACGGCCCCTGCGACTACAACACCGCCATCGCCTACGAGGACCGCGTCGCCAACGCCCTCGCCACATACCCCGACTAGCAGAGGGGCGCCGATAGAGTCCGAATCGTGGGTCTGCGGCACTCGCCTCTCGACGCCGAGCACCGCGGCCTGGGGGCCAAGATGGTCCCGTTCGGGGGCTGGGATATGCCGCTGGCCTACCCGTCCGGCACCCTCGCCGAGCACCGGGCCTGTCGTGACAGCGCTGTGGCCTTCGACGTCAGCCACTTGGGCACGGTTCGGGTCGAAGGCGCGGCGGCTTTCGACGGCCTCCAGGCTGCGCTCACGAACGACCTGCGCAAGGTGGCACCCGGCCGGGCCCAGTACACCCACCTGCTCGACGACGACGGCTCCGTGCTCGACGACATCATCGTGTGGTGGGTCGACGACGAACGTTTCGACGTCATGCCCAACGCGTCGAACACCAAGCGGGTCGTCGACGCCATCGGCGGCGACGACGTCACCGCCACCCGTGCCATCGTCGCTCTCCAGGGTCCTTTGGCACGCACTCGATTGCAGAGCGTCGCACCCGACGCCGCGGCTGTTCCCCACTTTGGCGTGGCCTCCTTCGAGTGGAACGGGGTGGCGTGCCTGGTCGCCGGCACCGGCTACACCGGTGAGGACGGGGTCGAGTGTGCAGTGCCGGCCGACGCCGCCCCGGCGTTCTGGCGCGCCGTGGTCGAGGCCGGCTTCGTCCCCGCCGGTCTCGGCGCCCGAGACACGCTGCGCCTCGAGGCGGGTCTGCCCCTGCACGGCCACGAGCTCGGACCGGGCATCACGCCGCTGCAGGCGGGCCTCGGGTGGGTTGTGGGCTGGGACAAGAGCGACTTCCGCGGTCGGGCGGCGCTCGAGGCCGAGCGGGAACGGGGGATCGCCCGACGGCTGCGCGGCATGGTGCTCGACGGCCGCCAGCCGCCTCGGGAGGGCTACGCCGTCCGCGTCGACGGCAAGCCCGCGGGCGAGGTCACCAGCGGCAACTTCTCGCCGATGCTCGGGCGGGGAATCGCGCTCGGTTTCCTGCCGCCCGCGGTCGAGCCCGGCGCCGCCGTCGAGATCGACCTTCGGGGCCGGGCTGCGCCCGCCGAGGTCGTGAAGCCGCCGTTCTTCGTGAGAGTCGCCGGGTAATGGGCCACTACGTCCCCCACACCGACGCCGAGATCGCCCAGATGCTGAGCTCCCTCGGCTTGTCCTCGCTCGACGAGCTGTTCGAGACCGTGCCCGAGGCGCTGCGGTTGGCCGGCGGTCTCGACCTGGCACCCGGCCTTTCCGAGCCCGACACCCTGGCGGCCATGGAGCGATTGGCCGATCGCAACCGGCGCGCCGGTCGCGACCTCGTGTGTTTCGCGGGGGGTGGCGCCTACGACCATGAGGTACCGGCCACCGTCCGGCGGGTGGCCTTCCGGTCCGAGTTCGTCACCGCGTACACGCCGTACCAGCCCGAAGTCGCACAAGGCGTGCTCCAAGCGCTGTTCGAGTACCAGACGTTGCTGTGCCGGCTGACGGGCATGGAGGTGGCCAACGCGTCGCTCTACGACGGCGCCTCGGCGTGCGTCGAGGCCGTCAACCTCGCCGTGGCGGCCACGGGTCGCCAGACGGTGTTTCTCTCGAACGGCGTCAACCCACAGTGGCGCGAGGTGCTGCACACCTACGCGGCGGGCACCGGCCATCAGTACGTGGCGTGCGACCTGGCCGGCGGCCTGACGCGCTGGCCCGACGCAGGGGAGCCGGCCGCGCTTCTCGTGCAGTACCCCAACTACCTCGGCTGTCTCGAAGACCTGGCCGCGGCCCGTCAGCTCGCCGACCGCACCGGCGCCCTTCTCCTCGTCGCCTTCGATCCCGTGGCCGCCGGCCTGCTGCATTCGCCTGGCCACTTCGGCGCCGACGTGGTGGTGGGGGAGGGGCAGCCGTTCGGCACCCCGCTCTCGTTCGGGGGGCCGTATCTCGGCATGTTCACCTGCCGGCGCGAGCACGTGCGACGGTTGCCGGGCCGACTGGTCGGCGAGACGGTCGACGCCGACGGGCGGCGGGCGTACGTCACCACCCTCCGCACGCGCGAGCAGGACATCCGGCGAGAGAAGGCGTCGTCCAACGTTTGCACCAACCAGACGCTCATCGCCGTCGCCTTTGCCGTGCAGCTGGCATGGCTGGGCACATCCGGGCTGCGGGACTTGGCGCTGCGCTGCGCGCGGGGTACGCGCTACGCGCGAGACGCTCTCCTCACCATCGACGGCGTCGAGCCGCTCGCCGACGCGCCGATCTTCCGCGAGTTCGCGGTCACCAGCCCGGTGCCGGGCGACGTCCTCGTAGAACGCATGGCCGACGACGGGTTCCTGGCCGGCATCCCGCTCGGCTCCGAGTACGGCGATCGGGGCCTGTTGGTCAGCGTCACCGAGCGTCGTACCCGCGACGAGATCGACGCCTTCGTTGCCGCCTTCGAGAAGGTGATCCGGTAGTGCCCGCCGCAGCCGGGGGGAGGGCCTCGAGCGCGCCGATCATGGGCCACGACAACGAGCCCACGATCTTCGAGCTCTCGGCGCGTGGTCGCACGGCCGCCTCGTTCCGAACCACGGGCGTGCCCGAGTGGGACGCCGAGGAACTCGTGCCGTCCCCGCATCTGCGCGACGAGCCGGCCGCGATCGCCGAGATCTCCGAGCGCGACCTGGTCGCCCACTTCACCCGGCTCACCCATCGCCAGTACTCCGTCGACCTCGGCGCCTACCCGCTGGGCTCGTGCACGATGAAGTACAACCCCAAGCTCTGCGACGACGCGGCGTCGCTCCCGGGCCTCACCGATGTGCACCCGGCGGCACCCGCCGCCCTCACCCAGGGCTGGATGGAACTGCTGGCCGAACTGGAGCAGGCGCTGTGCAGCATCACCGGCATGCACGCCGCCACCCTGCAGCCGCCTGCGGGCGCGGCTGGCGAGCTCACCGGGCTGCTGCTTATGCGCGCCTGGCACGCCGAGCACGGCGGCCAACGGCACAAGGTGGTGATCCCGGACTCGGCCCACGGCACCAACCCGGCGTCGGTGACACTCGGGGGCTACGAGACGGTGACGGTGCCTTCCGACGACCGCGGCCTGGTCGACGTGGCCGCGTTGCGGGAGCGCCTTGACGACGACGTGGCCGGCATCATGCTGACCAACCCCAACACCCTCGGCCTGTTCGAGGAGGACATCGCCGAGATCGCGGGGGCCGTGCACGAGGTTGGCGGCCTCCTGTACTACGACGGCGCCAACCTCAACGCCATCCTCGGCGTCACCCGACCGGGCGACATGGGTTTCGACATCGTGCACATGAACCTGCACAAGACCTTCGCCGTTCCCCACGGCGGCGGTGGCCCGGGCGCCGGCCCGGTGGCGGTGTCCGAGCGCCTGGCGCCCTACCTGCCCGGACCGCGGCCCGTGCTCGGCGACGACGGCGTCTACCGCTGGGAGCAGCCGGCGCAGTCGATCGGGCGCGTGCACTCGTGGCACGGCAACGCGCTCGCCCTCGCCCGCGCGTACTCCTACATCCTGGCCAACGGGGGCGACGGCCTGCGCCGGGTAGCGGAGGCCGCCGTGCTCAACGCCAACTGGCTGCGCACCCGCCTGCGGGGCATCTACGACCTGCCCTACGACCGGCCCGCTATGCACGAGTTCGTGGCGTCAACGTCGGCGCTGAAGAAGGCGAAGGGCCTACGCGCCCTCGACGTGGCCAAGCGGCTCCTGGAAGAGGGATTCCACGCGCCCACCGTGTACTTCCCGCTGATCGTTGACGAAGCGTTGATGATCGAGCCCACCGAGACCGAGAGTCCGCAAACCCTCGAGGCGCTCGGGGACGCGCTCGAGCGCATCGCGGCCGGGGACGCCGAGGATGCCCGTCACGCTCCGCGCACGACACCTGTGGGCAGGGTGGACGAAGCGCGCGCGGCGCGACAGTTGATCCCCACCTGGGACGCAAGGGAGTAAAGCCCTCTTCGTAACGCGCCGATGCACTGCGCATGTTCGCATGGGTGTTCGGACGACGAGGGATGACACAACTGGTCATCACGTACGTCGTGCTCGCCGTCGTCGCGTTGGCGATTGCGGCGTGCAGCTTCGTCGTGTCCGCCCAGCACGGCAGCGCCGCCGGGCAGGAGACGCTTCAGCTCCACATCACCCGCTACCACGGGTAGGCCTCGCTCAGACGAAGCCGAAGCGGTGGAGCTGGAAGGCCCACATCAGGGCCAGCGCGCACCACACAAGGGCCCAGGGGACACGAATCGTCTGCGGCCGGCGCACCAGCAGGAAGATGGCCACGAGCACGGCCAAGATGCCGGCCGGCGCCGCCGCGGCTGCGGCCCCGAGGTGGAGATGCACCGTCGCTTCCACGCTCGTCGTCATGCCACAGAAGGGGCACGGCACACCGGTGATCGTGCGCAACGGACACGGCAGTCCCGGGTGTCCAGGGACTGCGGGCAGCACGGCGGCCGCCGCGAGCATGAAGCCTCCGGCCGTGCGGAGGTCGCTCGCGTTCGGCAGCTCGAGCGCGTGCACTCGGGACTACTCGAGCAGGTCGGGCTGCTCCCGAACGATGCGGTCGTAGAGAGGCTGGAAGCTCAGCCAGCCGGCGAAGTTGTTCCCCACTTGCCCCGCGGTCACCTCAGCCTGGTCCTTGTCGATGAGCACCGGCTCGCCCGCGGCCTCGGCCATGAGCTGCACCTGGCACGAGCGCTCCATGGTGATGAACCAGAACGCGGCCTCGTCGACGGACTTTCCGACGGTGAGCAGACCGTGGTTGCGCAGGATGACGGCCTTGGAGTCGCCGAGCGCGTGTGCCAGGCGCTTGCCCTCCTCGAGGTCGAGCACGACGCCGGTGTAGTCGTCAAACAGCGCGTGGTCGCCGTAGAACGCGCACACGTCCTGGGTGATCGGATCCAGCAGCTTGCCGAGCGAGGACCACGTCTTGCCGTAGGTCGAGTGGGAGTGGGCGGCGGCGATCACATCGGGCCGGGCGGCGTGCACCTGGGAGTGGATGACGAACGCCGCGGTGTTCACGGGCCGGTCGCCTTCGACGACGTCGCCCTTGTCGTTCACCAGGATGAGGTCGGACACCTTGATCTGCCCGAAGTGCATGGCGAAAGGGTTGACCCAGAAGTGGTCGTGCCGCTCGGGGTCGCGCGCCGTGATGTGGCCGGCCACGCCTTCGTCGAAGCCGAAGCGTGAGAACAGCCGAAAGGCGGCCGCCAAGCGCTGCTTGCGATGGAGGCGCTCGTCCTCGATGGAGTCGAAGGTGGGGGGCGTGAGCGTGCTCGTGTCCATGGACACGAGGCTACGCGCTCGCGAGATGGGCCACGACTGCGCCGAGGCCGCTCGACGAGCTGTTGTTGTTGGCAGCGGCGAAGAGCACGATCACCAGGAGGACGACGCCCACCGCGAGACCGACGATGCCCAGGATGAAGCCGGCCTGGGCCATTCCCTCGCCCTGGAGGGACGGGTCGGCACGGATCTTGTTCTTGGCCTGGGTACCGAAGACGATCGCCAGCACCGAAGTGACCAGGGGACAGGCCACGAATCCGGCGATGCCGAGGACCAGTGACGCCACGGCCAACCCTTCGGTGCGCCGAGCGCCGTACGGCGCACCCCCGTATTGCGGTTGCTGGCCGTAGGGGTCGGGGTTGGGGTTCCAGGAATCGCTCATCCCGGAAACGTTACGTCGCTGACCCTTGCCGCGTTGGGGACGGCGTTCTAGCGTTCCTGATCGAGCTGGCGGGCGGGACAGGAGTGGGCGTGAGTGAGGGCGGCGGGTCGCAGGCCCCCGTGGTGGCGTCGGAGGGGGAGGCGACAGTTACGACCGGCGCACGTGTGCTGTCGGCCGCCTTGATGTTCGAGCTGCTGTGGCTAGTGCTCGTCGTGGCGTCGGTCGTGTTCCTCGCCGCCCACCTCGGAGCCGACGCCGACGACTTCCCCGCCGACCCGGTGGCCCGTCGCATCGTGCTGGCGGTTGTAACGCCGGCCGCCGTCATCATCGGACTCGCCCTGGTAGGGGCCCGCCAGGCGGTCGATCGGCACGCGATCTCGCCTGGCGCGCCCGTGGACTCGCTCCGCCGGGCGGCACTGTGGCTGTCGGCAATTGCGAACGTCGCCCTCGCGCTCACGATCGTGACCTCGCTGTATCACGCCCACATGACCTGGATCGTCGTCGGCCTGTTCCTGGTGGCGGCGCTGTCGTCGGTCGCATGGGCGTGTGCGCGTCTCGCCGGCAACCACTGACCCCTATTCGGTGGCGATGGCCCGCAGGATGTCGAGCCGCGCCGCCCGCCGGGCCGGGAACGTCCCCGCCAGGAGGCCGGCCAGCGCGGCGAGGACGACGAACACGATCAACTGGCCCACCGGGACGCTGAAGGCGATGCCCTGGTTGTGCAGCGAGGCGACGATGGCGCGGCCGAAGAGGAGGCCGACGAACACACCCATCAGCGTCCCGAACACCGAGATGATGAGCGCCTCGCTGCGCACCATCCGCTTCATCTGCCCTTTGGTCATGCCGACCGCCCGTAGGAGCCCGAGCTCGCGGGTGCGCTCGTAGATCGACAACGCCAGCGTGTTCACGATGCCGATCAAGGCGATGATGATCGCCAACAGCAGCAGGGCGTACATCAGGTTGATGATCTGATTGAACTGCTTGAGCTGGGACTCCTTGGCCTGGGCGTTGTCGTTCACAGTGACGTTCGGGAACGGCGCCAGGGCGCGCTCGATGCTCGCCCGCGCTGTCGCGGCGGAGACGCCCGCCGGCTTGCGAATCCCGGCCGCCTGGTCGATCTGGGTGGTGAAGTTCGTCTCGTAGTCCTTGAGCGACAGGATGTACGAGCTGAACGACACCCCGAGGCCCTGGTTGTCGTCGTAGATGCCGCGGATGGGGATCTGCTTGACGCTCGTGGCGCTGAAGCGCATGGGAAGCGTCTGACCGATCTGGAGATTGCCGCTCTTGGCGGCGTCCTTGTAGACGAGGACACCCGTGCTCGCGAACCCGTCGAGGTCGGCCCCCGGTCGCAGTTTGATGTCGACGACATCGCCAATGTCATTGGTCGACGCGACCAGCTGCTTGCCGGAGCCGTTGTACTGCCACGTGCCGGCCCGGAACTCGACGACCGTGCCGCCGGGAAGGGCCTGGCGCACCGCGTCCGCGGCCTGGGGCGCGAAGCCGCCGAAGTTCTTGCCGGCCAGCTGGAAATCGGCGCGATTGGTGCGGTCGATGGCGGCCGCGAAGGACGACTTGGCCGACGCCCCGAAGGTCGACACGAACGTGATCAACGCCAGTCCGATCATCAGCGCGGCGGCGGTCGACGCGGTGCGTCTCGTGTTACGGGTGGCGTTCTCCCGTGCCAGCTCGCCGGTGATCCCGCGCAGGTGGGCCGAGGGCCAGCCCAGGAGTCTTGCGGCGGGCCCAGCGACGAGCGGGCTGAGCATGGCGACGCCGATGAAGACGAGGAAGGCGGCCACGCCGACGACGCCACCCCCGCCGCCGGGGACGTCCGACGACTTGACCTTCCCGAACAGACCGATCAGCAGGAGGATGATCCCGATGCCGGTGAAGACGCCACCGGCGATGTACCGGCGGCGACCCGACGTCGCCGTCGTGACGTGGTCGCCGATGGCCGCGATCGGCGGGACACGCGCCGCTCGGCGGGCCGGCGCCAAGGCAGAGACGACCGTCACGACGATGCCTAAGACCACGGCGACGATGACGGTCCGGGCCCTGAGCTCGATGCCGCCGCTCGGCAGGTCGATGCCGAATCCCTTCAGGAGCGACTTGAGTCCGGCCGCGACCAGCACGCCGAATGCCAGTCCGACGATCGACGAGAAGACGCCCACGACCAGTGCTTCCACCGCGACCGACCGCGTCACCTGTCCACTACTGGCGCCGATGGCCTTGAGCAGGCCGACCTCACGCGCTCGCTGGGCCACGATGATCGAGAACGTGTTGTAGATGATGAAGGCGCCGACGAACAGCGCCACCAGCGCGAAGATGAGCAGGAAGGTGTTGAAGAACGAGAGGCCCTGCTTGATGTCGTTGGCGGTCTGCTGGGCGGCCGCCTTCTGGGTGATGGCCTCGTAGCGGTCGGCCACGCCGGTCTGCTGCAGGCGGGCCGACAGCCGGTCTCTGAGTTCGGTCTGGGAGAGGTTGCCCTTGGCGGCGGCGTCGATCTCGTCCCAGACGCCGACCTTGTTGAGCACGCGCTGGGCCGTCGTCGGCTCGAACGCGGCCAGCGTGGCGCCGGCCAGGTTGCCGGCGTCGCCGAACTTGAACACCGCGGAGACCGTGAAGTCCTGCGGCGGCACCGTCAGGAACGTGATGTGGACGGTGTCTCCCACGTTGACCTTGGCCTTGCTCGCCGTCGTCTCGTCGAGGCCGACCTGGTTGGGCTGCGTGGGTCGGGCGCCCCGTTCGACGTTGAACGACTTGGCGAAGCGCGGGATCGGGCCCCACGACACTCCGAGGGTGGGGGCCTGGCCTTGGACGGCCTTGCCGTCTTTGCCGACGACCAGGGCGTACCCGCCGACCGACCCCTGCGCGTCGGCGACGCCGTCGGTCGAACGGACGACCGGCACCAGGCTGTCCGGTACGGAGGCGCGGTCCTGCTGTGGGCCACCGCCCTGGGTGCTCACCTTGAAGGGCAACTTGGCCCGCACCACGGCGTCAGTGCCGCTCGTCGTCTGCGTGAAGAGATGGTCGAAGACGCTGCCGATGGTGTCGGTGAAGACGAAGGTCCCGGCTACGAACCCGACGCCGAGCACGATGGAGATCGACGTCAGGAGCAGCCGGAACTTGTGCGCCAGCAGGCCCTTACGGGTGACCTCCCACACGGCCGCCTACTCCCCGAGGTCCTTCAAGCGGTCGAAGATCTTGTCGGGTGTCGGTTTGGGCATCTCGTCGACGATCTTGCCGTCCACGAGGAAGATCACCCGTTCGGACCGGCTTGCGCCAACCGGATCGTGGGTGACCATCACGACCGTCTGGCCGAACTCCTCGACGGCGTCGCTGATGAAGCCGAGCAGCTCGGCACTGGCCTTGGTGTCGAGGTTCCCGGTCGGCTCGTCCGCGAAGATGACCGCGGGCCTGCTCACCAGCGCCCGGGCGACGGCCACCCGCTGCTGCTGGCCGCCCGACAGCTCGTCGGGCCGATGGGTCAGGCGATCCCGCAGCCCGACCGTGTCCACCACGCGATCGAACCAGGCGTGGTCGGGTTCGCGTCCTGCCAACTTCAGCGGCAGCAGGATGTTCTCCCGGGCGTCGAGCATCGGGATCAGGTTGTAGGCCTGGAAGACGAAGCCCATCTTCTCCCTGCGCACGAGCGTCAGGTCCTTCTCCGACACGGCGCTGATCTCTTCGTTCTCGAGAAAGACCTGCCCCGACGTCACACGGTCGAGACCGGCCAGGCAGTGCAGCAGCGTGGACTTGCCGGACCCCGACGGGCCCATGATGGCGACGAACCGGCCGCGGGCGACGGCAAAGGACACGCCGTCGAGGGCGCGCACGGTTGTGTCGCCCTTGCCGTACACCTTGGTGATGTCGACGGCGCGAGATGCGGCAACCGGTTCTTCGCTCACCCGGCCGAAGGTAGTCCTCAGTCGAGGGACGAGTGTTAACCCGAACTGATAGGTGACGCCGGTGAGCTCCTCCGACACCTCCCAGAGGCGCCGGGCGTCCTCGGAGTCGTACGCCTTCTTGGCCGCCTTCACCCGCTTGGGCGCGCCGTGCAGCTGCACGAAGCCGTCGGGCCCGAAGAAGTCGCCGCTGTGAGCGTCAGGCGCGGTGGCCCCGTACAGCGTCGGCAGGGCGCCGTCGGCCGCGGACTGGGCCATGAAGTTGGACCACTGGAACGACGTGCCGGCCTGGAGGTTGGTGTTCGCGTATCCGGGGTGGGCGAGCGTGGCGACCAGCGTTGAACCGGCGGCCCGTGCGCGGCGGTCCAGCTCGAAGATGAACAGCACGTTGGCCAGCTTCGAGCGGCCGTAGGCCAGCCACTTGCGGTAGGAGCCTTCCCATTGCAGGTCGTCGAAATTCATGCGGCCGACCTTGTGGCCGAAGCTAGTGACGGCCACGACCCGCGCAGCGGGGCGAGCCTGCAGCTGGGGGAGGAGCAAGCCGGTGAGGGCAAAGTGGCCGAGGTGATTCGTGCCGAACTGCATCTCGAACCCGTCGGCCGTCTGGCGACGTTCGTCGAGGGCCATGACCCCCGCGTTGTCGACGAGGATGTCGAGCCCGTCGCGCTCGCCGGCGTACGCCTCGGCGAACTTCCGCACTGAGGCCAGGTCAGCCAGGTCGAGCAGCGACAGCTCGGCCGAAGCGGCCGGCGCGTCAGCGCGTAGCCGCTGCACCGCCTCGGTGCCGCGGCGCTCGTCGCGGCAGGCCATCACCACGTGGGCGCCGTGCTGGGCGAGCGCGAGCGCGGTCTCGTAACCGAGGCCGCTGTTGGCCCCGGTGACCACTGCGGTCTTGCCGCTCAGATCGGGGATGTCGTTCGCAGTCCACTTCGCCATTGGGGCTCCTCTTCGCGTACCCCACATCATTGTCCAGATGGGCCGTGCGAGACTGGGGCCGTGGCGGCCCGCGTAGTGATTGTTCTCGCTCTCCTCGCGACTGTCCTGCTCGGGGGGCCGCAGCCGGCCCAGGCGGCCACCGATCCGCCCCTCTCCGTCGAGCGCGGCGCGGTGATGGCTGTACTGCACTGTCCCGCTTCGTTCACCAAGCCGAAGACACCCGTGCTCCTCGTGCACGGGACGGGCTCCACGTCGGCGGAGTCCTGGGCCCACTCCTACGCCAAGACGCTCCCGCCCGCCGGCCACGACGTGTGCACCATCGACCTGCCGCAGCGGGCGCTCGGTGACATCCAGGTCGCGGCCGAGTACGTCGTCGTGGCCATCCACGAGGTCGCGGCCAGGTCCGGGCGACACATCGACGTGCTCGGCCACAGCCAGGGAGGCCTCGAGCCGCGCTGGGCGCTCAAGTGGTTCCCGTCGACGCAGGCCCTGGTCGACGACTACGTGTCCCTCTCGACCCCGCAACACGGGTCGCTGGACGCCGCCGGCGTCTGCACGGTCGGCACGTGTGCCCCGGCCGTGTGGCAGCAGCGCCCCGGCTCCAAGTTCCTCGACGCACTCAACGCCGGCGACGAGACACCGGGCGACGTGTCCTACACCTCGATCTACAGCCTCACCGACGAGATCGTGCCCGAGCTTCCTCCGCCGGCCACCTCGATCATTCAAGGAGGACGCAGCATCGCCGTCCAGGATGTGTGTCCGGCGCGACCGGTCAACCACGTCGGTGCCCTGCATGACGCGGTGGAGTTCGCCCTGGTGACCGACGCCTTCGACCATCCGGGCCCGGCGGATCCGGCGCGCCTGAGCTCGGCGACGTGTCTCGGCTTGCTCGCGCCCGGCCTCGACCCGACCGACGCCGCGTACATCCAGTCGGTTGGACTCGGGGAGGCGGGGCTCAACACGGTCGTCACCGGCCCCAAGTCGTCGGCCGAACCACCGCTGATGCCCTATGTGCTTGCATCCCAGACCGCGGCAGCCGCCGCGCCGCAGTCGGCCCCCGCGCCGCAGTCGGTTCCAGGCCAGCCCGGTGGTTCGGCGCCGCCCGCGGCCGCACCACCGCCGGCGGCCCAAGGCTCCGCGCTGGCGTCGACCGGAGGGTCGCCGCTCGCCGGGCCCGCCCTCATCGTTCTCGCTCTCGTCCTCGTCACACGCAGGTGGCGCTGACCGTCGAGTCGCGCTCTACATTCGTCGGGGTGACTGAGGACCAGCCGATCGTCGTCGAGCACCGCAAGGAGCTCACGTACCTTTTGTGCCAGGCCGCCGAGCTCGAGCACAGCCTCATGGCCCAGTACCTCTTCGCGGCGTTCAGCCTGCGCTCGGAGCCGGGGCCAGGGCTGACCGCTGACCAGCTGGAGGTGGTGGAGCGGTGGCGGAAGGTGATACTCGCCATCTCCGCCGAGGAGATGCTGCACTGGGCGCTCGTCCAGAACCTGCTGATCGCCGTGGGCTCCGCGCCCTACGTCAGCCGCCCGCACATGCCTCACCAGGCCAAGGGGTACCCGCCCGGCGTCCAGCTGCGACTGCTGCCGTTCGGCGACGCCGCGCTCCAGCACTTCATTTACCTCGAGCGGCCCGAGGGCATGGACATGTCCGACGCCGAGGGCTTCGAGCCCACCGGTCCCGTGCCCGAGCCGATGGCGCCCGGCGAGCTCCAGCCGCGCGGGCAGGACTTCAGCACCCAGGGCCATCTGTACCGCGCCATCGAGAACGGACTCGTCGTCCTCGTCGATCGCATCGGGGAGGAGCGGCTCTTCATCGGCCCCCGCTTCCACCAGAGCGACGCGCCGCACGTGTGGCCCGAGCTGGTCCCGATCGTCGACGTGGCCAGCGCTCGCCACACCATCGACCGCATCGTCGAGCAGGGCGAGGGCGCGCGCGGCGACTGGGCGACCGCGCACTACGGCCGGTTCCTCGCCGTGTTCGACGAGTACCGGGCCATGCGCGCCGCGGACAGCTCGTTCCGGCCGGCCCACAACGCCGTCGCCGCCGGCGTGCGCGGCGTCGAGGGCGTTGACCCCGACGTCTTCATCACCGACCCCGTGACCGCGGCCGTCTCCGACCTGTTCAACGCCGTCTACGACGTGCTCCTCCAGATGATCGCCCGCTACTTCGCCTTCGGCCACGAGACCGACGAGCAGCGCCACGTGCTGGCCGACGTGGGGATCACCCTGATGTTCGTCGCCATAAAGCCCCTCGGGCTGTTGCTGGCTCGGCTGCCCGTGGGCCACGAGCAGCGCCACGCCACCGCGGGCGCCAACTTCCAGCTCGCCTACCGGGCCAGCTTCCTCCTGCCGCACCGCCGGTCGGCCTGGATCCGATTCTCCGAACGGCTCGACGAGATCGCCGCGGCCATCGACATGATCGGAGGGCCGGACGATACGACCGAGGCGCTCGACCGGGTCGCCGGCAACATCCGCGAGGCGTCCAAGCAGCTGGCCGAGCACATCGAGCCCGTCTGACGCGTGGAAGCGCTCACCCCCGAGGACCTGGCCATCCTCGACCTCGAGTCACCCACGATCGCCGGCCACACCTGCAAGGTCGTGGTACTCGACAGTGGACAGGCGGGGGCTCCGACC
>DASZJL010000045.1:0-23430 GCA_035948135.1 Acidimicrobiales bacterium | reverse complement strand
CGAGGCGTTCGCCAACGAGGAGGAGGCGTTCCGCGCCTTCGCCGAGGACAACCCCACGAGCGCGGTGCTCCTCGTCGACACGTACGACACCGTGACCGGCGTGCAACGAGCGATCGACGTGATCACCGCGCTCGGAGTCGGTGACACCGCTGGTATCCGCCTCGACAGCGGCGACCTGGCGACGCTCTCACGCGACGCCCGCCGCATGCTGGACGAGGCCGGGCTCACGGCGGCGCAGATCTTCGCCAGCGGCGGCCTGGACGAGTACGCCATCGCCGACCTCGTGGCCGCCGGCGCGCCGATCGACGCCTTCGGCGTCGGCACGCGCATGGGTGTCTCCGAAGATGCGCCGTCGCTCGAGTCGGTCTACAAATTGGTCGCCTACGACGGGCGGCCGGTCATGAAGCTGTCGGCGGGCAAGGCCACCACCCCGGGCCCCAAACAGGTCTTCCGCGGCGCGGCCGGCGACGTCATCGGCCTCCGTCAGGAGTCCCCGCCGCCCGGCACCGAGGCGCTGCTCGTGCCGGTGATGCAGGGCGGCCGCAGGACCCATCTCGACTCCCTCGACGCCGCTCGGCAGCGCTTCGAGTCCGACCTGAACCTTTTGCCTACGGAGGTGAAACGGATCCGTAACCCTGTTCCATTACCGGTCACCGTTTCGGGTGACGCGCAGGCGTTGACAACGGCAGTTCACAGCGAATTGATTGGGCGCGGGCGCGCATCGGAGGTGTAGAACTGAAGTGCCCCTGGAGGCGTCCTCCCCCCGGGGGCGAGGACGGCTGAGGAGGGCCTCGTCACGCCAAGGGCCCTCCTCTCCGTCTCTTCAGACGCCTACAGAGCCGCGCATTGCGCGTACTTCCGTCCCTGGACCGTGTTGGGATCGGGCACGCCGGCGTCCAGGTCGTCGGGCGGAGGCGTGTTACCGCTGCAGGTCAGCGAACCGCCGATCCGGTTGCCGTCCACGATCAGTCGGCTCGCGCTGGTGTTGTTGGCGATATTCACGGAACCGTTCGTGACGTTCTCCTCGATCCCCGGGTTTTCGCCCGGCGTGGTGTCGGCGTTCTGCGTCACGGTGAGTCCTGCGAGGTTGTTGCCGGCGCATCGGATGCCGAACGGGTCCTCGTCGGCGGTTGGATCGCCGACCTCGAAGAACCGCCCACGGTTCAACGTGACGTTGCTCCCGAATGAGCTCCCGCAAAGGAACGTGTACGTCGCGCCATCGACGAGAACCTGGCCGCGGATGGTGTCGCCTGGACTTCCGCTGTTGAAGCATTCGCTGCCGAGACACACGGAGTCTGGCCCACCCCCGACGGACCCGCTCGGGTTCAAGCCGTACACGCTGCCGTCGACGGTGGACCCTTCCACCGACACCGCGGAATGAGGTTGAACATAGATGCTGCCCAGGACGTGCGCACCTGAGATGACGCACGTCGTATTGGTGGGGACGTTCACACTGCCGTTCACCGTCCCGCTCACGACGTTCGGGTACGGCGTGCAATCTGTCGTTGCGGCGACCGCCCGTGGTGTGCCACCGACGACGGATAGTGCTCCGAGGGTCAGGGCAATGACTGCGATTCGTGTTACGAGACGCTTCATCGCGGTCCTCCAGCACTCCCCCGGCCGCGCGCCGGGATCCAAGTTCGGTATCTGCCCGCGTCAAAAGGTACGTAAACGAAAACGCCAGTTCGTTCGTGCGTCAGCGGTGACGAAGCCGGAACGGGATCTTGTCGACGAGGAACGTTTGCAGTGCGCTCGTGCCGCGCATGTTGACGACGACGACCGCGTACTTGCCGACGGGCGACCCGGCCGGGTGGTCGACCTTCTCGGTGCGGTAGTCGTCAGAGAAGCCGACGACGCAGAAGTTGTGATCGGCGGGGAGGGCCGCGCTCGGGAAGGCGTGCAGCACCGACGTGCGGCTCACGCGACGCACACCGACGAAGCGGCCGTTCTCGTGCACCGCCGTCCTCGCCGTGGGCAGGGACCGGAAGCACGGGCTCGAGCGCGTGCCGAGCGCCTGGCGCGGTGCCGCGCATCCGGCGAGCGCGGTTGCAGCAACGCAGGCGGCGACGACCAGGCGGCGCATCACGCAACCATCTCCTGTACCTGGGGCTGTTCCTCAGCTCGTTCGTGGCGGCGGGTCTGATAGGCGAGCCACGCCCACGCCGCCCATCCCACGGCGAGCAGCCCCCAGAAGCTGATCAGGCGGTACAGCACCACGGCGGCGACCGTGGCCTCCTTGGGGCCGCCGTAGGCGACGAGGGCGATCGTGAGGCTCCCTTCGACCACGCCCAACCCGCCCGGCGTGATGGGGATGTTGACCGCGAGCTGAGCGGCGCCGTAGGCGAGCAGGAGCCCTTGCCAGGGCACACCTTGGCCCACGGCCAGGAAGCACAGCGCCAGCGCCAGGCAGTCCCACAGCCAGTTGGCGGCCGCGAAGGCGAAGGCCAGGATCCACACCGTTCGGCCCGGCGCCACCGCGGTCAGCCGTGCCCAACCCTGGTCGACGAGCTCGCGAGCGTCTCCGTGCGGACGGTGGATGACCCGTTGCGACAGGCGAACCACGGCGGCGGCGACGCCCAGCGTCCACTGATGACGCCGGAGCAGATAGCGCACGATCAGAAGGAGTCCGACGATGCCGCCGGCCACGGCGGCCAGATCGGCGGCGACGCCACTGTTGTGAGCGAAGATCAGGCCGAGCACGGCGACGAGCGCCAGCGAGGCCGCGGAGGCGATCGAGGTGGCGACGAGCACCCACACCGCCAGCACGTCGTCGGCGCCCCGCCGCCTGAACTGCCGGAACGCGAACACGTTGGACCACAGCGGGCCCGCGGGCAGCGAGTTCTGAATGGCGTTCCCGGCAAAAGCGATGGCGGTCATGTCGGCGAGATGGGCGCGTACGTCGCCCGCCTCGAGCAGGACGCGCTGGAGCGCGCCGAACGAGACGATGGCGAGGAACTCGACGACCGCGGCCATCACGACCCACTGCCACTTGAGGTCCTCCAGATACGACAGCGCGCCCTGGAGCTCGCCCCGCTGACCTCCGACCGCCCATAGCGCGACGACCGCGACGGCAAGGCCGAAGAGAAGGTGCAGGGCGCCGCGCAGACGCCGGTGCCGGCTCGGCGGAGGTGGCGCCGGGACGCCGGTATCGGTCAACCGGGTGAGCGGTTCGTTTCGGTGCGCTGGGCCGAGCCGATGACGTGCGGACGGTCGGAGCGCAACTCCTCGATGAGGCTGTCGACCACGTCGACGAGCGTGCCACCCGATGCGACCACGTCGCGCTGCCGCACGTAGCTGGGGCCGCCGGCGACGATCGCCTGTGCGTGCTCGAGCTCGGCCTCGCAGCCGAGCCGGTGAGCGGTGGGCGTCAGCTCTTCGACGAGCAGGGCGATCGCATCGCGCATCTGCACCAGCGTGCCCTGCTCGTCGGCGATGATCTCGGCATCGAGGCCATGGCGCGCCGCCCGCCACTTGTTCTCGGTGACGACCCACCGCCGGGGAACGGGCAGCGTGTAACCCCGGTCGTAGAGCTTGTCGAGCCACTCGACGAGGCACTGGCTCAGCGCTGCCGCGGTGGCGACCTCCGTCATCGTCGGCATGCCGTCGCAGATCCGGAGCTCGACGGTGCCGAAGGTGGGGTGCGGGCGGATGTCCCACCACACCTCCCTGATCGACTCGATGGCTTTGGCCGAGACGAGCGTCTCCATGAAGTCTTCGAATTCGGACCAGCCCGAGAGTTGGTACGGCAGACCGGCCATCGGCAATGACTCGAACACCTTCGACCGGCTCGACGCCAGACCCGTGTCCTGGCCCATCCAGTACGGGCTCGACGCCGACAGCGCCAGGAAGTGGGGAATGTAGGCGCTCAGGGCGTTGGCGATGGCGATGGCCTTCTCGGCCGAGCGCACGCCGACGTGCACGTGGATCCCGAAGATCTGCAGGCGTCGGGCCAGCCACTGCATCTCCTCGACGAGGCGCTCGTAGCGGGGGTTGGGGCTGATCTGCTGCTTGGCCCAGTCCGAGAACGGATGCGTTCCCGAGCACATGAACGTCAGGTCGCGCCGGACCAGGTGGGGCTCGAGCTCGGCGAGCGTGCCTTCGAGGTCGGCTCGAGCTTCGGCGACGTTCGAACAGATGCCCGTGATGATCTCGATGGTCGACTCGAGGAGCTCGTGCTTGGCCTTGGGGTGCGCGCCGTCGGGATATGGGCGGCCGGCGTCCGCCAAGATCTCGGTGGCGCCGTTGTGCAGCTCGCGAGTGTCGACGTCGACGATCTCGAGCTCCATCTCGATGCCGAGACTCGAGCCCTCGGAGGAGTGGAAGTCGATCTGCACCAGGTCTCCCCAGCGGGGAGCCTAGTGGTCGGGCGGGTGCCCGCTGTGTGTCCTCAGGTACTCCCTGGTGTTGGAGCGAACCCGACGGGGCGCCCGTTTGTGACAACCGAGGCACGGGTCCTTGCCCGCGTTCGCGTATCCGCACTGGGGGCAGTGCCACAGGCGCAGCGTCTCGTATTGCGCCCGGTCCTCCCTGGCGTTCCTGGCCATGGCCGTTATGTCGACAGGGCCCGGCGGAACCCTGCATAGGTCGCGCGACCCTTGTCGAGCTGCGAGCGGCACAGACCGGGCCGCGGTTTGCGGCATCCTTGGGGCCGTGAACGACGTGCTTCCGGGCGACCGCGAGGAATCGGCCCATCCGGTCTCGGGCACGGCGGTGCTCACCGGAGTGCTGGTCGCCTACGGCGCCTTCGCCCTGCTGATCTCCGTCGTGGCCGCCTTCGCCAACGGCGCCCACTCGCATCAGGTGCTCAGCGCCGCCACCTGGAAGCAGCTGGGTACCGGCGGGGGCATCGTCACCGGGATCGTGCTGTTCCTGGCGTGGGGAGCGGGCGGGCTCGTGGCGGCGCGCACGGCGGGTCGGGACGGTGTTCGTCACGGGGTGTGGGTGTTCATCGTCGGCGTCGTGCTGATGACCGTCATCGGTGCGGCCATCACGTGGCTGCCCGATACCACAGCCATCCTCCGCAACCTGCGCCTGTTGGGCCTCCCGGTCCGCCGCAACGAGTGGCGTGACATCGGTACGGTCGCCGGGATCGCCAGCCTCGTCGGGATGGCGGCCGGTGCCGCCACTGGGGGTTGGTGGGCGCTCCGCGCCGCGCCTGTTCGGGCCGCGGTTCCATCCGCAGTCCCCACTCCCGTCCCGGCCGCCGCGGCACCGCCACCGCAGCGTCTTGGCGCGCCGGTTGCGGAAGCCGCGCCCGTCGTCGAAGAAGAAGAGGAGCCGGCGCCGGTTCTCTTCGGCCCGTCGCCGTTCGAGGATCTCGTCTTCGAGGCCGAGCCCGAGCCGGCGGCGCCCGCGCCGCAAAGGTCCGAGCCGCAGGCGCCCGAGCCTGCGCCCGAACCTGCACCCGCACCGGTCGCCGAGGAGACGCCGGCGTGGTTGCAGTTCATCCAGGAGCGTGAGCGTGGCATTCGTGAGCGCGACGAGGGGTACTCGGTCGAAGAGGTCGTCACCGCTCCCGAATCTGCGCCGTGGGTCGGGTCCGAGCCGGTGCCGACCTTCCTCGAGGAGCCCGACGACGAACCCGAGCCGGCGCCGACCGAGAGCGGCAGTTGGTGGCCGGGGTCCGACGCGCAACCGGCGCAGGCCACGGTCGCTGACGAAGCGTGGGCTCTGCCCGACGACGAGCCAGTCGCGGTGGTCCCGGAGATTCCCGAGGGCCCCGCGTTCCCGCATCCACAGCCGCCGCCCGTTCACGTCCCCGTGGACGACGTGGCGCCGGCGCCGCTCGAGGAGCACGCCGAGTGGCCCGACGACGAGGCGCTCTACCAAACCCCGCCCGTGCCGGGCACCGGCGACGTCCTGGAGCACGCGCCCGAGGCGCCTGACCTCGACCCAGAGGAGCAGGAGGAGCGCCGTCGCCGACAGGAAGAGGCGGCGCGCGCCTACAAGCAGGCCCTCGAGGACCAGTAATCGAACTGCGCGCCATCCGCTACGACATCGACGACGGCGTCGCCGTCGTCACCCTCGATCGGCCCGAACGCCTGAACGCGTGGACGGCGCGTATGGAGTACGAGTACGCGTGGGCGTTGACGAGGGCCGAAGAGGATCCGAGCGTGCGGGTCGTCGTCATCACGGGCGCCGGGCGCGGGTTCTGCGCCGGCGCCGACGTCAAGGCGTTGGACCGCATCTCCGAGGCCGGCGACTACGACGAGGCCACGCCGCCTCCGCCCGACGACGTGCCCGACCTCGCCACCGGCGAGGTCCACCTGCTGCCGTCGCGCATGCGCAAGCCGGTGATCGCCGCCGTGAACGGGCCGGCGGCAGGCGTTGGCTTCGTCGTCATGTGCGCGGCTGACATCCGCTTCGCGGCCGCCGGCGCCAAGCTGACGACGTCGTTCGCCCGCCTCGGGCTGCCGGCCGAGCACGGCGTGTCGTGGATCCTCGTTCGTCTGCTGGGTCCCGGTCGGGCTGCTGACCTCCTTCTGTCGAGCAGGGTCGTCCTGGCCGAAGAGGCCGCGGCAATCGGGCTCGTGAACGCCGTCCTCCCGGCCGACGAGTTGCTGCCGCACGCGATGGCCTACGCCAAGCGGATGGCCACCGAGCTATCGCCCGCCTCGCTTGCGGTCGTCAAGCGGCAGATCTACGACGACATGGCCCGTGACCATCGCGCCGCCCTGGAGTGGTCGGTCGCCGAGATGAAGCGCATGGTCAAGGAGCCGGACTTCGTCGAAGGGGCAGCGGCACTGAGCGAACGCCGGCCCACGCAGTTCGGGCTGCTCGGTCCTAGCTGAACTCCTCGGAAACCGTCACCCGCGAACCGCCGTACTGGGTCTCGTACAGCTCGGCGTAAAGGCCGCCCGCTTCGAGCAGGCGCTCGTGCGGGCCGCGTTCGACGATGCGCCCGTCGTCGATCACGAGAATCTCGTCGGCGGCCCGGATCGTCGACAGCCGGTGGGCGATGACGACCGAGGTCCGCCCGTCGAGAGCCTCGGCCAAGGCCTGCTGGACGAGGACTTCGGTCTCCGAATCGAGGTGGGCGGTGGCCTCGTCGAGGATGACGATGGCTGGCGCCTTGAGGAGGACCCGCGCGATCGCCAGTCGCTGCTTCTCGCCTCCGGAGAGGCGGTAGCCGCGCTCGCCGACGACGGTGTCGTAGCCCTCCGGCATGGCCGCGATGACGTGGTCGATGCGTGCCGCCCGGCATGCGGCCACGATCTCCTCGTCGGTGGCCTCCGGTCGCGCGTAGCGGAGATTGCTGGCCACCGTGTCGTGGAACAGGTGGGCGTCCTGACTCACCATGCCGATCGCGGCGTGCACGCTGGAGAGGGTGAGGTCGCGGACGTCGTGGCCGTCGATGCGGACCTGGCCCGACGTGGCGTCGTACAGCCGAGGGATGAGCATGGAGAACGTGGTCTTGCCGGCGCCGGTGGGCCCGACGAGGGCGACCATGCGCCCCGGCTCGATCGAGCACGAGACGTCGTGCAGGATCAAGCCCGACGGCGAGTCTCCCAGCGGGGTCAGGCCGTCGCCCTCGAGCGACGCGATCGAGACCTCGGAGGGAGCCGGATACCGGAACGATACGTCGTCGAACTCGATGCGCCCCTTGGGCTCGGTGAGGTCGATCGCGTCGGGGGAGTCGTCGATGGCCCGAGGCGCGTCGAGAACCTCGAAGACCCGCTCGAAGGAGACGAACGCCGTCATCACGTCGACGCGCGCACTGGTGAGTGAGATGAGCGGGTTGTAGATGCGCTGCACGTACAGGGCGAGAGCAACGAGCGTGCCGACGGTGATCGTGCCCTCGATGGCGAGGCGCGCGCCAAGCCAGTACACGAGCGCCGTCCCCAAAGCGCCGACGAGGGTGAGGGCGACGACGAACGTGCGCGTGTACAAGGCGCTCTTCACGCCGATGTCCCGCACGCGTGCCGCCTTGGTTCCGAACTCATCGGTCTCGCGTTCGGGACGGCCGAACAGCTTTGTGAGGAGGGCGCCCGAGACGTTGAAGCGCTCGGTCATGGTGGAGTTCATTTGCGCGTTGAGGTTGAACGACTCGAGCGTGATCTTCTGAAGCTTGCGGCCGACCCACTTGGACGGGATGAAGAAGGCGGGGAGCACGACGAGAGCGAGCAGCGTGAGCCGCGGCTCGAGGGCGATCATCGCCGCCAGCGTGAACGCCACGTCCATCACGTTGGACACGACAGTCCCGAGCGTCCCCGTGATCGCCTGCTGAGCGCCGACCACGTCGTTGTTCATGCGACTGATGAGGGCCCCCGTCTGGGTGCGGGTGAAGAAGGCGAGCGGCATGCGTTGCACGTGGTCGAACAGCGCGGTGCGGAGGTCGAAGATCAGGCCCTCACCGATGCGTGACGACCACCAACGCTGGACGACCGAGAGGCCGGCATCCACGAGGGCGAGGCCGATCGCGAGCACGGCGAGCCTGTTGATGGCGCCGAAGTCCTTGTGGGGAATGACGGTGATGATCTGTCGGAAGATCAGCGGCGGGAGAATGCCGATGAACGACCCGGCGACGATCGTGGCGAGGAACCCCAGGATCATCCGGCGGTAGGGCCGGGCGAACGTCCAGACGCGGCGCACCACGCGACGATCGAGGGACTTGCCCTTTAGCTCGTCGCGCCCACGCATGGCGCTGTGCATGATCTGCCACGGCGACGCCATCGGTTCAGGGTACGGGCGTTTGCCCGCCTACCTCGGGAGCACGCGGTGCGCCACACTGAAGCGGTGTTCCCGCTCACGTACGCAGCCCACGAGCTGCGCCGGCGAGTCGGCCGCACGATCCTCACGGCTCTCGGGCTGGCGGCCGGCGTCGGGCTGGTGATCGGCATCGTGGGCGTCTCCGATGGGCTCGACCAGGCCCAGGGGAAGGTGCTGGCGCCGTTGCGGTCGGTCGGCACCGACGTGCTCGTCACGCGCGTCGCGGGCGCCCAGACTGCGGACCAGGCGAACGGCAACGGCTCCGGCAACGGCAACGGCAACGGGCAGAACGCAACCAACGGCCAAGGCGGCCAGAACGGGACGAACGGCGGTCAGGGTGCCAACGGGGGCGGCCGAGGGGGCGGCTTCTTCGGTGGCGGTGGTGGCGGTGCCGGCATTCCCGGCGTCGACCAGGCCGACGCGTTGGCGTTGGCCAACGAGAACAAGAGCGTCACGACCGATCTGGCCAAGCTCGGCAAGCCGGGCGACCACTTCGTGCACGACTTCTTCGTGCCCGGCACCCAGATCTCGTTCCCGCAAGAGGCGGTGGTGCAGGCGACCAAGACGCCCGGGGTGACGTCTGCCGTCGGTGGCCTGAGCATGCAGGCGACGCACCAGACCGGCACCGTCCCCCAGATCGTGGCCGAGCTGCAGACCGGTGGCGAGCAGGTGCAACAGACCGTGATGCCGCCGCCCTTGACCGATGCTGAGCGCCAGCAGGTGCGGGCGTGCATCGCCACCGAGGGTGGAGTGCAAGGCGGCGGTGGTGGCGGCGCCGCGGGAGGCGGGAATGCGCCGCCGGAGCCCGGTGGCGGCGGCGGCGGCGGCTTGTTCGGCGCCGGCGGGCGGGGCCGTTTCGAGCAGTGCCTGCCGCCGCGGTTCCAGCAGTACATCGCCACGTTCACGACGCCGCTGCGCACGGTGCGCCAGGCGCTGGACCCGCCGTCCACCGACATCCAGTCGACGCCGTACACCGCGGCCGGCGTCGACCCAGCGCATCCCGACGAAGGGCTGATCACGAGTAGCCAGGTGACCGCCGGCCGTTGGTACAAGACCGGCGCGACCGACGAGGTCCTGCTGAACGTCTCCTACGCCAATGCCAACAACCTCAAGGTCGGCTCCGACCTCCCGGTCAACGGCACCACGTTCCACGTCGTCGGCCTCGTGTCGCCGACGCTGCGGGGCCAGGAAGCGGGCGTGTACTTCCCGCTTGGCGCCCTGCAGCAGTTGTCGGGCCACGCCGACCGCGTCAACGTGCTGTTGGTCAAGGCCAAGGACGCCGGCTCTGTCGACGCGGTCGCGTCGGCCTTGCGCAAGCAGTTTCCGGGCGCCCAGGTGGTGACGACGAAGGACCTCGCCGATCAGGTCACCGGCAGCCTGAAGGACGCCAAGAAGCTGGCCGATCAGCTGGGCGGCATCCTGGCGATCATTGTCCTCGGCGCCGCCTTCGTGATCGCCGTGCTTCTCACGCTTTCGTCGGTGGCGAAGCGGGTGCGCGAGATCGGGACGTTGCGGGCCATCGGGTGGAGCAAGCGGATGGTCGTCCGCCAGATGCTGACCGAGACACTCGGCATCGGCGTGCTCGGCGCCGTCCTCGGGGTCATCGTCGGCCTTGGCGCGCTCGCCGCGATCAGCGCCCTGTCGCCGTCGCTGACCACGAGCCAGCCGGTCGTTCCCAGCGCGGCCGCTTCCTCGCTGGCGCGCATCGTCGGGCGGACCGCCCAGGTCACCGGGGGCACCACGACGATCCACCTCCACGCCCCGGTCAGCGCGTCCAACCTCGTTCTCGGCATGGGCTTCGCCATCATCGGCGGCTTGATCGCGGGCGCGGTCGGCGGTTGGCGGGCGGCCCGGCTGCGCCCGGCCCGAGCACTGGCGGACATCGGCTGATGGCCTCGGCCCCGCTCTACGAGCTCATCGAGGTCAGCCGTTTCTTCCGTCGCGGGCCCACCGAGGTGCGGGCCGTCGACGACGTCGACCTCGTCATCGGGGAGGGCGAGTTCGTCGCTGTGGAGGGGCCGAGCGGCTCTGGGAAGAGCACACTGCTGCAGCTGCTGGGCGCCCTCGACCGCCCGACGTCGGGCTCGGTGCAGTTCTCGGGGCGGGCGTTGGAGACGATGAGCGACCAGGAGCTCACCGACCTGCGCCGCGATGGCATCGGGTTCGTGTTCCAGCAGTTCAACCTCATCCCCACGCTGACGGCGCACGAGAACGTCGAGGCTGCGCTGGCGTCGACCGGCCTGCACCGCGACGCGCGCCGAGAACGGTCCACCGAAGTGCTGGCTCAGGTGGGCCTGGCCGAGCGCAGTGACCACCTGCCGTCCCGTCTGTCAGGCGGTGAACAGCAGCGCGTGGCCATCGCCCGCGCACTTGCGAACGGTCCGCGGGTGATCCTGGCCGACGAGCCCACCGGCAACCTTGACTCGCGAACCGCGGCCGACGTCGTCGGCCTCCTCGGTCAGCTCTGCGACGACGAAGGCGTCACCGTCATCCTCGTCACCCACGACGAGAACGTCGCCCGCCGCACCCGTCGCCGCGTCGCCATGGCCGACGGCCACGTCGAGGTGAAGTCGCCGTACGCGCCCAAGCGAACTGCGGCAACCAAGAAGCGGACGCGCCCTCTGCGAGCCCGCTAACGAGCTGCATTCTGAGGGTGGAAACCAGCGCTGTGATGTCGGTTTCCACCCTCAGAATGGGTTGCGGCGGAGGGAGTGGGATTTGAACCCACGGTGACTTGCGCCACAACGGTTTTCGAGACCGTCCGATTCGGCCGCTCTCGCATCCCTCCGTTGTCGAGGTTACTTGGCGCGCTGTGAGGCGAAGAAGGTGCTGAGCAGCTCCGACACGCGCTCGCGTTGCACACCGGCGGTGACTTCGATCTCGTGGTTGAGGCGGGGATCGGCGCACAGGTTGTAGAGGGACCCGCAGGCGCCGGCCTTGGGATCGGGCGCGCCGAAGACGAGGCGTTTGATGCGCGCCGCGACCGCGGCGCCTGCGCACATCGGGCAGGGCTCGAGAGTGACGACAAGAGTGGCGTCGACGAGGCGCCAGCCGGCCTGGGCCGCGGCCGCGTCGCGGAGGGCGAGGAGCTCGGCGTGGGCTGTGGGGTCGCTGTTGCGCTCGCGCTCGTTGTGGCGGGCCGCGACGACCTTGCCGTCGACGAGGACCACGGCGCCGACGGGCACGTCGCCGTGCTCAGCCGCCACGCTGGCCTCGGCGAGGGCCATTGCCATGGCAGCGTCGTCTGAAACGACAGCGTCATCTGAACTGACAGCGTCATCTGAAACGACAGCGTCATCTGAAACGACAGCGTCATCGGTCATATGGCCGAAAGGCTAGGGCTGGGGCAGGAATCGCTGTTCGGGCGTCGAACACCGCTCGTAACGAACCCACCACGGAGGGTACGTTCGGGCGTAGCCGGGGGCGTCCGGGCGAATAGTCGCCATGGGGGCGACTTGGGGAAGCGCAACTGGCCGGGGCGGCTGTGGGCCCCGGCCAAGTCGCGTTGGTGCCGTCCTGCATTCTGAGGGTGGATATCCGGCCCATAGAGCGGACATCCACCCTCAGAATGAGAGTCGCGCGGCGGAGGGAGTGGGATTTGAACCGACGGTGCCCGGAGGCACACACGCGGGTCCAGGCAAGTGTGGATGTGGCCGCGCAGCGGCCGAATTGGCGGAGGGAGTGGGATTTGAACCCACGGTGCCCGGAGGCACACACGCTCTCCAGGCGTGCCGATTCGGCCGCTCTCGCATCCCTCCGGGGGTGACGCTACCGTCGTGCTTCTGCACGACCGCCGTTCTGTGCAGTGGCCGGGTCCTGCGCAACGGGAACCCGTGAACCGAGTCAGGGCCGGAAGGCAGCAGCTCTCAGCGGGCCCTCTCGTGTGCCGCAGTCCAGCCTGGCCGCTGCACTGAACGGCGGTTCGCCTTGCGGGTGGCGGCGCGTAGAGTCCGAGGCGCCTTGGCTTACCAGTCGCTCTATCGCCGTTACCGACCGCAGCGGTTCTCTGAGTTGCGCGGCCAGGATCACGTCAGTCGCACGCTGCGCAACGCCGTGCGGGAGAACCGTGTCTCCCACGCCTACCTGTTCAGCGGCCCCCGCGGAACGGGCAAGACGTCGTCGGCCCGCATCCTGGCGAAGGCCCTCAACTGCGCGTCGCCCACCGACGGCGAGCCCTGCGGCGTCTGCGAGTCCTGCGTCGAGGTGGCGGCGGGCACCTCCCTCGACGTGCACGAGCTCGACGCGGCGTCGAACAACGGCGTCGAGGCCATGCGCGACCTCGTCTCCCGCGCCGCCTTGGGCACGCCCGGACGCTGGAAGGTGTACATCGTCGACGAGGTGCACATGCTCTCGGCCGCGGCGTCCAACGCCCTGCTGAAGACGCTCGAGGAGCCCCCCGGCCACGTCGTGTTCGTGCTGGCGACGACCGATCCCCAGAAGGTCCTTCCCACCATTCGCAGCCGCACGCAGCACTTCGAGTTCCGGCTGCTGCCCGCCGACGTCCTCAGCGAGCATCTGCGCTGGGTCGTGGCCGACGCCGGCCTCGAGGTGGCGTCCGACGCCATCGACCTCGTCGCGCGCCGGGGCAATGGCTCGGTGCGTGACGCTCTCTCCGCCCTCGACCAGGTGGCCGCGGCCGGCGGCGTTGACGAGCAGGCGGTGCCCGTCGACGAGATCGTCGAGGGACTCTGCGAGCGCGACGCAGGGCGGGCGCTGGTGGGCGTGGCCGAGCGCATCGCCGCCGGCCAGGATCCCCGTCAGCTCGCTCGCGACCTCGTGGAGCACCTGCGCAACACCTTCCTCGCCACCATGGCGCCCAACCTCGCGGGCCTGCCCGACGACGAGATCAACCGGCTGGCCGACCAGGCCCGCCGGCTGGGCGCGCCGGCCACCGTGCGGGCGATGGAGACGCTCGGCGAGGCGCTGATCGACATGCGCGAGTCGCCGGATCCGCGGGTGACACTCGAGGTCGCCCTCGTGCGGCTGTGCCGGCCCGACGCCGACACGTCCCCCGCGGCCCTGGTCGAGCGCCTCGAACGCCTCGAGCGGGGCGCGGGCGAGAGCACCCACGCGCCCGCGGTCGCCGAGGCCCGCAAGGCGGTCCGCAAGCCGCCGCCTCCGCCTCCTTCCAAGAACAGTGGCAACCCGGCGCCACCGGCGCCCAAGCCGCCGACCAAGGCGGCCTCGAACCCGACGGCCAAGGCCGACCTCCCGAGCCGCGACGAGCTCACGCTGGCGTGGGGCGACCGGGTTCTCGACGCGCTCACGCCCAAGGCCAAGGCCCTCTACAAGTCGGGCCGGTTCACCGAGGTCGACGGCGCCGCGGCCGTGTATGCCCTTCCCAACAAGGTGCACATGGAGCGGTGCGAGCGCGTCCGCGCCGACGTCGAGGCCGCCTTGGCCGCCGAGTTCGGACGGACTGTGCCACTGCGCCTCATCGTCGACGAGGTCTCGACCGCACCGCCGCCCGACGCCGTTGAGGAGGACGTCACCATCGACGTCGAAGAGCTCAGAGATGCCACCCCCGCGGCAGTAGCCTCGCCCATCGACCACGTCATGCAGGCATTCGAGGGCGCCGAAGTAGTCGAGGAGTAGGAGAGCCCGTGTCGTCAAAGCAGCCCAACATGAACGACCTGATGAAGCAGGCCCAGAAGATGCAGGAGCAGCTGATGGAGGCTCAGGCGGCGGCCGCCGAGCAGGTCGTCGAGGGCCAGGCGGGCGGGGGCGTGGTCAAGGTCACCGTCACCGGCGGCATGGAGTTCCAGTCGGTGCACATCCAGCCCGACGCCGTCGACCCCGACGACGTTGCCATGCTCGAAGACCTCGTGCTGGCCGCCATCCACGACGCCGTGGGCAAGGTGAACGAGCTCTCCCAGCAGGCCATGGGCGGCCTCGACCTGGGCGGCCTCGGCGGCCTCCTCGGGTAGCAGCGCCCAACTGCGTGTACGCGGCCCCCGTCCAAGATCTGATCGACCAGCTCGGTCGCCTGCCCGGCGTCGGCCCCAAGTCGGCTCAGCGCATCGCCTTCTACCTGCTGAAGCTGCCGAAGGAAGACGCCGAACGCCTGGCCCAGGCCATCATCGAGGTCAAGGCCCGCATCTCGTTCTGCCGGCGCTGCTGGAACGTGTCCGAGGGCGAGTTCTGTGAGATGTGCCGCGACGAACGCCGCGATCCGACGATCGTGTGCGTCGTCGAGGAACCGAGAGACATCGTCGCGGTCGAGAAGACCCAGGAGTTCCACGGTCTGTACCACGTGCTCCAGGGCGCCATCAGCCCGATCGAGGGCATCGGCCCTGAGGAGCTGCGCGTCAAGGAGTTGCTCACCCGCGTCGACGCCGAAGGCATCAAAGAGGTCATCCTCTGCACCAACCCCAACCTCGAAGGCGAGGCGACCGCGATGTACCTGGCTCGCCTCCTCAAGCCCCTCGGGCTCTCGGTGACGCGCATCGCCAGCGGCCTCCCGGTGGGCGGCGACCTCGAGTACGCGGATGAGCTGACCCTCGGCCGCGCCCTCGAAGGCCGCCGAGAGGTGGAGGCCTAGAGCTTCACCTTCTTTGCGGATTCCTCGCGCCTATGCCGTCGAAATCCGCAAAGAACGCAGAGGGATTAGAGCGTCTGGATGATGGCGGCGTCGCCCTGGCCGCCGCCGCCGCAGAGCGCAGCAGCGCCGGTGCCGCCACCGCGGCGGCGCAGCTCGTTGACCAGGTGGAGAAGGACGCGGTTGCCGGACATGCCGATGGGGTGGCCCAGAGCGATGGCGCCGCCATTGACGTTGGTGATCTCGTCGGTGATGCCGAGGTCGTCCATCGATGCCAGGCCGACGGCGGCGAAGGCCTCGTTGAGCTCGAAGAGGTCGACGTCCTTCACGTCCTTGTTGATCTTGGCCAGCGCGGCCTTGATCGCCCGCGAGGGCTGGTGCAGCAGCGAGGGGTCCGGACCGGCGACCTGGCCGTACGAGATCAGCTCGGCCAGGGGCGAGATGCCCCGCTGGTCGGCTGCAGCCCGAGACATCATCACGATGGCGGAGCCGCCGTCGGAGATCTGCGAGGCGTTGCCGGCGGTGATCGTGCCGTCGGCCTCGAACGCCGGCTTCAGCTTGCCGAGCGTGTCCGCCGTCGTGCCCGGGCGCACACCCTCGTCGGTCTCGAACAGGATGGGGTCGCCCTTGCGCTGGGGGATCGACACCGAGACGATCTCCTCGTCGAAGCGGCCGTCCTTGGCCGCGGTGGCGGCCCGCTCGTGCGACGTCGCCGCGAACTCGTCCTGCTTGTCGCGGGCGATGCCTTTGGCCTTGCTGTACTTCTCGGTGCCGGTGCCCATGGCGCACACGTCGAAGGCGCAGAACAGGCCGTCGTACTGCATGGCGTCGACGACGGTCTTGTCGCCGATGCGGTAGCCGGCCCGGGCCTCGGGCAGCAGGTAGGGCGCCCGGGTCATCGACTCCATGCCGCCGGCGATGACGATGTCGGCGTCGCCGGCCTGGATCATCTGGTCGGCCAGGTACACGGTGTTGAGGCCCGACAGGCAAACCTTGTTCACCGTCGTGGCCGGCGTGGTCATGGGAATGCCCGCCTTCACCGCCGCCTGGCGAGCGGTGATCTGGCCCTGGCCGGCCTGCAGCACATGGCCCATGAGCACATAGTCGACGTCCTCAGGTGACAGACCGGCCCGCTCGAGGGCCGCCTTGATGGCCAGCCCACCCAGGTCCATGGCGGTGAACGAGGCAAGCGTCCCCGACAGCTTGCCGATGGGCGTACGGGCACCGGAGACGATGACGGAACCGGGCATTACCAACCTCCAAGACGACGACTGTGAAGCGAGTCTAGGTGGGCCACTACTTTGCACACCTATGCCGCGAACAGTCCGTGCCTATGCCATTACCTCCGAGGCGGTCGCCCGCGAGCGAGAGCGGGTGGGTGGCGACCCCGAGAAGATGGACATCTCCAAGGTCGTCCAGCTCGACAAGATCGACCTGCCCGACCTCGGTCCCAGCGACGTCCACATGCGCATCCTGGCCGTGTCGGCCGAGCACAACATCGCCCACGCGGCCACCGCCGACACCGTGAACATCGCCGAGGCGCGAGGCGGCACCATCTTCCCCGGCAACTCTGCACTCGGTGAGGTCATCGAGGTCGGCGATCTGGTCACCGACTTCCAGCCCGGCGACGTCGTCATCACCCACTGCAACGGCGAGCCCGACGAGTTCGGCTTCCCCAAGCGCATCTGGGCGTACGACCAGCCCGAGTCCGTCGGTTGGTACGCGGAGGAGTCCGTCGTCGGCGACTGGCAGCTGATCAAGGCGCCGCTCGAGTCCGGCCTGAACTTGTGGGAGATCGCCGCCCTGCCCCTGCGGGCGCCCACCGCCTATCACATGTGGCGGCGGGCCCTCGGCATCTACCGCTTGAAGGTGCCGGTCGAACGACAGGCCGTCATCAACGTCTTGGGCTTCGGTGGCGGCGTCTCCGAGCTGTTCCTCCAACTGGCGCGGGCCGAGGGCCACAACGCCTACTTCTGCTCTGGCAGTCCCGAGCGTCGAGCGGCGCTCGAGAAGTTCGGCATCGTCGGCATCGACCAGAAGCAGTTCAACCGCTTCAAGGGCAAGGACGACGTGAAGGCCTTCCGCAAGCACGTCACCCAGCTGACCAACGGCGTCGACATGCACGTCGTGTGCGACATGCTCCGCGGCCCGGTCTTCCCGGCCGGATTGGCGGTCGCGGCGCGCGAAGGCGTGAACACGAGCGCAGGGTGGCAGCTCAGTCAAGTCGTCGAATACAACTCCACGCTCATGTCGGTGAAGCAGGTGACGCTCGACCACACCCACTACGAGACGATCTTCGGCTGCCACGCCGCCACCGAGCTGTACGGCAAGGTGTTCAAACCGACGGTGCACAAGGAGATCTACGCCTTCGAAGATCTCCCCCGTGCGTTCCACGAGATGTACCAGAACACACAGACCGGGATCCCGATCATCCGCGTCACCGAGGACATGCCCGACTCGGTGAAGGGCCTGATCTAGGTGGGCGACGCACACGCGCACGCGAGCAGCGGCAAGCTCACCGAGCTGGACCACGTCGGCATCGCCGTGCGCGACCTCGACGCTGTCGTCGAGTGGTACGAGAAGATGTTCGGCGCAACGGTCGCTCACCGCGAACGCATCGAGAGCGACGGGGTCGACGAGGCGCTCATCAAGGTGGCCGACTCGTACATCCAACTACTGACGCCGTTCCGGGACGACTCACCTCTGGCCAAGTACATGGAGAAGAACGGCGAGGGCATCCACCACATCGGCTACCGCGTCGACAGCACCGAAGAGGTGCTCGAAGACGTCAAGGCGCAGGGCGCCCGCGTCGTCGACGAGCATCCCCGCACCGGCAGCCGTGGCACGACCGTCGCCTTCCTGCACCCGAAGACCGCGTTCGGCACCCTGATCGAGCTGGTGCAGGAATAGACGAGGACGACGATCTCGAGGTCAGCCGGGTCCAGCCGTACCAGGCCCGGCGCCGGTACGTCTGCCCGGGCTGTAACCAGCCCATCGAGCCCGGCACCGGCCACACCGTGGTGGTGCCGAAGCAGGCGCCCGACCTTCGCCGCCACTGGCACCACGCGTGCTGGGAGCACCGGCATCGACGCCGGCCCGGGCGTTAGGCGGTTTCGAGGGTCTGCGTGCCTGCGTGGGCCCAGGCCGCCAGATCCGGCGCCGCCACCTCGCGCACCCGGGCCTCGTAGCGCTCGACATCCCCCGCTCCGAAGAACTGCTGCCACTGGCCGCTGGATCCGACGTGAAAGAAGCGGTCGCTGTCGTTCCAGAACCCGTCGACCTTCACCTGTGGCGCGAGTGTGTCGGCCCGGTTGCGCATCCGTTCGAACGTGGCGGCCTCGACCAGCTCGGGCATGAGGGCTTCGTCCACCTCGATCCCCAAGACGGCGGCCAGTCGCCGCATCTCACCTTCGAGGTCGGCCTCGAGGTCCGCGTAATGGAAGAGCACGACGTTGTGCTCATCCCGCGCGTCCCAGAACGTCGAGAGGTGGTGGAGCGTGCTCTTGAGCCCGGCCAGCATCTTCTCGGCCGGCGCGTCGTCGTCCACCCAGAGCCAGAACCGCTCACGAGGATCCTCCAGGTGCGGCGGCGGTCCATCGGGCATGACCTCGCCGAGGTCATCGAGACCGACGGCCGCGGCCCGGGCCTCGATGAAGACGGAGAGGTTCAAGTTCTCAAAGTGGTTGTCCCACGACACGCCAACGTCGCGCGGGTCACGGCCGACACAGATGTACGTGACACGCTCGTCGAAGGGAAGCCCGTCGAGGGGCGTGTGGCTCTTGATGAAGCGCCGGTGCTCCTGCGCGTCGAGGGCGGCGAGGACGTCGGAGAGCTTTTCGGTTTGGATGTCGACCCACGGAGAGAGCTCGGTAAGGCGGCGCGGCAACGCCGGATCTTGGAAGATCAGCAGCGCGCACAACATCTGCATCCACGTCGTGCCGCACTTGGGCGGCGTGGAGATCACGATGTCGTCGTCGCGGAACTCGAAGCCGTCCCAGCGCCCGCTGTCAGAGACCAACGACCGATACCGACGAACCGCTGGACGCATCAGCACCACCCCCGGGCGAGACCGTAGCGGTCAGGAAATACTTGTCGACGCAATCTCGTTTGCTGAGCCATGAGCGATTGGAACGCAAAGGTCATCGAGGAGTTCAGGGCCAACGACGGCAAGGTGGGCGGCGGATTCGATGGTGCGCCGATGCTTATCCTCCACACCCGCGGCGCCAAGACCGGCGAGGACCGCGTCCACCCCGTGGTGTACCAGCCCGTCGGCGACGCCTTCGCCGTCTTCGCCTCCAAGGGAGGCGCCCCGACGAACCCGGCCTGGTTCCACAACCTGACGGTCAACCCGGACGTGACGATCGAGGTCGGCACCGACACGATCGACGTCAGGGCTCGGGTCCTCGAGGACGAGGAGCGGGCCCCGATCTGGGAGAAGCAGAAGCAGCTGATGCCCGGCTTCGCCGAGTACGAACAGAAGACCAGCCGCCAGATCCCGGTGGTCCTGCTCGAGCGCGCCTGACCCAACATCGGCCCGCCCGCGCACTGACGCCCCCCGGGTAGTCACGACCCGCGAGGCATGATCGGACATGTCTCGACAGGAGGTGCGGGCGGGCGCCCGAGCGGTCGCGCCGATGCTGATCGGCATCGTGCCGTTCGGCCTCGTGGTCGGTGCTACCTCTGTCTCCGACCACTTCGGCATCGCCGCCGCGGTCGGTTCGTCGACGATCATCTTCGCCGGCGCCTCGCAGCTCGCCGTCCTGCAAGCGTTGGCCAGCGGCGGCTCGGCGCTCGTGGCCGCCGTGGCGGCGTGGACGATCAACCTCCGGATCCTCCTGTACTCGGCGTCGCTTGCGCCCGAGCTGACGCACGAGACGACCCGCCGGCGACTCCTCGCTTCGTACTTCCTCACCGACCAGGCCTACGCCGTCTGCATCACCCGCTGGAAGATTGAGCACAGCGACCGCGCCGGTCGCCTGTCGTACTACCTGGGAGCGGCGGTGACGCTGTGGGTCGTCTGGCAGATCTCGACGATTGTCGGCGCCCTCGTCGGTTCGGCCGTACCCGCCGACGTCCCCCTGGACTTCGCCATACCTCTGGTCTTTCTCGTCCTGCTCGTCCCAACGCTGACGTCGGTGCCGGCGGTCGTGGCCGCGGCGGCGGGTGGCGCGGCGGCTGTCGCCGCGGCCGAGCTTGGGGCAGGCGAGTTGTACATCGTTGCCGGCGCCGCCGTGGGCATCGTCGCCGGGGCAATCGCAGAGGCACGCCGGTCGTGAGCCGGGTGTGGACCGCCATTCTCCTGGCCGGCGCCGGCACGTACGCGATGCGCGCCTCGTTCCTCGGCTTCGCCCACCGACTGACGACCCTTTCACCATGGCTCCAGCGCGTGCTGCGGCAGATCCCGCCGGCCGCGCTGGCGTCGCTCGTCGCCCCTGCCCTCCTCCGGCCGTCCGGCCATCTGGACGTGACCCAGGCCCGGCTCTTGGCCGGCGTAGCGGCGGGTCTGATCGCGTGGCGGACGCGCAGCACCCTTCTCACGTTGGTGGTCGGCATGGGCGTGCTCCTGTTGCTCCGAGCCCTCTAAGACCGTCCCAGGTATGCCAACCTGCCCCTCGTGAAGGTCGACCTCATCGACGGGACGTACGAGCTGTTCCGCCATCACTACGGCCTGCCGTCGGCGGTGCGGGAGGCCGGGTCTCGGACGGCCGCCACGCGCGGCGTGCTGACGTCCGTCGTCGCCATGCTCGAGGAGGGCGCGACCCACATCGGCGTCGCCACCGATCACGTCATCGAGTCGTTCCGCAACGAGATCTGGCCGGGATACAAGTCGAGCGCGGGGATGCCCGAGGACCTGCTCGTCCAGTTCCCGCTGCTCGAGGAGGCGCTGCGCGCCGCCGGCGTGACCGTGTGGGCGATGGTCGAGCAGGAGGCCGACGACGCGTTGGCAGCGGCGGCGGCCATGGCCGACGCCGACCCGACGGTCGAACAGGTGCGGATCCACACCGTCGACAAGGACCTGGCCCAGTGCGTGCGCGACGCACGCGTGGTTCAGGTGAACGTTCGCAAGAAGCTCGTGCTCGACGAAGCTGCCGTCCGCGAGAAGTACGGCGTGCTGCCCGAATCGATCCCGGACTGGCTCGGCCTCGTCGGCGACAGCGCCGACGGCTTCCCCGGTCTCCCGGGCTGGGGCGCCAAGTCGGCGGCCGCCGTGCTGCGTCGCTACGAGCACGTCGAGGCGATCCCGGCCCGCGGTGAACGCTGGGACGTCCGCGTCTCCGGTGCCAAGCGCCTGGCGGGCGTGTTGGTCGAGCGCATGGACGACGCGCTCTTGTTCCGCGACCTCGCCACGCTCCGAACCGACGCCGACGTTGGTTCTGTCGACGGCATGCGGTGGCGCGGTCCGACGGCCGACCTGGCCGGGATCTGCGAACGGCTCAACGCCGATGCCCTGCTGCGCCGTTACGAGGCTGTGGCCGAGCCCGACTAGGTCTCGGCTATTCGCTGCGCCAACAGGGCGCCGAGGCCATCCAGTCGGCTTTGCCGTGGCGGCGGTACAGGTCGGCGGCCGCGGCCTCCTGCTGCTCGGGCGTGGCGTCGGACGCGTGGCTCACCCCGTACCGGCCGGCCCATGTCGTGTCGGTGATCTGGTACGCGCCGCTCGCCGAGCTCTGCGGGTTCTGGGCCTGGTAGTCGGCTGGCGCGTCGGGGCGCCCGTGGCTCTCGCAGCCACGGATGCGAGCCGACCAATACGCCCATCCCCTGGGTGGCGGCGGGGCTGACCGTCGGCGGGCCGGCTTGGCCCGTTGCTTGGCAGCCGCCGGCCGGGCCGGGGCCTTGGTGAGGCGCGGCGCGGATGCGCTGGCCAACTCAACTGGCGGCGACCCCGGCCCCGTCGCCGCGGCCAGAGCCAAGGGCTCGCTTCTCACGTCGCGTCGCTGGTGGACGCCGACGGCCAGCAGCCCGGCCCCGAGGACGACCGCGACGTGGGCCGCGACAAGGGTCTGGACGCGCGGCGACGCCGAAAGCCACGCGCCCGCACCGCAGGCGTGGACGAACCTCGCCTTTCGTCCCACCAGTCCGAATTCTCCCAGCGGCCGCGGCGGGGCGGGGGGACCCTCAACCGGTCTGCGCCCCGACGACAGGCCCCCGGTAGCCTCCAGCCCGATGGCCGACCACCCCATGCAGGAGCGGCTCGAAGAGCTCGCCAAGCGAAAGGAACAGGCGCTGCACGCCGGCTCGGAGCGGGCCGTCGAGCGTCAGCACTCGAAGGGCAAGCTGACCGCCCGCGAGCGCATCGACTACCTGCTGGACGACGGATCGTTCGTCGAGCTCGACCAGCTCGCCCGCTCTCGAGCGCCCGGCATCGACGAGCGTCCCTACACCGACGGCGTCATCACGGGGTGGGGCACGGTCGACGGCCGCAAGGTCTGCGTGTTCTCCCAGGACTTCACGGTGTTCGGCGGCTCCCTCGGTGAGGTGTTCGCCGAAAAGGTCCACAAGGTCATGGATCTCGCCATGTCCGTCGGCGTGCCGTTCGTCGGTCTCAACGACGGCGCCGGCGCCCGCATCCAGGAGGGTGTCGTCTCTCTCGCCATGTACGGCGGGATCTTCCACCGCAACGTCAGAGCCTCGGGCGTCGTCCCCCAGATCAGCGTGATCCTGGGGCCGTGCGCGGGCGGTGCGGTCTACAGCCCGGCGATGACCGACTTCATCTACATGGTGCGGGAGACGTCGCACATGTTCATCACCGGTCCCGATGTGGTGAAGGCGGCGACCGGCCAGGACGTCACCCTCGAGGAGCTGGGCGGGGCGATGACGCACGCCACCAAGTCGGGCGTGGCGACCTTCGTGACGCCCGACGAGAAGACGTGTCTCGACGAGGTCCGCTACCTGCTGTCGTTTCTTCCGGCCAACAACCTCGAGGAACCGCCCTGGTTCCAGCCCTCAGACGAGCCGGAGCGGCGTACGCCTGAGCTGTACGACCTCATACCGGCGAGCGCGCGTCAGCCGTACGACATGAAGCGTGTCATCACCACCATCGTCGATGACGGCGACTTCTACGAATACTTCCCGCACTGGGCCCAGAATCTCGTCTGCGGCTTCGCCCGCCTCGACGGCCACCCCGTCGGCATCGTCGGCAACCAGCCCCAGTTCTTGGCGGGCGTGCTCGACATCGAGTCGGC
>DASZJL010000044.1:0-26343 GCA_035948135.1 Acidimicrobiales bacterium | reverse complement strand
CGGGACCGGGGGTCGACGCGGTCATGGGTGACGCGTTGGAGGCGTTGCGGATCGTCGCCGTGCTGGCCTGGCCGGCCATGCCGTCGACGACGGCGGAGATCTGGCGCCGCATCGGATTGTCGGGGTCGCCCGCCGACCAGCGTCTTCCCGACGCCGCCCGGTGGGGCGGGTACCCGGGCGCATTGCCGGTCGAGAAGGGCCAGCCGCTCTTTCCGCGCAAACAGGCCGACTAAGTGCCGTGGGCTGACTCACACTGCCACGTCCAGTACGAGGGCGTGGGCATCGAGGCGGTCGACGAGGCGCGGGCCGATGGTGTCGAGCGCGTGATCACCATCGGCACCGACACTGAGGAGTCGCGCAAAGCGATCGACGTCGCGCACCGAGCCGACAACGTGTGGGCGACGGTCGGCGTGCATCCCCACGACGCGACCGAAGGCGTCGAGGGCATCGTTCCCTTGTTGGCTGAGCCGAAGGTGGTCGCGGTCGGCGAGTGCGGCCTTGACTACCACTACGACCACTCGCCGCGTGAGGTGCAGCGGCGCGTGTTCGCCGAGCAGATCGCGTTGGCGCTTGAGGCGGATCTCGCGCTCGTGGTGCACACGCGCGAAGCATGGGACGACACCTTCGCCATCCTCGACACTGAAGGCGTGCCGGCGCGCACCGTCTTGCACTGCTTCACCGGTGGGCCCGACGAGGCGCGCCGGGGCCTCGATGCCGGCGCTTACCTGTCCTTCAGCGGCATCGTGACATTCAAGGGCGCCGACGACGTGCGGGCTGCAGCCGCGCTGTGCCCACTCGACCGTCTTCTGGTCGAGACCGACGCCCCCTTCCTGGCGCCCGTCCCGCACCGGGGTCAGCCCAACCGGCCGGCCTGGGTGAAGGTCGTGGGTGAGGCCGTGGCCGCTGTAACGAACGTTTCAGTCGCCGAGATCGAGGGCGCGACCTGGGCAAACACGGCCCGGGTATTCGGGCTCGACTGAGGCCGTCCGCTGTCCGTTTTGCCCAGGTTTGCTATCCACAGGACGGCTCTCGTAGGTTCGAAGCAGGTTCCCTAAAAAACGTCGCTGGGAGCGCTTCAAGAACTGGAGCGGAGGACGGGCGGCCCCGGCGTTTTTTCACGAGAGGTGGAGTTCTGACGACACGCGGGTCCAGGAAGGCGCGCCTTGCCGTCCCCGTAGCCCTTTGTGCTGCCATGGCCGCGGCGCCCGCGCTGGCGCTGATGCATGCGGGAGCACCCCCGTCCTCGTCGCCGCCTCATGCCCTCGGGGCGGCGCTGACGGTGTCGGCCTCGGCGCCCGAGTCATCTTCGAGTGACCAGGCGGCCGCCCCTGCGACGACGCAAGCCCCGGCTCCTCCGACGACGCTCGCCTCCGTCAAGTACACCCCACTTGCAGCGCGGTCGCGCGTGACGACGTCGACGGCGCCGCCGACGACCGTTGCCCGGCACACGACGACGACAGTGAAGCGTGCGCCGAAGCCGGCGGCCGCGCCGCCGAAGCCGGCCCCCAAGCCGGCGTCATCAGGGTCGGGGTCGGCGGCGCCCGCCCCGTCGGGGCGCAGTCAGGGCGGCGGGGCCACGTGGTACGACGCCGCTCCGCCCGGCACGTGCGCGCACCGAACACTGCCGATGGGAACCGTCGTCACGATCAGGGCATCGAACGGCGCGACGGCCACGTGCACGGTGAGCGACCGCGGGCCGTTCGCGGACGGGATGATCATCGACCTGGCCAAAGACGTGTTCACGAAGCTGGCCCCACTGAGCCAGGGAGTCGTGCAGGTCACCATCAGTTGGTGAAATGAGGGCGTGACCCTCACCCGTGGGGAGGTGCTCGACCTCCTCGAGCGGCACCGCCTCCGGCCCAGCCGCGCTCTGGGCCAGAACTTCGTCACCGACCCGAACACCGTCCGTCGCATCGCCCGCCTGGCCGAGGTCGGCCCCGGTGACCGCGTCGTCGAGGTGGGCGCCGGACTGGGGTCGCTGACCTTGGCTCTGGCCGAGACCGGTGCCTCGGTGACCGCGATCGAGGCCGACCGTTATCTCGTGCCGGTCCTGCGCACTGTTGTCGAAGGAAAGGGGGTCGACGTTGTCGAGGCCGATGCTCTCCGGCTGGACTGGCCGGCGCTGCTTGGGGACGGGGAGTGGGTGCTGGTCGCCAACCTCCCCTACAACATCGCCACGCCACTCATCCTCGACCTGTTGCTGGGGGCGCCCGGCATCGTCCGCATGCTGGTGATGGTGCAGCGGGAGGTGGCGGAGCGCTTGGTCGCTGCTGCCGGTGCTCCCGGGCGCGGCGGCGTCTCGGTGAAGGTCGAGTACTGGGCCTCGCCGTCGACGGTCGGCCGCGTGCCGGCGACCGTGTTCGTGCCGAAGCCCAAGGTGGAGTCCGCGCTCGTCCGGATCGACCGCCATCCGACGTTGCCGGTCGACGTCGACCGCGCCGCGCTCTTCTCGCTCGTCGACACGGGCTTCGGCCAGCGCCGCAAGATGCTGCGGCGGTCGCTGGCCGGGCTGGTCGACGATTCGTGCTTCGAAGCCGCCGGCGTCGCCCCAACGGCCCGTCCCGAGGAGCTGTCGCTCGAGCAGTGGGCGAGACTGACCCGATGCGCGTCGAGCACGCCCCGGCCAAGCTGACGCTGTCGCTGCGCGTCACCGGTCGGCGCCAGGACGGCTACCACCTGCTCGACGCCGAGATGGTCACGCTCGAGTTGGCCGACACGCTGCTGTTCGGTCCCGGCGAAGGTGTCGAGGTGGTCCCGCTCGTTCCGTCGCCCCGCTTCGAGCCCACCTTGATCGCGCGGGCGCTGGAGGCGGTGGGTCAACAGGCGTTCGTGCGCCTCGAGAAGCGCATCCCGGTGGGCGCCGGGTTGGGCGGCGGGTCTGCGGACGCGGCCGCGGTGTTGCGGTGGGCGGGGTGCTCAGACCTGTCGGTTGCCCTTTCGCTGGGCGCCGACGTGCCGTTTTGTCTTGTGGGCGGTCGCGCACGCGTGCAGGGCGTCGGCGAGCTCATCGAGCCGCTGCCGGTGGAGTCGCGTCGATTCACGTTGCTCACGCCGCCGATCTCCGTGTCGACGGCGGCGGTGTACGCCAGGTGGGACGAGCTCGGCGGTCCCACCGGGGACAACGGCAACGACCTCGAGCCCGCCGCGCTCGCGGTCGAGCCCCGACTGGCGACCTGGCGCGATCAACTCGGCAACGCCACCGGTCGTACGCCGAGACTGGCCGGCAGCGGTTCCACCTGGTTCGTCGAAGGCGCCCACCCGGAAGTGCCGGACGTCGTGGTTACGCGAACCGACCGCCCCTCGGGGCGGTCGGTGTAAGAGCTACTTGCCGGCTCGACGCTGCCAGCGGGTCGCCTTAAGCATCTTCTTGTGCTTCTTCTTCCGCATGCGCTTGCGGCGCTTCTTGATCAGCGAACCCATGTGGTCGTCAGGGTAGCGGGCAAGTAACCAGGCGCCCAACAGCCGACCTTCTTTGCGGATTTGTGACGGCATAGCCGTCACAAATCCGCAAAGAACACGGCGTCGTAGGCTGGACGCGGTCGGGGGTCGTCTAACGGCAAGACATCAGGTTTTGGTCCTGAGAATGGGGGTTCGATTCCTCCCCCCCGAGCCCTCCCCCCGCTGGAGCTGATCTCGGGGTAGAACAGGTGCATGAGCAGAAACCGTCCGCTGACTGCCGTGGTGCTGGCGGCCGGGGAAGGCACCCGGATGCGGTCTGCGAGGCCGAAGCCGCTGCACGTGCTCTGCGGTCGGCCGATGCTGCTGCACGTGCTCGATGCGCTTTCCGAACTGCCGGTGGAAAGAGCAGTGGTCGTTGTCGGACACGGTGCCGAGCGTGTGACCAAGACCCTGCAGGAGCAGGCGCCGCCCCATCTCATCCTCGACTTCGTCGAGCAGCATGTGCCGCGCGGCACAGGCGACGCAGCGTCGGTGGCCCTCACCGCCTTCCCCGACGACCTCGAGGAGTCCGACGACGGCGACATCGTCGTGCTTCCGGGCGACACGCCGCTGCTGCGCCCGGCAACCCTCGCTGCTCTCGTGCGCGACCACCGCGAGGCCGAGGCCGCCTGCACCGTGCTCTCGGCCCACCTCGACCAGCCTGGTGGCCACGAGCGCGTGGTGCACGACAAGGACGAGCGCGTCAGCCGCATCGTCGAGCACGCTCTGGCCAGCGAGGAAGAGCGCGAGATCGAAGAGGTCAACACATCGATCTACTGCTTCCGGCGGAGCCTGCTGGCGCCGGCCTTGCGGCGGCTGAGCCCCGAGAACACCGCGGGTGAGTACTACCTCTCCGACGTCGTCGCCGTGCTGCACGACGCGGGCTACAAGGTCGTGTCGATGGTCGCCGACGACCCTCTCGAGACGGCGGGGGTCAACGACCGGGCCCAGCTCGCGGCCGCGGAAGCGGTGCTCCGCGAGCGCATCAACGAGCGCTGGATGCGGCGCGGCGTCACCATGCTCGATCCCGACCGCACCTACGTCGACGCCTCCGTGCGCTTGGCGGCCGACGTCACCCTCTTCCCGGGCACCATGCTGCAGGGCGACACCGTCGTCGGCCCCGGCGCCCGTCTCGGGCCCGACGTTCGTCTCACCGACTGCGCCGTGGGTGAGGGCGCCATCGTCGAGCAGACCGTGGGTGAGCACGCCGAGGTCGGTGCGGGCGCCGTCGTTGGCCCGTTCTCGTCCTTGCCGGCGGGGAGCCACGTGCCCCCGGGCCTGCGAACGGGCGCGTTCTACACTGCAAGTGGCGGCGACGACGACAGCGGTTGAGGGGAGACTTGGCATGGAGCTGGTGACGAAGAAGCGCCTCCAGCTCTTCAGTGGCAGATCCAACCTCCCGCTCGCCGAAGAGATCGCGAAGTGTCTCGACGTGAAGCTGGGCGAGGCGAACCTCTCCGAGTTCGCCAACGGCGAGCTGCACTGCCGCTTCGGCGAGTCCGTTCGCGGCTCCGACGTCTTCATCATGCAGAGCCACGCTCGCCCCGTGAACACCTCGATCATGGAGCAGGCGATCATGATCGACGCCGCCAAGCGGGCGTCGGCCAAGCGCATCACCGCCGTCTGCCCCTTCTACGGCTACGCCCGCCAGGACCGCAAGGCCTCCGGCCGCGAGCCGATCACGGCCCGTCTCCTGGCCGACCTCCTGCGCGTCGCGGGCGCCAACCGCATCGTCAGTGTCGACCTGCACTCGGGCCAGATCCAGGGCTTCTTCAACGGCCCCGTCGACCACCTCACGGCGATGCCGGTCCTCACCGACTACATCCACGACAACATCGACGGCGACGTCGTAATCGTGTCTCCCGACGCCGGCCGGGTGAAGGTGGCGGAACGCTTTTCTCAGCACCTCAACGCCGATCTGGCGTTCGTGGCCAAGCGCCGGCCGCGCGGCAGCAAGCACCAGGTCGAGGCCCTCAACGTGGTCGGTGAGGTCAATGGACGCGTCTGCGTCCTCATCGACGACATGATTGACACCGCCGGCACCATCTGCGCGGCGGCCGAGCAGCTGGTGAAGTACGGCGCGGCCGAGGTCTACGCCATGGCCACCCACGCCGTGCTCTCCGACCCGGCCATCGACCGCCTCAAGAACTCGTCGATCTCCAAGGTCATCGTCACGAACACGCTCCCCATCGAGGACAGCCGCATTTTCGACAAGATCGAGGTCCTCTCAGTGGCCCAGATCGTGGCCGATGCCCTCGACGCCGTCTTCGAAGACACGAGTGTCTCGGAGATCTTCGGAGGAGAGAATCAGGCGTAGGGCCTAAACTGACGGTCGTCCCCCGCACGACTCTGTCAGGAACGCGCCCGTGGAAGAAGTCACGATCACAGCAGAGCTCGGCCGACCCGTCGGTAGCCGACCTGCGCGCCGTCTGCGCGCCGCCGGCAAGGTGCCGGCCGTGCTGTACGGCCACGGCACCGACCCCATGGCGCTCAGCGTCGACAGCCGCGAGCTGCGCACCGCGCTCACGGGCGACGCCGGGCTCAACGCCCTGATCACCTTGCAGGTCGCTAGCGAGTCGCACCTGGCCATGGCCCGCCAGCTCCAGCGCCATCCGGTGAAGGGCACCGTCGACCACGTCGACTTCGTGATCGTGCGGCGCGACGAGATTGTCACCGCCGACGTGCCCATCACCCTCGTGGGCGAGGCCATCGAGGTCAACCAGAACGACGGCATCGTCGAGCAGCAGCTGTTCAGCCTTTCCATCAAGGCCAAGCCCATGGATATCCCGTCCGGCCTCGAAGCCGACATCTCGGGCCTGATCATCGGCGAGGCCGTGCGCGTCGGCGACCTGAAGCTGCCGAGCGGGGTCGAGACCGAGGTCGATCCCGAGGAAGCGGTCGTCGTCGGTCAGCCCCCTGCCGCCGAAGAGCTGCCCGCGCCCGCCGAGGGCGAGGAAGTCCCCGAGGGCGAGGAGGGCGCCGAGGGTGCCGCCGCGGCCGAAGGCGAGGGCGGCGCTGCCGCGGACGGCGGCGGCGAGCAGTCGTCCGAAGGCGGCGGTGGCGAAGGCGGAGGCGAATAGCCGCTCTGCTCAGACGGCGCGGCACCGACCGCACAGGCACGCCCGCCGACCTGCTGGTCGTGGGCCTCGGCAATCCGGAGTCGGAGTACGGCGGCACCCGTCACAACCTGGGGGCCGACGTTGTGACCCTGCTCGCGGAACGGCACGGCGAGCGACTCAAGCGGGGCAAGGAACGCGCCCTCGTCGCCGAGGCTCGCATCGACGGCAAGCGCGTCGTGCTCGCGTTCCCGCAGACCTATGTCAATGAGTCAGGCGTCTCGGTCACGGCCCTCCTCCGCCGGCACGGCATCGAGGATCTGCGAAAGCTCGTCGTCGTCCACGACGAGCTCGACCTGCCCACCGGGCGGGTCAAGCTCAAGATCGGGGGCGGCACCGCCGGTCATAACGGTCTGAAGTCGATCCAGGCCCACCTACACGACAACGGTTTCGTCCGCGTGCGCATCGGCGTCGACAAGCCCCCGGGCAAGCGCCAGGGCGCCGACCACGTCCTGCGCCGGCCCAGCAAGTCCGACAAAGAGGCCCTGGATGTGGCCGTCGAAGTCGCGGCCGACGCCGTCGAGGCCATCCTCACTGAAGGCCCCGAGGCGGCCATGAATCGCTTCAACACGCGGGCCGATTAGCTCGCCCCGCTGGGTAGGTTGAACAGGTGGAGCTGACGTCGCTTCCGCCGCTTTTGCGCGCCGAGCCGGCCCTGGCCGCGCTCGCCGGTTCCAGCGCGGCGGTTGTCGCCGTGCCTGAGCCGGCGCGGGCGATCACCATTGCCGGCCTCGCCCACCTGAGCGGGCGCCACCCGCTGGTCGTCGCCGTGCCGACGTCAACCGAGGCCGACCGCGTCGCCCACGACCTGCGGGCCTTCCTCGGGGCCGACGAGGTCGACGTGTTCCCGGCGTGGGAGACGCTGCCCTTCGAGCGGGTGAGCCCCAGCGTCGACACCATGGGCCGCCGCCTGCGGGCCATGTGGAGACTCCGCGACCCCGAGCGCGTGCCCCGGGTCCTCGTGGCGTCGGTCCGCGCCCTTGTGCAGCGGCTCGGGCCCCACGTCGAAGACGTCGAACCGATCGTCGTGAAACCAGGCGACGTGCTCGACCCGACCGAGCTGGTCGAGCGGCTCGTCGCCGCCGGGTACCGGCGCGAGTACCAGGTCGAGCACCGCGGCGAAGTCGCGGTGCGGGGCTCGATCGTCGACGTCTTCCCTTCGACCGCCGACGTCCCGGTGCGCATCGACCTGTGGGGCGACGAGGTCGACCGGCTCACCGAGTTCTCGGTGTCCGACCAACGGTCGACCACCGACGTCAAGTGTGCCGAACTCTTCCCGTGCCGTGAGCTCCTGCCGACCGAAGAGGTGCGCGAGCGCGCCGCCCGCCTGGTCGCCAAGGAGCCCTGGGGCCGCGAGCAGTGGGAGCGGCTGGCCGAAGGCGTGATGTTCGACGGCATGGAGTCGTGGCTGCCGTGGTTGACCGAGGGCGAGCACGCCCTGTTCGACCTGCTCGGCTCCGAGGCGCAGGTGTTGCTCATCGAACCCAGGCGCATGCGCGACCGGGCCGCCGAGGTGCTGGCCGAGGAGGCCGACCTCGCCCAGTCGCTGGCCCAGACGTGGGGTGCGCCGGCCGAGCGCGAGTTCCCGCGCTTGCACCTGCCGTTCGATCGCCTTCTGTCCCACACCGCGGTGCCCGCCTGGTCGGTGACGACCGTCCCCGACAGCCCGAACACACCCACCGTCGACGCCGCGGGCTGGGACCCGGTCCACGGCGATCCCAGCCGTCTGGCCCAGCGCCTGGGCGACCTTCTCGCCGACGGCTACCGCGTCGTCGTGGCCGCCGACGGCAAGGGTTCGGCGGCGCGGGTCGCCGCGACCCTGCGCGACAACGGGCTGTCGTTCCCGGTCGTCGAGGACGACGAGGGCGTCGACCTGACCCGGCCCGGCGGCCAGGTCGTGGTCGAGCCGCTGGAGCGGGGCTTCGTCCTCGCCAGCGCCAAGCTGGCGGTGCTGGCCGAGAGCGACGTCACCGGGCGGCGCCGGGCCCACCGCCGGCCCCGGCCCCGGCGCACCGACGCCCAGGGATTCTTCGAGGACCTGCAACCCGGCGACTATGTCGTGCACCACCAGCACGGCGTCGCCAAGTACGGCGGCATGGTGAAGCGGGCCATCGGCGGCTTCGAGCGCGACTATCTCCTCCTCGAGTACAAGGGCGGCGACAAGCTCTACGTGCCGTCCGACCAGATCGACGCCGTGCGCCACTACACGGGCGGCGAGACGCCCACGCTCCACCGCCTGGGCGGCTCCGACTGGCAGCGCACCAAGTCTCGGGTCCGCGCCGCCGTGCGACAGATCGCCCAAGAGCTGGTCGTGCTCTACCGGCGGCGAGTCACCAGCCAGGGCCACGCCTTCGCCCCTGACACGCCATGGCAACGCGAGGTCGAAGAGGGCTTCCCCTACCGGGAGACGCCCGACCAGCTGAAGGCGATCGTCGACGTGAAGTCGGACATGGAGGCGCAGGCGCCGATGGACCGGCTGGTCTGTGGCGACGTCGGCTTCGGCAAGACGGAGATCGCGATCCGGGCCGCGTTCAAGGCCGTGCAGGACAGCAAGCAGGTGGCCGTGCTCGTGCCCACCACCCTGCTCGCTCAGCAACACTTCCAGACGTTCTCGGAACGGTTCGCCGGGTACCCGGTTCGCGTCGAGGTGCTGTCGCGGTTCCTCACGCCGTCGCACGCCCGCAAGGTCGTGCACGGCCTGGCCGACGGCAGCGTCGACGTCGTCATCGGCACCCACCGGCTGCTGAGCGGCGACATCAAGTTCAAGGACCTCGGTCTTCTCGTGGTCGACGAGGAGCAGCGCTTCGGCGTCACCCACAAGGAGAACATCAAGCAGCTCAAGGTCGACGTCGACGTCCTCACACTCACGGCCACGCCGATCCCGCGCACGCTGGAGATGAGCCTCACCGGCATCCGCGACCTCACCCTGCTGCACACCCCGCCGGCCGAGCGCCAGCCCATCCTCACCTATGTCGGCGAGTACGACGAGCGGGCCGTGGGTGAGGCGATCCGGCGCGAGCTCCTGCGCGAAGGCCAGGTGTTCTTCGTGCACAACCGGGTGCAGGACATCGACCGCGTGTCAGCGCGCCTCAAGGAACTCGTCCCCGAGGCCCGCATCGCCGTCGCCCACGGGCAAATGGACGAAGGCCTGCTGGAGAAGGTTGTGCTCGACTTCTGGGAGGGCGAGTACGACGTGCTCGTCTGCACCACGATCATCGAGTCGGGCATCGACATGCCGACGGTCAACACCCTCGTCGTCGACCGCTCCGACCTCATGGGGCTCGGCCAGCTCCACCAGCTGCGGGGCCGCGTGGGCCGGGCCGGCCAGCGGGCGTACGCCTACCTCTTCTTCCCACCCGAGCGGGCGCTCACCGAAGAGGCCTACGAGCGGCTGAAGACGATCGGCGAGCACACTGAGCTCGGCTCGGGCTTCAAGATCGCCATGCGCGACCTCGAGATCAGGGGCGCCGGCAACCTGCTGGGTGAGCACCAGTCCGGCCACATCGCCGCCGTCGGCTACGACCTCTATGTGCAGATGGTCAGCGAGGCGGTGGCCGAGCTGAAGGGGGAGGAGCTGCGCGAGCCCGCGGAGGTCAAGCTCGACCTGGCGATCGACGCCAACCTCCCGCCCGACTACGTCGCCAAGGAAGAGCTGCGCCTCGAGGCCTACCGGCGTCTGGCCGCGGTGACAACCCAGGAAGAGGTCGACGACATCGAGGCCGAGTGGCTCGACCGTTACGGCGCCGTGCCGCCCCGGGCCGAGGCCCTGCTGGCCGTCGCCCGCCTGCGGGCCGAGTGCGTACGGGCCGGGGTGCGTGAGGCCACGGTGGCCAAGGGCACGGCCCGCCTGGCGCCACTCGTGCTCCCCACCAGCCGCCGGATCCGTCTCCAGCGCCTCTACAAGGAGGCTGTCTACAAGGAGGACCTCGAGCAGCTGGTGCTTCCGCTGCCACGGGGAACCGACCCGGCCCCCTATCTCGTTGAGGTCCTTCGTGAGCTGGTTCCGGCCGAAGAGCCGTCAGTAGTCTCCGTGGCACCGTGAAACGCCTTCTTGTTGGCCTTGTCGCGCTCCTCGCCGTCGTCGGCGTGGCGTGCGGCTCCCTCGAGCCCTACGCGCTCATCGTGAACGGCAGCCGCATCGCGCAGCACGACGTCGACAACGAGCTCAAGGCCATCCGGGGCAACGCCCGCTATTTGGACGCCATGGACCCCAGCCGCAAGCAGATCCTGGGCTCGGGCACCGGCACCTTCAACTCCGACTTCACGGCCTTCATCCTCAACCAGGACCTCGATTACGAGCTCGTCCACCAAGAAGTGGTCAAGCGGAAGCTGAAGGTCACTCCCGCCAATCTCGACCAGGCCAAGAGCGTGGTCATCCAGCAGGTGAACGGCCAGGACACGTTCAACGCGTTCCCGAAGTGGTACCAGGACAAGCTGCAGCAGCGATTCGCCGAAGTCATCGCCCTGAACCAGGGACTGACGCCGACGCCCGACGTGGCCAAGGCGATGGACTACTACAACACCCACCAGGACCAGTTCGTTCAGGCGTGCGCCAGCCACATCCTCGTCGACACCCCGCAAAAGGCGGCCGAGCTCGAGGCCCGGCTGGCCAAGGGTGAGGACTTCGCCGCTGTCGCCAAGGCCGAGTCCAAGGACACGGGAAGCGCCCAGAAGGGCGGCGACGTTGGCTGCTTCTTCAAGGACGCCCAGCTCGTCCAGCCCTTCCTCGACGCCGCCTTCTCCCAGCCCGTCGGCCAGGCCGGCCAACCGGTGCAAACGCAGTTCGGCTACCACATCATCAAGGTCACGTCCCGCAAGGTGGCGCCCTACGACCAGGCCAAGGACGAGGTCCAGCGGGCCATGGGCCAGGGCGGCGGCCAGCAGTTGCAGCAGTGGCTCACCGACGCCCTCAAGAAGGCGAAGGTGAAGATGAACCCCAAGTTCGGCGTCTTCAACAAGAGCAAGCCGGTGCCCGAGATCGACGCACCCCAGGCGCCCGCCAGCCAGACGCCGACAACTGTCCCCGCCCTGACGCCCCCGCCCAGCGGCTAGGAAGTAGCCCGTGGCCGAGGCCGCGGTCGTCGTCGTGGGGCTGGGACCGGCGGGTCCCGAGCTTCTGACGCGGGCCGCATCCGAGGCAATCGCCCGTATCCCGGAGCGCTACGTGCGCACGACGCGGCACCCGGCCGCGGCCGCGGTGCCCGGCGCCCACAGCTTCGACGAGGTATACGAGCGGGCGGCCTCCATCGACGAGGTCTACGCCGAGATCGCCGACGCCCTGGCGGAAGCGGCACGTGAATCCGGCGAGGTGCTCTACGCGGTCCCCGGCTCGCCCCTCGTCGCCGAAAGAACCGTCGAGCTGTTGCTGGCCGACGACCGCGTTGCGGTCGAGGTCGTCGCCGGCCTGTCGTTCCTCGACCTGGCGTGGACGAGGCTGGGGGTCGACCCGGTCGCGGCCGGTGTCCGCGTCGTCGACGGCCGACGCTTCGCCGTCGAGGCGGCGGGGGAGCGAGGACCGCTGCTGATCGCGCAGTGCGACGCCAAGGACGTCCTGTCCGACATCAAGCTGGCGGCCGGCGAGAACCATCCCGATGACGTGGTGGTCCTGCAGCGTCTGGGACTGCCCGATGAGTCGGTGCGCGTCATCCGGTGGGAGGACCTTGATCGCGAGGTCGACGCTGATCACCTCACCACCCTGTACCTCCCGGTCGGCGCCCCGGCCGTCGCCGCCGAGGTGGCGCGCTTCGCCGAGCTTGTTCGCACGCTGCGCGAGCGCTGTCCGTGGGACCGCGAGCAGACGCACCGCTCGCTGACCCGCCATCTGCTCGAGGAGACCTACGAGGTGCTGGAAGCCATCGAGAACCTCGACGAGCCGGGCGGGGTCGAGCACCTGGAGGAGGAGCTCGGAGACCTGCTCTTCCAGGTCGTGTTCCACGCCACGTTGGCTGCGGAGGAAGGCTCGTTCACGCTCGCCGACGTCGCCGTCGGCATCCACGACAAGCTGGTGCGCCGCCACCCCCACGTCTTCGGGACAGTCGAGGCGGAGACCTCGGGTCAGGTGATGCGCAACTGGGAGCAGATCAAGCGCGAGGAGAAGGGACGGGCCAGCATCATGGACGGCATCCCCGGCGACCTCCCCTCGTTGCTGTACGCCCACAAGGTGCAGCGCAAAGCGGCATCCGCCGGTGTGGAGGTCGAGCCCGACGACGCCATGGCCGCCGACGCCACCGACGAAGAGATCGGTGCCCTGCTGTTCGGTGTCGTGGCACTGGCTCGACGAGCAGGCGTGGACCCCGAGGCCGCCCTACGGGCGACCACCGCCCGCTTCCGCGACGACTTCATGGACAAGGAGAGCAGCGATGGATGAACGAGAGCTGGCCCGTTCCCTGGCAATCGGCCGCATCAGTGTGGGCGCCGGACTCTTTGCCTTCCCCGGCTTGGCGGCGGCCACGTGGGTCGGACGCGATGCCCAGACCGCGGGAGTGCGCACGTTCTCGCGTGGCTTCGGCGTGCGCGACGCCGTCATCGGCTTCGGCCTCTTCCGGGCCCTGGAGAACGGCGACGCCGACGAGATCCGCCGCTGGCTGCTGTTCGGCGCGGCCGCCGACGCCGGCGACCTGGTCGGCACGCTGGCGTCCTGGCGGCGCCTGCCGCCCGTCCGCCGCCTGTTGGTGCTGGCCGGCATCCTCGGCTTCGGCGGCCTGGGCTGGTGGCTCTCAGAGCAGTTCGCGTGAGGGCCTGCGTCGTCCTGTAACTTTCTCCACATGCTCCACAGGAGCAACACCCGGTGAGCGCCATTGAGCACGTCCTCGCACGCGAGGTCCTGGACTCGCGCGGCAACCCCACCGTCGAGGTCGAGGTGCACCTGGCGAGCGGCGCCAAGGGCCGGGCGATCGTGCCGTCCGGCGCGTCCACCGGCGAGCACGAAGCCGTCGAGCGTCGGGACGGGGGCGAGCGCTTTGGCGGCAAAGGCGTGCTCGACGCCGTCGACAACGTCAACGGCGAGATCCGCGACGCCGTCGAGGGGCTCGAAGCGCTCGACCAGCGCGGCGTCGACGACGAGCTGATCTCCCTCGACGGCAGCGACGACAAGGGCCGCCTCGGTGCCAACGCCATCCTGGGCACGTCGCTCGCCACCGCCAAGGCCGCGGCCGACGAGCTCGAGCTTCCCCTCTACCGCTACGTCGGTGGCGCCAACGCCCACGTGCTGCCGGTGCCGATGATGAATGTCATCAACGGCGGGGCCCACGCCGACAACAACGTCGACCTGCAGGAGTTCATGCTCATGCCGGTCGGCGCGGCGTCGTTCACCGAGGCATTGCAGTGGGGGACCGAGACGTACCACGTCCTCAAGCGCATCCTCGGTGATCGGGGGATGTCGACGGCCGTCGGCGACGAGGGCGGCTTCGCTCCCAACCTCTCGTCCAACGAGGACGCCGTCCGCATCCTGGTCGAGGCCATCGAGAAGGCGGGCTACACGCCGGGCGAACAGATCGCCCTGGCCCTCGACCCGGCCACCAGCGAGATCTTCCGCGACGGCCGCTATCACTTCGACAGCGAGGACCGGGCCCTGACGTCCGAGGAGCTCACGGGCTTTTGGACCGACCTCGTCGACCGCTACCCAATCGTTTCCATCGAGGATGGCATGGCCGAGGACGACTGGGACGGCTGGCGTCTGCTCACCGACGCCGTGGGCAACCGTGTGCAGCTCGTGGGCGACGACCTGTTCGTGACCAACGTCGAGCGCCTGGAGCGCGGGATCAAGGCCGGCGTTGCCAACGCCATCCTGATCAAGGTCAATCAGATCGGGACGCTCACCGAAACTCTCGAAGCCGTCGAGCTCGCCACCCGGTCGGCGTACGCCTCGGTGATGTCCCACCGCTCGGGCGAGACCGAGGACACCACCATCGCCGACCTGGCGGTCGCTACGAACTGCGGCCAAATCAAGACTGGGGCGCCGGCCCGCTCCGACCGAGTCGCCAAATACAACCAGCTGCTGCGTATCGAGGACGACCTCGAGGAGTCGGCCAGGTTCCTCGGCGGCGACACCCTGGCCCAGGCGCGGTCTGCCAGATGAGTCCGGTGAAGAGACGGTGGCTGCTCGTCGGCGCGCTCGCGACGGTCGGGGTGTTGTTCATCGCCGTGTTCCCGGCCCGCACCTACCTCGACCAGCACCACCAGCGCCAGCAGGTGGTGGCCCAGCTCGAGGCCGTCAACGCCCAGAACAAAGCCTTGGACCAGCGCATCAAGACGCTCAACACCGACGCCGAGGTCGAGCGCCTGGCGCGGGAGCAGTACAACCTCGTCCGCCCCGGCGAGGAGGCCTACGCCATCCTCCCAACCCGCCAAGCGCCGGCCGCGCCCCAACCGACACCCAAGGCCAGCGCGAAGGCGAGCAAGGGCTGGCTGAGCCGGACCTGGAACAGCATCACCTCGATCTTCTGAGGCCGCGCGACTGCGGTAGGTGCCGAATCCACGCCAAGGTGGAGGGGTGAACACGCCCGCGGCGCCCACGGGACCGACCTTCGGGCCGCGGGAGATCGTGGCCACCGTCTGCATCGCGGTCGTGTTCGTGTCGAGCGTCTTGGCAGCCATTGTCCGCAACGACCAGAACCGGACGACGAAGACGTCGACCTCCGCCGCGGGGCCGTCCACGACGACCTGGGACCCGCGCGTCATCGACATCGTGAACTTCGTTGAGCGGCGGCGGGGCCTGCGGTTCAAGCACCCGGTACCGATGGAGTTCCTCGACAGCGCCGCCTTCGACAAGACGGTGACGACCAGCGGGTCCCCGAGCGTCGGGCAGAAGACCGCGCTCGACAACACGCTGGCGACCCTGCGCGCCGTCGGGCTGGCCGAAGGCAACCCCGACCTCCAGGCCGCCGAGAACAAGGTCGCCAGCCAGTCGATCCTGGGGCTCTACAGCCCCCGCGCCAAACGCGTCTACGTCCGGGGATCCAACCTCACGCCCGACGTGCGCGTGACGCTGGCCCATGAGCTGACCCACGCTCTGCAGGACCAGTACTTCGGACTCTCCCGTCTCGGGCTGGGCGACTCGGGCCCGGACACCGCCTTCCGGGCGCTGGCCGAGGCCGACGCCGTGCGCATCGAGGACAGCTACGTCGCCACCTTGTCGTCTGCCGACTCCAAGGCGTTCGAAGCCACGCGCGCCAAGCAGGCCAAGGACGCCAACGTGCCCGACGTACCCGAGGCGCTCATCGACGACCTGGCATTCCCGTACGTGTTCGGCCCCGCGTTCGTGGCGACGCTCGAGCAACAGGGCGGCAATGGCGCCGTCGACGGGGCCTTCCGCAAGCCGCCCCAAAGCGAAGCCCAGATCGTCGACCCGCAGTCGTATCTCGACGGCGTGACCGTGACCAAGGTGCCGGCGCCGAGCCTCGCATCCGGTCAGCATCAGATCGACAAGCCCCATGACGTCGGCCAGGTGTCGCTGCTCGAGGTCCTCGGCGACCGCCTGCCGTACGACCAGGCGTGGGGCGCACTGAAGGGCTGGACCGGCGACCAGGGCGTCAACTACCGCGAGGGCGCCAAGGTGTGCTTCGCGGGCGACACCGCGCTCAAGGACGCCGCCAGCGCCGACACGTACGCGGCGGCGGCCCAGGCGTGGGCCGCGACCATGCCGGCCGCGTCGGTGCGGCGCCTCAGCCCTACCGTCGTCGACCTGCGCTCGTGTGACCCCGGGCCTGGCTACACGCACGCCGTCCCCCAGTCGTCGGCGTTCAAGACCCTTGGCTTGCGGAGCTCGATCGTCGCCGAGCTGCAGAAGGCGGGCCTCAAGCGCTCGCTCGCGACCTGCGCGACCGACGCCGTCATCGCCAAGCTCGGCGCCGGGCCTCTGCTCGACCTCGACAACGTGACCGATCAGAACGACCCACGGATTGTGCAGGTCCAGCGGGCGACTCGGCAGGCGGTCGCGACGTGCCAGCGCGCCGCGCCCACCGGGCAGACGACTACCTGACCTCCACCAGCTCGACACCCGCGGTCGACATCTCGTCGAGGGCGGCGGCCGTCGTGTCTCGGTTGACCCCCGCCGCCATGTCGGTGAGCACGCGGGCCGTGAACCCAGCCTTCACCGCGTCGAGGGTCGTGCTGCGCACGCAGTAGTCGGTGGCCAGGCCGACGAGGTCCACGACCTGGACGCCCCGCTCCCGCAGCACTTGCTCGAGCGTGCAGCCCGCGTCGTCGACCGCCTCGAAGGCGGAGTAGGCGGCCGAGTAGGCGCCCTTGCTGAACACGTCGTCGACGCGGTCGGCGACGAAGTCGGGGTGGAAGTCGGCACCCGTCGTCCCCACGACGCAGTGCGCGGGCCAGGAGTCGTGGAAGTCGGGGTCGTCGGAAAAGTGACCGCCGGGCTCGACGTGGTAGTCGCGGCTGGCGACGATCAGGTCGTATTCGTCGGCGTGGTCGGCGACGTAGCGACTCACCCGCCGCGCCACTTCGGTACCACCGTTGACGCCGAGGGACCCGCCCTCGCAGAAGTCGTTTTGCAGGTCGACGATGACGAGCGCCCGCTTCCCCTCTGCCACGGCGTCATTATGGGCGGTGGCCGAGGTGCGGGTGGGGACGAGCGGCTGGTCGTACAAGGAGTGGGTCGGCGCCCTGTATCCGGCCGGTACGTCGTCGGCCCGGATGCTCACCGCGTACGCCGAGCGGCTTCCGACCGTCGAGGCCCACAACACCTTCCGCCGTCGCCCCCGCCCCGCCACGCTCGACGGCTGGGCCGGCGCGGTCCCGCCCGCGTTCCGGTTCGCCCTCAAGGCGCACGTGGCCATCACCCACCAGCGCGAGCTGGCGGGCGTCGAGGAACGGATCACGAGCTTCTTCGACGGGCTCTCGCCGCTGGGCGAGCACGTTGGCCCGGTGCTGTTCCAGCTGCCGCATCGCGACGTCGACCTCGAGCGCCTCGACCGTCTGCTGGCGGCGCTCCCGCCGGCGCCTCCGGCCGCGTTCGAGCTGGGTCCCGCTTGGAACACCCCCGAGGTGCTCGATCGTCTCGGCGCCGCGGGTGCCACCCTCGTCATCGTCGACAAGGACGGGGACGAACCGGCGCTCGCCGAGGTCGGGTCGATTGCCTATGTGCGGTTGCGACGCGATCGCTATGAGGACAAGGCGCTGGCACGGTGGGCCAGTCGTCTCGGTGACGTCGCCCGCGCCGGCCGCCCTGTGTTCGTCTACCTCCGCCACGAGGGGGACCCGCTCGAGGCGGTGCGCCTTCTGGACGCCGTCCGCGCTTGACTGAACCCGTGGATCAGGACACGGCGACGGTCACGCGCCTGCTCGGGCGTTCGCCGCGCGGGCGCTTCGAGGTCGTCGTCCGCGACACCGCCGGCGAGCCAGTCGTGATCTGCAACGAGCCCCTGCTCGAGGACGGCACACCGATGCCCACCCGCTACTGGTTGGTCGGCGCCGAGCTCAGCGACGAGGTGAGCCGGCTGGAGTCCACCGGTGGCGTCCGCCAGGCCGAGGCGGCGGTGGACGCGACCGCGCTGGCCGACGCCCACCGCCGCTACGCGGCCGAGCGCGAAGCCGCAATCCCGTCCGGGCATTCCGGACCACGGCCGTCGGGTGGCGTCGGCGGCACTCGCCGAGGGGTGAAGTGCCTCCACGCCCACTACGCCTGGCATCTGGCGGGGGGCGACGACCCCGTCGGCCGCTGGGTAGAGGCGCAGCTCGGTGGCTGAGCTCGTCGCCGCCATCGATTGCGGCACGAACTCCACCCGCCTGCTGGTGAGCGATGGCGGCACGCGGACCGTCGAGCGTCTCATGCGCATCACCCGGCTCGGCCAGGACGTGGACGCCACGGGCGCACTCGCCCCGGCGGCGGTCGACCGCACGCTCGAGGTCCTTCGCGAGTTTCGCAAGGTGATGGACACCCACGGCGCGACCCGCGTGCGCATGACAGCCACCTCGGCGGCGCGCGACGCGGCCAACCGCGAGGGCTTCTTCGCTGCGGCCGAGGAGATCGTCGGCACGCGGCCCGAGTTGCTCACTGGCGAACAGGAGGCGCGCCTGTCGTTCCGCGGCGCGACTTCACAGCTCGACCCGGACGACGGCCCGTTCCTTGTCGTCGACATCGGCGGTGGGTCAACCGAGTTCGCGGTGGGAACGACCGAGCCCGAGGCCGTGCTGTCCGTCGACATCGGCTGCGTGCGCCTCACCGAGAAGTTCATCCACCGCGACCCGCCCTCGCCTGAGGAGCTCAGCCAGGTGATCTCGGTGGCGCGCGACTACCTCGAGGACGTGGCTCGGGAGATGCCGGCTGCCCTCGATGCCAAACGCTTCGTCGGCCTGGCGGGGACCGTGTCGACGGTCGCGGCCGTCGAGCAGGGTTTGCCCGAGTACGACACGGAGAAGATCCACCACTTCGTGCTCACCCACGACGCGGCCGAGGACGTCTTCCGCACCCTTGCCACCGAGAAGCGCGCCGACCGTATCCACAACCCGGGCCTCGAGGAAGCGAGGGCCGACGTGATCGTGGCGGGCACCGCAATCCTCGTCGCCATCATGCGCTTCTTCGAGTTCGACGCGTGCCTTGTGAGCGAGGCCGACATCCTCGACGGCTTGGTGCTGTCGCTGCTCCCCACGGCATGAGCGAGTACTCCTTCGCCACGGAGGCGACGTCTTCAGCCCCGCCCGACGTGGTGTTCGCCGTACTCGCCGACGCGACCCGATGGAAGGACTGGGCGGGGTGGTTCATGCGGGAGTCGTTCTGGGAGCGCGAGGGTGACCCGCGGCCCGGCGGGGTCGGGGCCGTCAAGCGCCTCGGCGCCAAGCCCGTGTACAGCCGCGAAGAGACTCTCGACTACGACCCGCCGAGGCACTACGCCTACAGCATCCTCTCCGGCCCGCCCGTGAAGGGCTACCGCGCCGACGTCGACCTGACGCCCGTCGACGGCGGGACGCACATCCGCTGGGCGTTCCGGTTCGAGCCGAAGCTCCCCGGCACCGGCGCCCTCATGCGCTTCTACCTGGGGCGCGTCGTGGCCGGCCTGGCTCGCCGGTTGGCGGCGCACGCCGCGCGCCCGCTTTAACTCTCTTCCAGGGCAACGTCGACCTCGCCCTCGTGCTGGTCGACCTCGATGCCGTGTCCGCCGGCCTCCTGGCGGAACACCCGCAGATCGATGACCGCTTCACCCACCGCGAGCCGCTCGAAGCGCACCTCGTCAAGCCACGTCGGCAGGCCGGGGCGCACGACGAGGCGGTGGTTTGGTGCGTCGGCCTCGAGGCCGGCGAGCGTCGTGAGGAAGTACACGACCGCACCGGACGCCCACGCCTGCGGCACGTTGGCCCCGAGGTACTGCACCGGAAACCCGCCGGGGTCGCGGCTGAGCCCGGAGAAGAGCTCCGGGAGGCGCCGGGACTGGAAGCGGTCGGCGGCGTCGAAGATGGCGCGGGCCACGTGCGCAGCGGCGTCGTCGAAGCCGTATCGCCGGAACCCGGCCGCGCAGATGCCGTTGTCATGCGGCCACACCGACCCCAGCTGGTAGGAGAACGGGTTGTAGGCGCGGTGGTCGGCCGACAGCGTGCGGATGCCCCACCCGCTCCACATGTCGTCGGCGAGGAGGCGATCCCGTACCCGAGCGGCGCGCTCGGGCGCGATCGCCTCGGACACGAGCAGGTGGCCGGGGTTCGAGGTCACGCTCACGATGGGTCGCTTGTCGCCGTCGAGACCGACGTAGTACGTGCCCTCGTCCTCCCACCAGAACAACGTCTCGAGTTGCTCGGCCAGCGTCGCCGCTTCGTCCCGCAGGCGGGTGGCCGCGTTGCTCTCCTTCCAGACCTCGTCGAGGACGTCCGCCCAGGCGCGCTTGGCGGCCACGACGTAGGCCTGATGTTCGCAGAGTGCGATCGGGAGCGGCGGCAGGTTCCCGTCGGCGTCGACGATGCCGTCGCCGGCGTCCTTCCAGCCCTGGTTGTAGTAGCCGGCCGCGCCGGCTCGCGTCTTGTACTCCTGCAGCCCGTCGCCGTCGATGTCGCCGTCGGTGTCGATCCACGACAGCGCCCGCTCGACGTGCGGACGGACGTACTCGAGGGCCCTTCGGTCGGCGTGCCAGCGCCAGGCCATGGTCGCGGCCCAGACGAACGCCGTCGTCGCCTCGTGGGTGCCGTAATAGGGCGTGTGGGGAATCAGCTTGAAGTGGGCCAGCTCCCCGTGGCGTATCTCGTGCTCGATCTTGCCGGGCTGCATGTCCCGGGCGTCGTCGTAACTGTCGGCCTGAAGGTGGGCGAGGGCATGCAGGCTGCCGAGGGCGAATCGCGGCGACAGCGCAAGGGTCTGCACCGAGACCGTGAGCGAGTCGCGGCCGAAGACCGAAACGAACCATGGCACCCCGGCGGCCGGCACCCACGAGTCGACGTCCGCGGTCCGCGGGTCATCGTGGACGTCGCCGGCCCGCGCCAGGTCGTCGTGCATGTGCATGCGCAGGCTGGACAGGTCGTCGACCGCCTGCCGGACGATGTCGGTCACGGCCGGATCGCTCGTGGTGATGCGCGTCGAGTGCTCGACCCATCGGCGCCGCTCTTGCACGTGCTCGTTGTCGACGCCGAGGAGGTCGCTGCACACCGCGGGCGGCGTGCGGGGCGGCTCGTCATCGACCAGTGGCACCCACAGGATGCACGTGTGCCAAGCCTCCTGGGGTTCGAGGTCGAGGTGGAACAGGATTCCTCCGTTGGCGAACTCCGGCGGCGACCCATTCTTTTCGACCCGGAGTTGTAGGGCGCGATGGAAGTCGGCGTTGCGGTACGTGGTCGTCAGCCATCCGCGCTTGGGGTCCCAGTCGCTCTGCAGCATCCCTCGGCGCACGAGCTGGTGGCGCTTGACGTCGAAGATGTCGGCGAAGTCCGACTCGTAGCTGATCTCTAGTCCGATACTGACCCGCTGGCGTCCGTAGTTGACGACGTCGAAGTCCTCGTGCACGCCGTGGCCCAGCTGGCGGTCGACCCGGAGATCGAGGACATTGGCCGGGATCGTGCCGTCGACGCTCACCGCCTCGGGGTTGGTGAACTGGAACCGCGCCGAGTACGGCTGCACGGCCGCAGTGTTGAGAAGCACGGGCGCCATCCGGCCCAGCTTGAGGCGATACCCAGACACGAACCGGGTGTCGCGTGCGAAGTAGCCCTGTTCCTTGGTGCTGGAGATCTTGGTGTCGGGCTCGCAGACGACGACCTCGTCGTCGGCGTGGATGGTGATGATGTCGGGTCCGACCTGCACGTCCATAGCCCTCAGCTTTGCCGATGTGACAGGCTGCGTTTCGTGCCCATTCGCGATCGAGTCCTGATGGGTCCGGGCCCGTCGAACCCGTACCCCGAAGTGATGCAGGCGCTGGCCCGGCCCGTCGTCGGCCACCTCGACCCGGACTTTCTCGCCTTGCTGGACGAGACCTGCGACCGGCTGCGGACCACGTTCCGCACGTCGAATTCCCTGACCCTCCCCGTCAGCGGCACGGGGTCGGCGGGCATGGAGGCGGCGTTCGTGAACCTCCTGGGGCCAGGCGACACCGTCGTGGTCGGCGTCAACGGGCTGTTCGGCGAGCGCATGTGCGACGTGGCCGCCCGGTGCGGCGCCGAGGTCGTGCGCGTCGAGGAGCAGTGGGGCCGCGCCATCGACCCTCAGCGTCTCCTCAGCGCCTACCCAGCGCCCAAGGTGATCGCCGTCGTACACGCCGAGACGTCGACGGGTGTTGTCAATGACGTGGAGGCCATCGGCGAGGGCAAGGGCGACGCGCTGCTGCTCGTCGACTGCGTGACCTCACTCGGTGGCATCCAGGTTGAGGTCGATGCGTGGGCTGTCGACGTGGCCTACGCGGGCACTCAGAAATGTCTCGGAGTACCGCCCGGGTTGGCTCCCTTGACGGTGAGCGACCGGGCCCGCAGCCGGTTCGTGCCGCGGTCGCAGTCGTGGTATCTCGATCTGAGCATGATCAGCGACTACGTCGGTGCCGCACGCAAGTACCACCACACCGCGCCGATCTCGATGATCTACGCACTGCACGCCGGCCTCGGGGTGTTGCTGGAAGAGGGCCTGGACGCGTCGTGGGCCAGACACGAAGCGTGCGGTCGGGCCCTGCAGCGGGGGCTCGAGAAGCTCGGGTTCCGGCTGTTCGCGGAGGAGGGCCATCGCCTGCCCGAGCTCACGACCGTGTGGCTCCCGCCGGGCGTCGACGACGCCGAGACCCGCCGCACGCTGCTCGACCACTACGGCATCGAGGTCGGCGGCGGCGTCGGGGAGTTCGCAGGCCGCGTCTGGCGGGTCGGGTGCATGGGGCACACGGCGCGGCCGAGGAACGTCACGTTGCTCTTGGGGGCGTTGGAGGAGCTTCTGTCCCCTTGAGCGAAGCGGTGTGGTTCCCAACTGACCCGGCGACCACCAACGTGGGGCGGTTCATGGCCGCCCACAGCATCTCGCGATTCGAGGACCTCGAGCGCCGGTCGATCGACGATCCCGAGTGGTTCTGGGACGAAGTAGTGAAGTTCCTCGACATCGATTTCCCGACGCCGTATCGCTACGTCCTCGACCTCTCCGACGGGATCCCGTGGGCGCGTTGGTTCACGGGCGGCAAGACGAACTTCGCCCACGTGGCCGTCGACCGTCATCCGCCCGAGCGCACGGCGGTCGTATGGGAGGGAGAGGACGGCGAGGTCCGCACGTGGACCTACGGGGAGCTGCGGGCGCAGGCCGACGGGCTGGCGCGCCTTCTCGTCGAGCGTGGCATCGGCAAGGGCGACGCCGTCGGGGTGTTCATGCCGATGATCCCCGAGACAGTCGCCGCCCTGTTGGGGATCGCCAAAGTGGGTGCCGTCTTCCTTCCCCTCTTCAGCGGGTACGGCGCCGAGGCCATCGTGACGCGCCTGAACGACGCCGGCGCCAAGGCGTTGATCACGGCCGAGAGCTTCCAGCGCCGCGGCAAGCAGATTCCGATGGCGGCCACGGCCAAGGCTGCCGTCGAGCAGGTGCCGACGATCGACCTCGTCGTCGAGGTGCCCCAGTGGCCCGCTCCCGCGCCCGCCACTGAGCCGTTTCCGACCCTCATGGTCGACAGCGAGCACCCACTGTTCATCGCGTACACGTCGGGGACGACGGGACGGCCCAAGGGGGCCGTGCAGGTCCACGGCGGCTGGACGGTGAAGGTGGCCGAGGAGGGCGCCTTCCAGACCGACGTGGGGCCCGACGACACGCTGTTCTGGTTCACCGACATGGGCTGGATCATGGGCCCGTGGGAGGTGACGGCCGCCCTCGTCAACGGGGCCACCTTGGCCTTGTACGAAGGCGTCCCCGACTACCCGGGGCCCGACCGCCTGTGGAGCTACATCGAGCGCCACCAGGTCACCCTGCTCGGCATCAGCCCCACCTTGGTGCGGGCGTTGATGCCCCACGGCGATGAGCCGGTCCGCAGCCACGACCTGTCCTCGCTTCGCGTCTTGGGTTCCACTGGGGAGCCGTGGAACGAGGGGCCGTGGCGGTGGTACTTCGAGGTGGTCGGAGGCGGCCGGTGCCCGGTGATCAACATCTCCGGCGGCACCGAGGTGGGGGCGTGCTTCCTGTCGCCGCATCCGGTGCGCCCGATCAAGCCGATGTCTCTCGGTGGCCCGTCGCTGGGTATGGCCGTGGACGTCTACGACGACGCCGGGCGGCCCGTGCGTTGCGAGGTGGGCGAGCTTGTCTGCACCGCTCCTTGGCCGGGGATGACCAGGGGCCTGTACAAGGACCCGGCCCGCTACATCGACACCTATTGGAGCCGGTGGCCCGACGTCTGGGTGCACGGCGACTGGGCGTCGATCGACGAGGACGGCGACTGGTTTCTCCACGGGCGCAGCGACGACACCATCAAGGTGGCAGGCAAACGCCTCGGTCCCGCCGAAGTGGAGTCTGTGCTCGTGACTCACGCCTCGGTGGTGGAAGCCGCGGCCATCGGCGTCCCCGACGAGGTCAAGGGCGAGGCCCTGTGGGCGTTTGTGGTGCTGGCGCCGGGTGTGGAGCCCACCGACGAGTTGCGGGGCGAGCTCGCCGGCCTCGTCGCGAACCGCCTGGGGAGCTCGTTCCGCCCGTCGGCGGTTCGCGTCACGACCGCGCTTCCGAAGACCCGCAACGCCAAGGTGCTGCGGCGGGCCATCCGGGCCACCGTGCTCGGGCGGGAGCCGGGCGATCTCTCGTCGCTGGAGGATTCGTCCACCATCGACGCGGTAAGGATTGCCAAATGAGAGGGGGCAACACCCAGCTTTACGGCCGGCGGGTGATGCTCCGCCCGCTGCGGGTGGACGACTTCGACGAGTGGCGAAGCGTGCGCCAGCGCTCGGCCGACTGGCTCCTCAAGTGGGAGCCCCGCCTGCCGCCTGGCCAGCCCGACCCCACCCGGAGCGCGGCCGCGTTCGGTGCCCGGTGCAGCGCCCGCCAGCGCGAGTGGCAGCTCGGCAGCGGGTACGGGTTCGGGATCTTCGTCGGGCCCCGTTTCGCCGGGGAGATCAACCTCTCAGGTCTGCAACGGGGACCGTTCCAGAACGCGTACGTCGGCTACTGGATCGGCGAGGAGTTCGCCGGGGAGGGCTACATCCCCGAAGCGCTGGTCGTGCTCGCCCGTTTCGCCTTCGACGAACTGAAGCTCCACCGCATCCAGGTGGCGATCATTCCCCGCAACCACAACAGCCGCCGCGTGGTGGAGAAGCTGGCCTTTCGAGAGGAGGGGGTGGCCGCGCGCTACCTGGAGATCAACGGCGTGTGGGAAGACCACGTCCGCTACGCGCTGACGGTGGAGGAATGGGGCCAGCGCAGCGAGCAGCTCGTCAAGGAGTGGATCGAGTAGGACGGACTCCCCTTGGTGCCTTGGCGCCGATGAGTTTCGTGCCCGCGAGGCGTCGTAAGAAGCAAGGATCTCAGAGGAGCGCGCATGCCGACTGTCGTCGTTCGTTACCGGACCAAGCCCGAACGGGCCGACGAGAACCAGGAACTGGTCCAGAAGGTCTTCGCCGAGCTCGACGAGATGGACGCGACCGGGTTCGCGTACGCCAGCTTCCGTCTCGAGGATGGGGTGTCGTTCGTCCATGTCGTCGTCGAGGAGCCCGGCGGCGGCGGCTCGGTGTCGCTCGGTGACGTCGCCGCCTTTCGGGAGTTCACGGCGGACATCGCCGACCGCTGCGACGAGCAGCCTGTCGCCATGGGCGCAACCGTCGTCGGATCGCATCACATGTTCGGCGGCCGCTGACGGCCGATCACGGGGGCGGCGGGATCCAGGTCCAGTTGCCGGGGCCGCCTTCCAGGCGGTGGCCGCCGTGGGTCAACAGGTCGTGGTCGTGGGGACAGACGCTGGCTGCGTTCCAGTAGGCCATGGGTCCGCCCTGGGCGTGGGGCACGCGCCAGTGGTGGATCTCGAGGTGCGAGGTAGCCCCACAGCCGGGTCGCACGCAGGTGGAGCCGTCGCGCTCGACGATGGCGGTCTTGAGATCGGCGGGGATGTGACGACCGTGATGCGCCACCCGGGTGATGTCGGTGCCGTTATGCGCCACGATCTTCACGAGGGCGCCGGCCAGGATGGCGCCAATCGCCTCTGCCACGGGCACCGCAGCGCCGCTGGCCTCGCACAGCCCGCCCTCGCCCCGCAGCCGTGACTCGTCGACGCGCACCACGACGGTGGTGTCGACGGTGGCCCCGCCCCCGCAGATCAGGTTGACCAGGGCGTCGGAGCGGTAGGCGGCCGCGGACTCGCGGCGACCCTGGGCGTAGGCCTCCTTGAAGACCTTGTCGGCCTCCGCGTTCAGCGCCGCGTCGATGCGCGCT
>DASZJL010000043.1:0-9256 GCA_035948135.1 Acidimicrobiales bacterium | reverse complement strand
TGCAGACGGCCCAGGTCCTGATGGCGGCGGGCATCGACCCGGAGCGGGCCACGATCTTCGTGCAGAGCCACGTCCCCGAGCACACCGAGTTGACCTGGATCCTCAACTGCATCGCCACCAACGGCGAGCTCAACCGCATGGTGCAGTTCAAGGAGAAGACGAGGTCGAAGGCCCAGGACTCCGCGTCCGTCGGACTGTTCGACTACCCGGTTCTCATGGCCGCCGACATTCTCATCTACGACGCCGATCTGGTGCCGGTTGGCGACGACCAGCGCCAGCACCTGGAGCTGACCCGCAACCTGGCCCAGCGGTTCAACAGCCGCTTCGGCGACACGTTCGTCGTGCCCGAGGGCGTCATCCCCAAAGTCGGGGCGAGGATCTACGACCTCCAGGAACCCACGAACAAGATGTCGAAGTCGGCGGACTCCCCGCGGGGAACGGTGATGGTGTTCGACCCCCCCGAGGTCATCGAGCGCAAAGTCAGGCGGGCGGTCACCGACCCCCAGAGCAACGTGCGCTACGACCCCGAGCACAAGCCGGGTGTGTCGAACCTGCTCACGATCCTCGCCGTCAGCACAGGTCGCGCGCCCGAGGAGCTGGCCGACCAGTACGAGGAGTACGGCCCCCTCAAGTCCGACACTGCCGCCGCCCTCATCGAGTTCCTGCGCCCGGTGCGCGAGCGCTACGCCGAGCTGGCCGGCGACCCGGGCGAGACCGCGGCCGTCCTCAAGCGGGGCGCCGAAAAGGCCCAGCAAGTGGCGGGGACGACGTTGGCCAGGGCCAAAGAGGCGATCGGCCTCCTCCCCCGCGCCTGACCTCCCCTCTCCGTTCTGGCGGTGGATAACGACCTGTGGGGTCGTTATCCACCGCCAGAATGGGTGATTGGGGTCCCGGCGAAGGTCTGGATGAACGCCACTCGGCGGCCGCGGCCGAGCTGGTCGAGGGCGGCCGCGAAGGCCTTGGCGGTGTAGGTGGGCTCGAGCTCGAGGCCCATCTCGTCGGCGATGCGCATGGCCTCGTCGCCCGCCCGGGTGGGCCGGCCGTAGCGGCCGCCGAACCACTGGCGGGCGATGCGCACGTTGGCGGGACGGGGACGCCAGCCGCCGAGGGCGAGCAGTGCCGCGGTCCCAGCCTCGAGGGCGCCGAGCACGGCGTGGTTGGTCACGACGAAGTCGGCGGCGCGCACCGCGAGTACCTCGGTGTCGTGCCAGCCGGCCATGGCCAGGCCGAGTCCTATGCCCACGGCGGTGCCACCGGACCCGAGGGGGACGACGACGACGTCGGGCCGCTGCCACTCCGAGGCCTCGAAGGCCGCGGCCAGCTCCAAGGCCGCGGACACGTAGCCGAGCGTGCCGAGCGGTGTCGACGCACCCGGCCACAGCAAGTAGGGCCGCCGCGGGGCGAGGGCCGCGAGCCGGGCGGCGATCGCGGCCGGCATGAGATAGGGGCTGGGAATGCGCGTGACGTGCACGTTGTCCATCGCGTCGAGGGCCGCCCGGGTGTGGGCGACGTCGTCGGTCTCGGGTTGGCGGTAGACGACGGCCTCGACGTCGAGCCCCATGCGCTCGGCATGCACGGCGGCGGCCAACACGTGGTGGGAGCCGACGCCGCCGGCGGTGACCACCGGGCCGCCGCGCCGTTGGGCGACGGGGAACACGAATTCGAACTTGCGCACCTTGTTGCCGCCGTAGGCGCTCGACGTGTGCTCCTCCCGCTGCACCCACAGACGGGCTTCGAGCTGGTCGACCGGCGTCGGCAGCCCGTCGGCCAAGGCCGTGAACGGCACCAAGTCGACGAGCCGGGGAAGGCGGTCGAACAGCGCCCTCGTCGCCGTGGCCGTCACCATCTCCCGGGGTTCATGCGCCGGTCGGGGTCGAACGCGTCGCGGACCCGCTCGAGCATCCGCACGAACCCGGGATGGGCCCGGTCGAGAATGCGGTGGGCCGCGTCGGCCGACGGCTTGTACGGCACGTAGTCGTGCTGAAGGACAGCGTCGGCCAGCTTCCCCATCACCACGCGGACGCGCTCCACCTCCGCCGCGTCCCCCTTGTCGAAGTTGGCGACGAAGCGCAAGACATAGAAGTGGCCGCCGTCCATCGGGCGGGACACGAGGAACGGCGGGAAGCCGTGGTCGATCAACAAGTCCATCCCCGCTCGGGCGCCGTCGACCCACCGGTCACCAGGACCGTATGACCCGACCCACGTCAGACCCCCGCCAGGAAAGTCGAGGAGGAAGTCGAGTGAGGTCGGGAGCTCGGCCATCTTGGTGAGAGCCGGGACGAGGCGCGCCACCTCGTCGGCATCGAAGCTCTGCTCGACGCCGTTGTCGGCCAAGATCTGCTTGCCCAACTCCACACGCGCCTGGAGCTCGGCTTCGGACGCACCGGTGATGTCGATCATCAGATAGGCGAACGGCTCGTCCTCAGTCTTCTGCAGATCGCGCGTGGCGCCGAACAGCTGCTTGGCCGCGGGCCAGGTCATCAGCCCGCAGTCGTCGAAGGACCCCGTGCGCGCCAGGGCGCGCATGACGCCGTATGCGGACTGCAGGTCTTCGGCAAAGGCCAACCACCGCCGTCTGTGCGGCGGCTTTGGCTGGAGTTGCAGGGCGATGCTGGTGACGACGCCGGTCGTGCCCTGCGTTGAGACGAACAGCCCGCTGAAGTCGGGCACCGGCGCACGCGAGAACCAGCGATCGACCACTCCGCCGCTCCCGGTGCGCACGACGTCGCCGTCGGCCAACACGGCTTCGAGCCCGTTGATCCACTTCCCCATGGCGCCGTGCGGCAACGACAGGTTGTTGAGCCCGTCGAGCAGGGCGTTCGCCATCACCGACGTGAACGGCGGCGCGAATGGATACGTGTAGACGAGCTCCGGAGCCTCGGCGTCGAGGAAGGCCTTGAGCTGGGCGAAGGTCACACCCGGCTCCACCACGATGTACATCGCCTCGCGGTCGAGCTCGACGATGGCGTTCATGCGGGTCAGGTCGAGAACGACGCCACCGTCGCGGGGGATGGCCAGCCCGGCGACGTTGTAGCCGGCGACCACAGGCGTGATCGGGATGCGGCGTTCGTGTGCCAGGAGCAGAAGGGCGCGTACCTCGTCCGCGGTGCGCGGTCGCACGACGAACTCGGCGTGCCCCGGAGGGTTCTCGGTGACGTCCTGGAGGTGGCTGTCACCGGCCGGGTCGACGTGCTCGACCCCGACGACGGCCGCCAGCGCGTCTTTCAGCTCCACGTCGCTAGGGCCTGCGGATGCGCAGGTTCCTGGCCTCCTGGAGGACCTGGCCCGACGCCAGCCGCAACAACGGCTCGACGTCTCCCTCGACCACCATCACGACGTCCGGCGAGATGCCGTTCTCGAGGGCCAGGCGACCGCGCCCGGCGCGCACGGTGGCCGTCGTGCGGCCGGCCTTCAGCCCGACGACAAGCACCACAGGCGAGCCGAGCACCGCGGTGCGAAGGGCGGCGTTGGCCAGGAGGGTCGGCGCAAGTTGGGCCAAGAGGTGGACCAGCAGGTTTGCCTCTCCGGCCGACGGCATCTGCGCGGCCGGCACCGGCGGGGCCAGACGGCTCGCAGTCCGCAGGGCCGCGCCCGCGGCCAGCATCGGGATGGCAAGAGGGATGGCGGCCGCGACCACGGCGGCCTCGCCGACGGCGTTGAGGGGGTCGAGCGGCCGCTTCCGCGTCAGGCGAGCGAGGAGGCCGTCGACGGTGTTGCCGACCAGGTTGGAGACCTCGATCTGGGCGACCGTCGCGCGCACGGACTGGAGCGCCTCGGGCGGCAAGACCTCGGCCAGAGGCGCCGGGTCGAGCGGGCGGCCCGCTTCCGCGGAGCCGCGGGCGTAGGCCAGGAGGGCCTCGTCCGCGTCGACCAGGCTGTTCTCACCGAGGAAGTCCTGCCAGGAGCCGTGGATCCACGCGCAGTACCGGCACCCGTTGACCTCGGTGACCGCGAGGATCACCCGCTCCCGAGTGCGGGGGTCGAGGGCCTGACCCGGCAGGTAAGAACGCAACAGCCCCGGGAGCGTCTTGCCGAGCTCAGCGATCCACGGGAGCAGGCTTCCGGGCGTCGCCGTTCGTCGAGGGAAGGGGTCGCGCCGGTCCACCGACGCAAAGGTTAGGAGGAATCAGTCATTGTCGGCTGCCTTCAGGGCGCGAGCGATCGCAGGCGGCAGCGTCCAGTCCTCTTCGGGAACGTGGTGTTCCTTCGCCCAGGTCACGGTCAGCGGATCACTGCCGGCCATCGCCAGCATGTCGGCGCCGATGGCGCCGTGCCGCAGATAGAGCCCGACCCGACGGGTGAACCCTTTTCCCTCGGTCCACGCCTCGGCCATCGATCGGCCGGCCGCGGCGCCCGCCAGGGTCGCGATGACGCGGCCGTACGTACCCAGACCGGAACTGACTTTGCCGACGTCATGCAGCAGGGCCGCGGCCAGCACCGGTCTGGTGGCCTCGCCGCCGAGTTGTCGCTCGACGTCACGCGCCACGCCGACCGCGTGGCGACGGTCGACCTTGCTCATCCGCTGCCACAGTCGCAGCTCACCGTCGCCGAGAACTGACTGGACCCACTCCTCGTCCTGGCGGGAGGGACCGGCGGGCCACAGGGACCCGAAGAACCGCTTCGCCAGATGCCCGAACCTCAAAGCAGTCGCAGCCAGAGGTCGAGTGCCCAGTTGAACACGTGACTCAGGACGCCCGGCAGCAGCAAGACAAGAACGAGCAGCACGCCCATCGAGTACTGCCGGATGCGGAGATAGCCGGGCCACCACGACCGGGGAAGCAGGCGCTCGACCAGCGCGGAACCGTCGAGCGGCGGCAGCGGGATGAGGTTGAACGCGGCCAGCAGGACGTTCGCGTAGCCGAGGTTGAGCAGAAAGTCCGCGAGGCTCCACGCCTGCACGGGTTCGCCGGGCCTGAGCACTTGCCGCAGTGAGAAGGCCGCGAACAGGGCGAGTGCGATGTTCACGGCCGGGCCGGCGAGGCTCACCAGGAGGCTCTGGTTCCGCGGCTCGCGGAGATTCCTTGGGTTCACCGGTACCGGCTTGGCGTACCCGAAGGCCCGCCCGGTCGTGGCAATGAGCAAGACCGGCAAGATGATCGTGCCGAAGGGATCGATGTGGGCGATCGGGTTGAGCGTCAGTCGCCCAGCGCGCTTCGCGGTGTCGTCACCGAAGGCGTTGGCGACCCATCCGTGCGACACCTCGTGGAGGATGATCGACGGAAACAGCATCGCGAAGAAGACGATGCGTTCGTGTGTCATTGGGCGGCCGCGGGCGGCCTTAACGCTTGGATGCGCAGTTGATGCAGTGGCGGGCCGCCGGCTTGGCCTCGAGCCGGGCCGGGGAGATCGGCTGGCCGCAGTTCTCGCACGTGCCGTAGGTGCCGTCTTCGATCTTGGCCACGGCGTGCTCGACCTCGGTCAGCGTCTCGGCCAGTGACTTGGCCAGCGCCTCGGCCTCGCCCCGCTCCGCGGTGACCTGACTGGAGTCGGCGAAGTTCTGGTCGTAGTCGAGCCCGGCGCGATCGCCGAAGCCGAGCTCAGCCAGCTGGGCGCGCAGACTGGCCCGCTCCTCCTCCAAAGAGGCGCGCAGATCACTCTGCGTTGCGTCGCTGGGCATGCCCACAGGCTACCTGCGTTTCCCAACCTTGGCGCGCGGATGTGCCTGCTCGTACACCTGGCGCAAGCGTTCGGTGGAGACCCGCGTGTACACCTGCGTCGTCGAGATCGAGGCGTGACCGAGCAATTCCTGGACGGCTCGGATGTCCGCCCCCCGGTCGAGCATGTGGGTCGCGCACGAGTGGCGCAGGACGTGGGGCGTCAACCGACCGCCGAGGCCGACCTTCTCGCCGTAACGGCGCACGATGCCCCACGCCCCCTGCCGTGAGAGGCGCCCGCCCCGGGCGTTGAGGAACACGGCCTCGCCATCGCCGCGTCGGGCCCAGCGCTCTGGCGTCAGGGCTCCCCGTCCCGACTGCGACAGCCACGCGCCGAGGGCCTCACTGGCAAAGCGCCCGATGGGGACCACTCGCTCCTTCGAACCTTTGCCGTAGGCGCGCAACAAACCTTCGTCGAGCGACACGTCGGTGAGCGACAACCCGACCAACTCCGAGATCCGCAAGCCGGTGCCGTAGAGCACCTCGAGAATCGCCCGGTCGCGCCGCGCCACGGCGTCCTCCCCGACGACCGCGCCCAGCAGCCGCTCGACCTCGTCCTCGGCCAACGCCTTGGGCAGACCCTGCGGCACACGGGGCACGCCGACCTCGCCGGCCGGATCGGTCCCCGAGTAGCCCTCCTCCACCAGGAACCGATGCAGGGACCGCACGGCGACCAGGGCCCTCGCCACCGAGGCGGGCGCTCGCCCCGCGGCCCGCTGGTAGGCGAGGTAGTCCTGCACGAGAGCCTCCTCGACGTCGCCCAGCGCCGCCCCCCGGTCGTGCACGAACTCGACGTAGGCAGCCAGGTCGCGTCGATAGGCAGCAAGGGTGTTCGGCGCCCGGCCGCGCTCGACCGCCAGCCACGAGAGATACTCCTCCACTGGGGCGGGAAGAGGCACGGCGCTGCGGCCCATCCGTGCATCATGGCGCGCACTAGCGTCCGCGCCCGTGTCTCTCCGGCGACTGCGTCGGACCTGGGACAGGCTGACCGAACAGGACGCGATGTGGGCTGCCCTCACCGATCCGGAGAAGGCCGGCCGTCGTTGGGTGTCCGAGGAGTTCCTCCAGCACGGGCGCGATGAGGTGGACGAGTACTTCGCTCGACTGGATCGCCTCGGCCTCGAGGTGCGTCCCAGCCGCGCCCTCGACTTCGGATGCGGACCCGGACGCCTCACCTGCGCGCTGCTCACACGCTTTCGGGAGGTCGATGCGGTCGACATCTCCCCGGCGATGATCGCCCGGGCGCGGGGACTCGTGCCGGCCGACGCCCCGGTCACGTTTCATCAGAACGAGACCGCCGCGCTCGACATGTTCCCGTCGGGCCACTTCTCCTTCGTCCTCTCGGTTCTCGTTCTTCAGCACGTCCCGCCCCGCTACTCGAAGCGATATCTGGCGGAGATCGTGCGCGTCCTCGAACCCGGCGGCGTCGCCGTGGTTCAGGTCCCGAGCCATCCGGCTCTGTCCGCGACCCGTCTGGCGCGTCACGACGTCTCGCCCGCCGTCCGCAATGGGCTGCGGCGGTTGCGGGCTTGTGGCCGTCCGGTCATGGACGCGTATTCGGTCCGGCGCGAGGACGTCGTCGCGATCATCGAAGGGTCCGGCGGACGCGTGCGTGAGGCGGTCGAGGACCACAGCGCGGGCTGGGACTGGGTGAGCTACACGTACGTCGTGCAGAAGCGAGAGATGTGACCGCGCCTCGCGTCGGTGTCGTGATACCCACGCGGGACCGGTTGCCACTGCTGCGCGAGGCGGTCGCGAGCGTGCTCAGTCAGGACTGGGGATCGTGGGAGCTGATCGTGGTCGACGACGCCTCTTCGGACGGCACGTCGGAATGGATCGGTGGACTCGGCGACTCGCGGGTACACGGCGTCCGCCTCGACACGCGCGTCGAGCGCTCGGCGGCGCGCAACCGCGGGTTGGCTGAGACGACTGCGCCGGCGGTGTTGTTCCTCGACGACGACGACCGGCTGCGTCCGTCGGCGCTGCGGCGGCTGTCGCACGCGCTCGAGCGAGCACCCCAGGCCGTCGCGGCGTTCGGCGCCAAGGAGGTGTTCGACGGCACGGGTCAGAGGAAGCGCATCCCTCACCCGCGGCTGCCTTTGGTGCGGCCTGTGTGGGACGACGTCATGGCCGGCTGGATGTTCGTCAGCGGCCAGGTACTGCTTCGCACCGATGCCGTCCGCGCCGCCGCTGGTTGGGACGAGGATCTGGTCGTCAGCGAGGACCAGGACCTGTGGCTGCGCGCCATCGGTCAACGGCCTGCCGTGCTCGTCCCGGGCGTGGTCCTCGAACAACGAACGCGGGCCGAGGGCGTCGACGCGAGTGCAACAGAAGAGGAGGTGCGCGACCGAGTCGTGAACGACCTCCCCGCCGGCGATCGAGCTCGAGCAGCCCGTCTCATCGAAGCTCGCCGCCACCTGCGCCACGCAGCACGGGCCTTCGATGAAGACCGGTTCTCTGCCGCCACGCGGGCGCTGGCCAACGCGACAAGGGCGGCGCCGTCCCTGTTGCTGTCCCCCATCTGGGGCCCGCAGTTGGCACTGAGCACGATCAAGGCGGCCACCGCGGCTGTTCTCCCGGGCGACGCCGGCGGGCGTGCCCGCCAGGCCGTGAGGGGCCTGCGCGGCCGGCTCGGCCGCAACCCCCTCGAGCCGCGCCCGCCAGGCCACTGAGCGGAGGCGCCCCTAGCCTCCGGCGTCCATGGACAGCGTCACCGTCGGCTCGTTCAACATCCACTGGGGCCGCACGCGGCGCGTCTTCGAGCCCTTCGACGTGGTCGGCGCGTGCCGGCAGCTCGACGTCGACGTGCTCGCACTGCAGGAGGTGTGGGGGCCGGACGGCGAGGCGAGCATCGCGCAAGAGGTGGGCGAGGCCCTGGGCTACGAAGTCCACGAGATCTGGACGGCCCGGGGGGTCACCGAGCCGAAGGTGAGGCTGGTGGGCCGGCCCGGGGAGAAGGTCGGTGACGGTCACTGCGGCGAGGCGATCCTGACTCGGGTGCCCCACGGGGCTGTGACCGAGCACCGCCTCGCAGGCTTCCTTTTCGACTACACGGACCGGGCCGTCATCAGCACGTCCGTCGAGCTCGGCGGCGTCAACGTCAGCGTGTCTGCCTCGCACTTCCCTCACCTCGAGCATTTCTCACCGCTCCTGCGCTGGCGGCTCAGGAATGTGCTCCCGCAAGCGGACGAGGCGGCCGTGCTGATGGGCGATTTCAACATGTGGCGATGGGTGACGCGCTTCATCCTCCCCGGTTGGTCCGACACGGTCCGAGGCGCGACGTGGCCTTCGTTCCGCCCGGTGTTTCAGATCGACCACTTGTTGGCAACGCCGTCGATCAGGACAACGGACGCCGAGGTGGTGCACGCGGGCCAGTCGGACCACCTGCCGATTCGCGCTCGACTGTCGGTGCGGTAACCCCGCAAAAGGCCCTGAAAAATATGGGTTTTTGAGTTGTGAGTGGCGAACGGGCGTCTATAATTACGTCGCTGTAGTTCACTTCCCCCCCGAGGCCTCCTCGTTACCCGTGGAGGATTTGCGGTGCTGGACCACCTGCAGGGGATGGTGAAGACACTCGACGAGCTGTTGGGCTCGGTCGACCC
>DASZJL010000042.1:0-2501 GCA_035948135.1 Acidimicrobiales bacterium | reverse complement strand
ACCGAGTTCGGCGGTATCGCCACTGCTTTCGAGCTCTTTCACGTCTCGCGCTACGTCTCGGTACCGATCGCGGCCGTCGCGATCTGGTCGCTGGTGCTCTTCGGCACGTACCGCTATGCCGAGCGCGTCTTTCTTCTCATGACGGTCGTGTTCATCGCCTACCCGATCGCGGCGGTGTTGTCTCACCCCGACTGGAAGGCCGTCGCCGCGAATACGGTGTGGCCCCATTTCGTCGCGTCGAAGTCGTTCCTCTTGCTTTCGGTTGCGCTCATCGGGACGACGATCACCCCGTACATCCAGCTCTACGAGGCTGGCGCCGTCGTCGACAAGGGCGTCAAGCCGTCCGAGTACCACTTCCAGCGCTTCGACGCCATAACCGGCGCACTGCTCGCAGCGTTCGTTGCCATGGCGATCATCGTCGCGACGGGCGCCACCATCGGAGGAACCGGCCCTCTGACGTCTGCGGCCACGGCGGCCAAAGGACTCGAACCCGTTGCGGGCGCTGCCGCCTCGACCCTGTTCGGACTCGGTCTGCTCGGCGCATCTGCCCTGGCTGCAGCCGTCGTGCCCCTGTCGACCTCTTATGCGGTGGCCGAGGCAATCGGTGTGGAGCGTTCTGTGTCGTCGAGCTTCCGCCAGGCCCCGATCTTTCTGGGCATCTTCACCTTCCAGATCCTCGTCGGGGCGGCGGTGGTCCTCGTGCCCGGCAACCTCATCACGCTGATCTTGAACACCCAGGTCCTCGAGGGCGTGATCACACCGGTCACCCTGATCCTGATCCTGATCCTGGCCAACCGGCGTTCCCTCCTCGGCTCGTCGGCGAACGGCCCCTTCGCCCGCACTGTCGGGGGCCTGGCCATCGTTGCGGTTGCCGCGGTCGCTTCCGTCTACGTCGTGCTCACGATCCTCGGCTGGTTTGGCGTCGGTTGACCAGGTCCGACGCGCCAAGTTCGCGCGGCGGTGCCGCCGCGCCGTTTGCGCCGCACCTGGGCGTTCGGGGAGGCTATGGCGCCATGTCGGGCCGAGTCGAGACATCCCTTGCCTAAGACTCCCCGCCAGAAGTGGATCGAGACGAAGGAATCCTGGGAGCGATCCCTCCATATCGAGGTGCCCGCCCCGCTTCCTGCCGCCCCGCCCCGTCCCGGGGGCCTGCGCGTCGCGTACCTGACCTATCGGGGCAATCCCCGCTGTGGTGGTCAGGGCGTCTACACGCGCCACCTCACTCGTGAGCTGGTCGCACTCGGGCATTCGGTCGAGGTCTTCTCCGGGCCGCCGTGGCCGGAGCTCGACCCGGGCGTCGGCTTCACGCCCGTGGCGGGGCTCGACCTGTATCGCGACCCCGACCCCTTCCGTTTCCCGCACCGGCGCGAGTTCTCCTCGCGGGAGGACTGGATCGAGTTCGGCGTCATGTGCACGGCCGGCTTCGGCGAGCCGCTGGCCTTTTCGCGTCGCGCCCGCCAGTTGCTGGCGCAGCGCCGCGGCGACTTCGACGTCGTGCACGACAACCAGTGCCTCGGTGACGGGATGCTCGGGATGGTGGAGGACGGTTGGCCGCTGCTGACGACGCTGCACCACCCGATCACGGTCGACCGCGAACTGGCCCTGGCGCACGCGACGAACCCATGGCAGCGCTTCACGCAGCGCCGGTGGTTCGGATTCCTGCGCATGCAGGTGCGTGTGGCGCGTGCGTTGCCGGCCGTGGTTACGGTGTCGCAGAACTCACGGCAGGACATCGTGGCCCAGATGGGAGTGGTGCCCGAGCGGATGACCGTCGTCCCGGTCGGCGTGGACCACACGGTGTTCCGCCCCTTCGACGACGTCACGCCGGTCCCGGGCCGCATCATGGTCACCTCGAGCAGCGACGTGCCGATGAAGGGACTGGTTCCCCTCCTGGAGGCTGTCGCCAAGCTGCGCACCGAACGCGATGTCGAGCTCACCGTCATCGGGCGCCCCGCCGAGGGGGGCCGGGTCGACCGGGCGATCGCGCGGTTGGGCCTCGCCGACGCGGTGCAGTGCGTGAGTGGCATCAGCGACGACGAGCTGGCCCGCCTCTACGGCGAGGCCGAGGTGGCCGTGGTGCCGTCTCTGTACGAGGGTTTCTCGCTGCCGGCGATAGAGGCGATGTCCTGTGGTGTGGCGGTGGTGGCGACGACCGGAGGCGCACTGCCCGAGGTCGTCGGCCGTGACGGCGAGACGGGCCTGCTCGTACCGCCGGACGACCCCGGTGCGCTCGCCGGCGCGATCGCGCGGCTGCTCGACGACCCGGGCCTGCGGGCGCGGCTCGGTGCAGCCGGCCGTGAGCGCGTGGTGCGCCGCTTCACCTGGCAGGTCACCGCGGCCGGAACCGCCGAGTGCTACAAGGCGATGCTCGAGGGGCGTCCGCTCCCGGGCGCGCCCACTTCCTCTGCTTTGTCGGAGTCGCCGAGCCCGTGCTGACCGTCGACTACGACCGTCTCGGTGTCGGTCCGGGGGATCTGGTGCTGGACCTCGGCTGTGGGTTC
>DASZJL010000041.1:0-2983 GCA_035948135.1 Acidimicrobiales bacterium | reverse complement strand
GCGCCGCGTCCTCGTCATCAGCGCGCACCCCGACGACATCGAGTTCGGGTGTGCCGGCACGACCTGTAAGTGGGCCGACGAGGGATGGGACGTGCGCTACGTGATCGTCACGTCCGGCCAGAAGGGCGTGCAGGACGCCCGTCAGGACCCCGAGGAGTTCGGCCGCGTCAGAGAAGCGGAGTCAAAGCGGGCCGCCGAGATCTGTGGGATCTCCGACGTCACGTTTCTTCGCTACATGGACAGCGAGGTGGCCTACGGCCCGGCGTTGCTCAAGGACCTGGCCCGCCAGTTCCGCCGCCACCGTCCCCACCGCCTGGTGGCGATGGACCCGCAACAGCTCCCGACGGAGATGTTCGTCAACCATCCCGACCATCGCTTCGTCGCCACCGCCTCCCTCGACATGACGCTCACGGGCGGGACGACGGCCGCCATCTTCCCGGAGCTCGTACTGGACGAGGGGCTGGAGCCGTGGCAGGGGCTGGACGAAACCTGGATCATGGGGCCGGCGGGCGGGCCGGTCGCGGTGGATATCACCGAGACGATCGAACGGAAGCTCGACGCCCTGCAGGCCCACGTGAGTCAGGTGGGGGAATGGGACGTGCGCACCTTCTTGAAGGAGCGGTTGGCGGAGCGGGGCCGCGCCTTCGGGTACGACTACGCCGAGAGCTTCCGCGTCATCAGCCGCCTCCGGCCCCAACCGGCGCCGGCGCCTGGCGCAGAGACATAGGGAGGACGCGGTCGCGCGTCGCCCGCGGCCGGAGGTCATGGAGGGCGAAGAGCTCCGGGAGGACCACACCGTCGGACAGACGCGTCAGCCGGCAGCGCTGCTCGCCCGCGACCTCAGTCACGTCCGCGATCTGAAAGCCGCCGACCCAATTTCCGTCGAAGCGGCACCGCACCTCTACGTCCTGCCGTGGCTCCACAGGCTTCTCCTTGTCGCGTTAGGGGTTACGAGAGTTCGATGACGGGCCAGTCGTTGGCGCGCGCCGTGGCGCGCAGCCGACGATCTGGGTTGACGGCCGCCGGACGGCCGCAGGCGGCGAGCAGCGGCACATCGGACGCCGAGTCCGAATAGGCGTGAGCCGCGCCGAGGTCGACCTCGCCGAGCTCCTGGTGCAGTCGGGTGAGCTTGCCGACGCCGTAGCAGAAGGCCCCGTCGAGGCGACCGGTGAAGCGGCCCGCGTGGACCTCGACGCGTGTGCCGACGGCGCGGTGGACGCCCAACGCGCCGGCGACCGCCTCGACCAACTCCTGGGGGCTCGCCGACAGGAGCACACAAAAATCGCCCGCCAGCTGATGCAGCTCGAGCAGCCGCCGGGCGCCGCCGTACGCGTTCGAGGCCACCTGGCGGCCCACGTCGCGGGCTACAGGAACCAGTTCCGACGCGGCGTGACCAGCCAGCGCGGCGAGCGCACCTGATCGCACGTTCTCGACGGCTGCGTCGCCCAAGCCGCGTCGTGAGAAGACGACGCTGCGCCCTGCGTGGCGCAACAGCTGGGTTCGCGGAACCAACCCTCGACGGGTGAGCTCGCGTGCCAGCGCCATCAAGCTCGATCCGGGGATGAGCGTGCGGTCGAGATCGAAGATGGCCACGTTGCTGTGAAAGGCGTGTGCCGGTGCTTCGCTCTTCGTGTCGGCGGTGGGAACGGGCATCGGATCCCTCCCTCGTTCGGTCAGGCGGGTACGCGGGCGGCGGACAGGGTGCGCTCGACGAGCGAGATCGGACCGTCGAGGGTGGTCGGTGTCGAGCGCAGGCCGCTCACGACGGTCAAGACGATGAAGTCTTCGGCGAGCGCATGGCTGTCGGTCCCGACCGACACCGGCCGGGGCGAGGGAAGCGTCAGCTCCAACGTCTCGGAGTCCGCATGCTCGACGACGGCCGCCTGGACAGTGCCCGCGTCGGCCAGCGGCGCGGCCTGCACGCCGCGCACCTCGTTGCGGGGCAGGTTCGGCACGTTGACGTTGAGCACCGACGGCGGCTTGAGCCGGTCCAGCCACGGAAGAAGGGCGGCGGCGGTCGTGGCGGCCGTCTCCCAGTGCGGTGGCGATCCGAGGGCGAGGCTGACGGCCATCGCCGGGCGTCCGAAGTTGGCTGCGGTCAGCGCGGCGCCGACCGTGCCCGAGTGCAAGACGGCGCGACCGGTGTTTGCCCCGGCATTGATACCGGACACGACGGCGTCGGGCGGCGGGCCGAAGCCGCCGAGACACGCCGAGAGCACGGCGAGGGCAGGCGGTCCGTCGACGGCGCGGACGGCCATGTGCTCGAGTCCGGCGAGCGTCTCGCACGAGTACGCGATGCGTCCGGTGAGGTGCAGCGGGCCCAGGGCGGCGCCGGCCCCGCTGCATTCACCGGATGGGGCGGCGACGACGACCTCGTGGCCCTCGCTCTGGACCGCCAAGGCAAGGGCGGCGATCCCGGGGGCGAACACGCCGTCGTCGTTGGTCACGAGCACCCGCATGACCGTGAACGTACGAGCGCCGGTTGAAGGCGATGTGGCCCGTTGGTTGCGGGCGGAGGTCGAGGCCCTGAATCCTGCCCATAGCGGACCCTCGCGTGCTCTCGTTCATGATCGGTTCACCCGATGGTCACCAGATCGGCCGTCGTCGCGGCAATTCACAGGGTTACGCCACTGGTTCCACACAGCCCAAGGTTCGTACGATCAATGGGCATGGTGGCGAACACGATGACGGCCGGTCCCCCAGCGTTGGACGAGATCGACGAGCAGGTGATCAAGCTGTTCGCGATGGTCATGGGCGGGCTGTCGGCCGCGACCGAGGCCTTCCTCGACGGCGATCGGGAGGCGGCGCGCGTACTGGTGGCCGACGACCAGGCCATCGACTCGATGCAGTCGTCGATCGAGGAGCTCGTCGAGCGTGAGCTCGTGCGGTCGGAGCGCGGCAACGCCGATCTCCGGCGCTTGGTTTCGGTGCTGCGCATCGTCCCCGAGCTCGAGCGCAGCGGCGACCTCGTCGAACACATTGC
>DASZJL010000040.1:0-33740 GCA_035948135.1 Acidimicrobiales bacterium | reverse complement strand
CCGCTTCTGGCATCTGCAGGTACCGAGCGAAGAAGTTGCGGGTCTCATGCACGCCCTGGCAGGAGCAGACGATCTCCAGCTGGTCACGCCCGGGATCGAACGACGCCAAGATGCCCCGGGTCTCCATGGGCACCGGCACGTACCGGTTCTGCTCGATCGTGCACTCGACCACGTGCTCGGCGGCCGAGAAGGCGTCGTCCAGGTCAGGCGACATCGGCATGAACGGCACTGCCATCATGGCGTTCGACTCGAGGCCCCAGCCGGCGTGCACGATGTTGTCCGTGTCGGCGGCCGCGTTGACGTAGTCGACGACCGCCTGCTGCGGGTCGTACTCGACCTCGATCAAGTCGCAGGCGTCCTCGGCGATGTAGCGAGTCTCGGCTACGACCAGAGCCACGGGATCGCCGGCGTAGCGGACGTCGCCGATGGCAAGGGGTGGCGGCACGACCATCTGCTCGCCGAGCATGGCGTGCCACGCCTCACCGAAGACGCCGTTGAAGTCCTCCCACGTATAGACGGCGGCGACGCCGGGAAGGGCTTTGGCCGCGGACACGTCCAGCCGGGTGATGCCTGCTCGCGGGACCTCGCCTCGCAGGAACGCGGCGTGCAGCATCCCGGGTACGACGACGTCGTCGACGTAGCGGCCGTGGCCGGTGACGAGCCGACGGTCCTCCTTGCGGGTCACCGACTGCCCGACGAAGCGGGCTGCGGCGGGCTGGACCGCCGTCACGCCGAAGACCCCGTGAACTTGCCACGGTTGCGGACGACTTCGTTGAACGGCAGGTCGCGATCGAACGAGGGTTCACGGGGCAGGCCAAGCAGTCGCTCGCTCACGATGTTTCGTTGGATCTCGTTGCTGCCGCCCGAGATGGAGACGGCACGGCAACCAAGGAGGAAGAGGCTTGGTTCGGCCGGGTCCGCGTCACCTTCCCATATGACTCCCTCGTCGCCGGCAACGGCGACCGCGATCTCCGCCAGCCGGGGAACGTCGACGCCCAGGCCGAGCTTGGGGAGCGAGCCCCACTGGAACTTGTACGTGCCGACACGCATGCCGGTCATGACGCGCTGACCGAGCTGGCTCGAGACGATCGACTGCACGTACGCCTCGGCGATGAGTTGGCGGATCGGCCCCTCATCGGAAACCCCGCGGACGCGGGCCAGTCGGATGAGCTCGGCGACGGTGGGGCCGCCAAAGGTGGTCTCGCCCTCCTCGGCGTCACCCCCGATGAGGCCGACGCCGTAGCCGACGCCGGCGACGGCGTTGCGCTCGTGGAGCAGGAGGCTCTGGGCGACCGACCAGCCGGCGTTCTCAGACCCGATCAGGTTCTCTCCCGGGAGGACGACATCGTCGAAGAACTCCTGGCAGAACTCGGCGTTGCCGTTCGCCTCGCGGATGGGCTCGATGGTGAGGCCGGGCGTCCCCTGCAGAGGGACGGCGAACATCGACAGGCCCCGGTGCTTGGGCGCGTCCCAGTCGGTGCGGGCCAGACACATCCCGTAGTCGGCGGTGAACGCGCCCGAGCTCCAAATCTTGGAGCCGCTGAGGACCCAGGAGTCTCCGTCGCGCGTCGCTCGGGTGAGAGCGCCGGCCATGTCCGACCCCCCCGAGGGCTCGGACAGGAGCTGGATCCAGACCTCCTCGCCGCGGAGCATCCGTGGGAGGTGCCGCTTCTTGAGCACCTCCGACCCGTTGTCGAGCAAGGTGGGTGCGAGCATGCCGATCGACACGACGTAGGCGATCGGCATCTCGTATGGCGCAGCCTCCTGAGCGAACACCTCCTGATGCTCGAGGGTCAGCCCGGCTCCGCCGTACTCGCGTGGGAACGCGATGCCGGCGAAACCGGCGTCGAAGAGGTTGGCCTGCATCTGGGACGACCGCTCCATTAGGTCCTCGGCGTCCACCGCTCCGGCGCGCCGGGTCATGTTGGTCGCCAACCACGTGCGGGCCCGGGCCCGGAAGTCGTCGAGGCTCTCCATCTCGTCGCCCATGTCCGCTCCTAAATCTCCAGCAGCCGGCAGATGCGCTCCTGGTGGTGTTCCGGCGTGCCGTATACAGCCCGGTTGACCGTCACCCGACGCAGATACAAGTGGAGGTCGTGCTCCCAGGTCACGCCGATCCCGCCGTGGAGCTGCACGCAGTCCTGCAGGATCTCCAGCGACTTCACCCCGACGTACGCCTTGGCCGCACGCACGAGCAACGGGGCGTCCGCGGCGCCGGCGTCGATCGCCTCGGCCGCGCCGTCGCTGGTGGCCTTGGCCGACTCGACCCACAGGAGCATGTCGGCGACGCGGTGCTTGAGGGCCTGGAACGACGCGATGGGGCGCCCGAAGGCGAACCGTTCCTGCATGTACTCGACAGTGAACTCGAAGACCCGGTCGATGGCCCCCACGGTCTCAGCGCACTGAAGACTCAGCGCAATCTGGAGCTGACGCTCCGCGTCCGCCGCTGCGCCCCCGACATCGCCGACGACAGCCGAGGCCGGGAGTTGCGCGCCGTCGAACCGCACCGAGCCATAACGACGCACCAGGTCCATGCTGCGGCCAGGCGTGACGACGACGCCGTCGGTTCCCGCGGGCACCAGGAACTGCGTGAGGCCGTCTTCTGTGCGCGCAGTGACGAGGAACTGGTCGGCCTCGGCCGCGGCTTCCACCCACACCTTGGTCCCGGTGAGTGTGAAACCGTCGCCCGCTGGCTCGGCGACCAGGCCGACCCCGCCGCTGTCCCATGGGCTGCCGGTCTCGGCGAACGCCCACGTCGCGATCATCTCGCCGGTGCCGAGGCGGGGCAGCACCTCGGCCCGCTGCTCGTCCGAGCCGGAGGCCGCCAGCGCGGCGGCCACGACGTTCACGGGCAGGAACGGGCCTGGCGCGACCAGCCGCCCCAGCTCCTCGGCGACGATGACCGCGTCGACGAGCGGCCTTCCGGACAGACTCCCGCCGCCGTGAGCCTCGGGGACGAACAGCCCGGTCCAGCCCAGCTCGCCGGCCTTCAGCCACCAACCCCGGTCGAAGCCGGCCGCGGTATCCGCCAGCTCGCGGACCCGCGTGAGGGGCGCTTCACTTTCGAGGAAGCGTCGAGTGGTCTCGCGGAAGAACTCCTGATCCTCGCTCAGCTCCAGACGCATGGGACGCCCCACCCTCCGCTTGCGATTTCAGTTGGTCATAGTATTGACTAATGCGGCTCCGTCGCAAAAGGTTCCTGAGGGGGGTCATGTGAAACCGGCGCCGTTCGACTATCACGCGCCGACGACACTCGACGACGCGGTGGGACTCTTGCGCGAGCACGGCGACGACGCCAAGGTGCTGGCCGGGGGCCAGAGCCTCGTTCCCATTCTTGCCATGCGATTGGCACGGTTCGACGCGCTCGTCGATCTCGGACGGGTCGACGCTTTGCGCGGCATCCAGCGCAGCAACGGAGACGTGTCGGTGGGGGCCATGACCACGCAGGCGACGATCGAGCGCGATCCGACCATCGCCGCGCACGTTCCGTTGCTCGCCAAAGCGGCGCGCCTGATCGGCCACTTCCAGATTCGCAATCGAGGCACCGTTGGCGGATCGATCGCCCATGCAGATCCCGCGGCCGAGCTGCCGGCGGTCACGCTTGCACTGGACGCCGCGCTCGATGTCGCCGGGCCCGAGGGTATGCGCACAGTTCCGGCTGCGGACTTCTTCGTCTCCACGTTCATGACCGCCCTCGAGTCGGCGGACGTCCTGACCGCGATTCGCTTCCCCGTATGGGGCGCGGGCTCGGGCTTCGCGGTGGAGGAGGTCGCCCGCCGTTACGGCGACTTCGCGCTGGCCGGGGTGGCCTGTGCCGTACAGGTCGAGAGAGGCAACGTGGGCCGGGTGGCGATCGCCATGTTCGGTATGGGTTCGACGCCGGTGCGCGCCGCTACGGCGGAAGCGGCCGCCGTCGGCACCCCCGTCGACGCACTCGACGTCGACGAACTCGGCCGGGTCGCAGTCCAGGACCTCGACCCGCCGTCGGACATCCACGCCTCGCGCGCCTACCGCCACAAGGTCGGCGCCGTGCTTGTCGGCCGTGCGCTGCGGCGCGCCGTGGAGGAGGCAAACGGTGGGTGAGGTCGGGGTATCAGTCGAGGTCAACGGCACCGCGTACGGCGCGACGGTGGAGCCGCGCAAGACGCTGGCCGACTTTCTCCGGGAGGATTGCGCCCTCACCGGCACCCACCTCGGCTGTGAACACGGCGTGTGCGGCGCCTGCACCGTCGTCGTCGACGGTGCCGCCGTGCGCGCTTGCCTCATGTTCGCAGTGCAGGCCGATGGTGCTCAGGTGACCACCGTCGAAGGGCTGGCCGGCCCCGACGGCACGCTGAGCTCGGTTCAGGAGGCTTTCCAGGCGGAACACGGCCTGCAGTGCGGGTTCTGCACGCCCGGCTTCATCGTGTCGGTTACAGCGCTTCTTGCCGAAAACCCGACCCCGACCGATGACGAAATCCGCGAAGGCCTGTCCGGGAATCTCTGCCGGTGCACGGGCTACCAGGGGATTGTGAACGCCGTGCGCCGCGCGGCAGGCGTCACGGCCGGATGAGGCGGAAGTGGTCCGGCCCCTCGGGGCTGCCGCGGGAAGGAGATGCATGTCAGGCGCGCTGAGCGACGCCGAGCTCGTCGCGCGGTTCGAGGGCGCGCCGGTCGACCACGACAACAAGCACTTCTACCGAGGCCTTCTCGACCGGGAGCTGCGGCTCAATCGGTGCTCCGACTGCGGGACGTGGCATCAGCCACCACGGGCGGTGTGTCCTGCGTGCTGGTCTCCGGCGGTCGCCGCCACAGCGGTCAGCGGTCGAGGTGTGATTCACATGGTGCTCTTCATGTACCAGGGGCCGCCCACTCCCGGGGTCGACTACTCCGTGCCGCACCCGGTGGTGACCGTGGAGCTCGAAGAGCAGGAGGGGCTGCGTTACACGAGCACCGTGGTCGACGCGCCGAACGACCAGATTGTGGTCGGCGCGCCGGTCACCCTCGACTGGATCGAGCGCAACGGCACGCCGTTTCCCGTGTTCCGGCTGGTGGAGGACTGACCCGGATGGTCACCGCCCGCAACCCCATCAAAGACAAGGTCGCCTTCGCGGGCGTGGCCACCACTGGCTTCCGGCGGGATGGAGGCGACGTGACCGAAGGGGCGCTGGCGCTGCGGGCCTGCATCGATGCGGTGTGCGACGCGGGCCTGCGTGCCCAGGACATCGACGGCATCTGCGGATCGCAACCCCATCCCGCGTACGTGCAGTCGGCGCTTGGCATCCCCGAGGTGACGTGGTTTGCCCAGCTGGACATCCCGTTCGCGGCCCAGGTGATGGCCGCGATGAACGCCGTGTACAGCGGGTCGTGCGACACCGTGCTCGCGTACCACGGCGTCTACCGCAACGCCTTCAACTCCCGCGCCGCGGCGAACGACCCGTTCCGCCGTCTGTCACCCGCCCTGGTCGCGGCAATGGCGGGCGCAGCGCCGATGCCGGAGTCGATCGCCGGCGCGGCTGGGTACGCGTCATGGGCCAGTCGCTATCTCCACGACCATCCGAAAGCCAGCCGGGAGACGTTCGGATACATCGCCCTCAACAGTCGCGCCAACGCCGCCCACAACCCGGGGGCCGCCAAGCGCGAGCCGATGACGATGGACGACTACCTCAGCGCCCGCATGGTGCGCTGGCCCCTGTGCCTGCTCGACATGGACCTCCCTGTCGACGGTGCCGACGCGTTCGTCATCACGACGGCGGAGCGGGCTCGGGACCTGGCCCCGAAGCCGGTCCTGATACACGCTGCGACTTTCGGTGCGGTCGATCGAAACGAAGAGGACCAGATGCCGAGCCTGGACCGCAGCGGACAGCAGATCGCAGTCGCCGCCCTGCGGGCGAAGAGCGATATCTGGCTCGATGACATCGACGTGTATTTCCCCTACGACGGCTTCACGACCATTGCCGTCAACTGGCTCGAGAGCACTGGGTGGTGCGACCCGGGGGAGGCGACCGAGTTCATCAGGGACAACTGGGATGACGCGGGTGGCCGCATGCTGATCAACGGCTCGGTGCCGGTGAACCCGCATGGCGGGGCGCTCTCCGAAGGCGGCACGCAAGGTTCGGGCCACGTGCGCGAAGCGATCCTGCAGCTCCGGGGCGAGGCCGGGGAGCGCCAGGTGCCCGGCGCCACCAAGGCGCTGGTCACCCCGGGCGGCTTCTTCTTCAACGCCCAGGGGATGGTGCTGCGGACGGACGGGGCGTGACCGGGCAGCCCGCCCCCTCGGTGCAAGCCGCCGTGCGAGAGGCGGCGGCGACGTTCGGAAGCCGGCCCGCTGTCGGTTTCGCGGGCTCGCTCCAGTCGTTCGCCGAGACCTACGAGCGGTCGCTCCGTCTCGCCGGCGGGCTCGAGGCACTCGGGTACGGCCCCGGCAGCCGGATCGGAATCCTCGCCACCAACGGGCCATGGTTCTTCGAGCTGTATTTCGCAGTCTGCGAGACGGGCATGGTGGAGCTGCCGCTCAATCTGCGTTTCACCCCCGACGAACTGGTTGCCTACCTCGGCCACGTGCGGCCCGAGGTCCTCGTCGTCACCGCCGCACAGGCAGGGTTGGCCCGTGAGTTGCAGGCCCGGGTACCGGGCATCCGCCACCTGATCGGCATCGGCGACGGCCACGGACTCGAGCACGACTACGAGCGCCTGCTCGCCTCCGTGTCGCCCTACGAGCGGGCGCTGCGCGATCCGCATGAGCTCGCGCTTGTCTGCGCCACCAGCGGCACGTCGGGCCACCCGAAGGCGGTGATGCACACACAATCGACGACCGCCGCCGGATATCGACCGATGATCGACCGCTTCGATTTCAACGAGGACAGCCATTTCGTGACGGGGCTCGCGATGTACTTCGCCCCCGCCTACTCGGGCTGGACGATGAGCTTCATCGCGGGCGCACAGCACACGATCATGCCGGCCTACGACCCGGTGGGGTACGTCGAGCTCGTCGAGGAGACCGGCGGGACGCATGCGTTTCTCGGGCCCACGCCCGTGTATCTCATCATGGACTCGGGCGTCGACCTGCGCCGGCTAACCGGCGTCCGCCACCTGTCGATGGGCGGGGCGCCGTGCGACCCCGGACGGTTGGCGGCGCTGACCGCAGTGCTGGGTGAGCGAGTCGTGATCCAGTTCGGAATGACCGAGCTCGGGGCCGGTACCTCACTCATTGGGCCTGAGTACGTTGCGCCCGGAGGCGAATTGCTCCCGACGCACCGGTCGATCGGACGACCGTTCGACGGCCTCGAGGTCCGCATCGTCGACGACGACGGCGTCGCCATGGCGCACGACGGCGAGTCCGCCGGGGAGCTCCAGCTCGCCGGCCCCGTCGTCACGAGCGGCTACCTCGACAATCCCTATGCGACACAGGCAGCCTTCGACGACGGGTGGTTCCGCACCGGCGACATCGCGTCGATCGACGCGATGGGCAACGTCTTCATCCTCGACCGCAAGAAAGACCTGATCGTCAGCGGCGGAATCAACGTTGCGCCCCTGGAGGTCGAGCGGGCCATCACCGCCCATCCCGGTGTGCTCGCGGCCGGCGTGTGCGGCGTGCCCGATCCCACGTACGGCGAGGCGATTCATGCCGCGGTCGTCCGGGCGCCGGGTGCGACGGTGACCGAGGGGGAAATCGCGACCTGGTGCGCGGAGCGGCTGGCGTCGGTGAAGAAGCCGCGCTCGATTGCGTTCGTCGCCGAGCTGCCGATCAGCTCGACCGGGAAGCTGTTACGTCGGGAGCTTCGGCGTCAGTTCGCGGCGTCAGGGTGAGTACGGCGCCACCGGCGTCGTAGTCCTCAGGTAACAAAGGCACTCGCGGTGCCATGCCAGCTCGTCCACCGCGTTGCCACCCCAATGGCGGGTTGGACTCCAGCCGAGCCCGTTGATCGAGTCGGTCGGCACGGGCGGGAGATGCTCGAGGGCGTTCTTGAGGGTGTCGGGTGTGAGTGTGTGCCCGGCGGACTGCAGCCCGGCCTGCAGGGCGTTGATGACGTCGCACATGTCCATGAGGATCTGCCACGGCGGTGACTCAGGCTTCTGCGTGCTACTCGCGGTCTGAGCGTTGTTGTCGCGGTAGTCGAGCTTGGTGTGGGCGTAGTTCTCGTAGTTGCTGATGCAGCGGGCCTGCGCGTCGTCGAGCGGGACTCCTGCGTTCCGCTCGCCGTACCGATAGAAGCTCACGGCCGGTGTGAGGTTGTACTGGTCCGGGTCGTAGTACTGGGACACCGAGTCGCTTGTCATGAGGGTGTCGTCGAAGCCGACGTACTTGGGGTGGAAGTTCTGTTGTTGGGCGTCGTGCGTGAACTGATTGCCGGCCGCCGCGCCCTCGAGCATCAGGACCATGTCGACCTTGGCCGAGATGTATTTCTGGATGGCAACCTCGTTGTCGGGCTGCGCCGAGTTGGCGCTGAGGTCACCGGGGGCGAGGTTGTAGGAGGTCGTGGCCGCGATGCAGTTCGTCGACGTGAGGTTTGCGCATGTCGGGTACCCGTGGGCGTGGAGCGAGCCGATGAGGACGTTCTGCACGAGGTTCGACGGGTACGACGCGGGATAGTGGATCCCGATCCGCTTGCCCTTCAGGCGACCGGTCGTGTCCCCCCAGGCCACGACGTTGCGGTAGATCTGGTCGAGCACCGTGCCGACCTGGAAGAAATACGGCCCGAACGAGCTGAGCTGGGCCTGGTCGAGAGCGTAGGTAGGTGACCAGTTGATGGTCACCCCGTGGTACTGCTGGGCAAAGCACGGGTACCCGGTGTAGTCGCCGCCGACGGCGAACAGTTGGTCCTGCTGCGCCCACTGGTCACAGTCGCCCTGTTGGGCACTGGCCGCGCCGTTGTGGGTGACGTCGATAGGACGCACCACGTACTGGACCTTCCGTCCGTTGATGACGTCCTGGCCCTTCTTCTGGATGTCCTGGACCTGCGCGTTGATGTAATCCTTGCAGGGGCCGGTGTAGTAGCCGGGGTCGATGGATTTGAACGCGCTGGTGTCGACGCAGAAGAGCCCGATTTTCACGCTCGTCGCCGTGACGCCCCGGATGCCGCCGTTGTTGGGGCCGCTGGCCGCGGAGCCCGCCGCCCGGCCACCGCCTGCCGATCCGCCTGCCGATCCGCCAGACGCCGCGCTCCCGCCGGTCGCGCCGCCCGCCGCGGATCCGCTTGCCCCCGATGCGGCACCCCCCGAGCCGCTGAGCGCGGCGTCGCCGGACGTGGCCCCGCCCAGGTCACTGCTGGCCGCGTCCCCGGAGGCACCACGGCCGGCCCGGAGCGCCGTGTTGGTGCCGTCGTGCCGAGGGATCGTCAATGTCGCGATGACTGCGCCGATCAGGGCGCCGATCGCCAAGATGAACAAGGGCGACGGCGAGTTTCGCCGAGTCCGGGCCTCGAGCTGATGGACGGCTCGTTGGAGCTGCTCCATCTGATTTGGCGTCTCTGCTTGACTCATCTCATCAAGGCCTTCCGAATCAGGGGGCGGACGGGATCGGCAGCGGGAGCGGTAGGAGCGACGTCGTCGGAGGCGACGACGATGGCGGTGAGGGTGCCGTCGTGGTTGTCGCCGGCTCCTCAGGTGCAGCGGGACTGGGCACAGTTGCCAGCGGGTCGATGACCGGGCCGGGAGCGGCCGGAGTGTCGGGGGCTGGCGAGATCGACGCCGCCGGCGGTGCGATCGGCGGGCTGGTGGTAGCGGTAGTTGTCGTGCTCTGACTGCCGGCGTGCGACGAGTCCGTCGTCAGCGGTGCCGAACCCAGCCCGCCGATGGGACCCGCTTGCGTGTGGCGCGGCTGTCCGAAGGCGACGAGCACGAAGGCGAGGGTGAGCGCCGCGACGATTGTCGCCTGCTGACCTGGCGTCAGTGCGGCCAGCGCGTCGTTCCACCACTCGCGCACCGCCCGCCACCGTCGTGCGGTCTGGGTGCGCACGTCAGGCATCGGCCATCGATTCGGACTTCTTGCCGCGCCCGCCGGCGCTGGTCTTTCGCGATCGTCCCTTTCGGCCCTTGCTGCCGTTCGTGTCGGCGGCGGCAGCGGCTGCGGTGCCGAGGTAGGCCTCGATCACTCGCGGATCGCTCTGCAGCAAGCGCGGATCTCCCATGGCGATCACCTCGCCACCCACGAGCACATAGAGGCGATCGACGAGATCCACCATCATCGGCACGTCGTGGCTGATCACGATGACGGTTGACTCGAGCGTGGCCTGGATCTGCCTCAACTGTGGGACGAAGGCTTCCGCCTCGCGCTGGGACAGCCCGGCAGTGGGCTCGTCCAGAAGCATCACATTGGCGTTGAGGGCGAGGACGCAGCCGATCTCCGCGAGGCGGCGCAATCCAGTCGAGAGGTCGGACACTGGACGCGATCCCCACGCCGTGAGCCCCATCTGATCGAGCACTTCGTCGGCCCGGATGTCTTTACGTCGCTCGGCTGATCGTGACGGCGGCAAACCGACAAGTGATGGAAAGAGCTCCGAGCGCTCGTCACGCTCGAGGGCGACCTTGAAGGCGTCCTTCAATGTGAGGTCCGGGAAGAGGCGGGCGTGCTGGAAGGTTCGCCCGAGTCCGAGCTGGGAGCGCTGCTCGGGCGGAAGCTTGGTGATGTCGATGCCCTCGAAGTAGACGCGGCCCTGGTCGGGCTTCACCGCGCCGGACATGACTTCGAACAGGGTTGTCTTGCCCGCGCCATTGGGACCGACCAGGCCGAGGATCTCGCCCCGCCGCGCAGACATCGAGACATGGTTGACGGCGGTGATCCCGCCAAAGCGCACGACGATGTCCTCGGCGACGAGCGGCGTGTCGTCGGGATCACTCGGCGCAGGCCGGCGTGCGCCGTCGCCGTTCGTAATAGCGGCCGGCGCGTCCGGCGCCACTGCTTCGTTGATCTTCACGTCGTCCTCGTCCTCGTCTGCCGCCACCGGGACGGTGACCGGGCCGACGAGACGCTGCGCGATCCGGTCGCGCACGTCGTACAGCAGCGTTATGACCCCCCCGGGTCGGTACAGCAACACAAGAAGAACCCCGATGCTCGATGTCAGCAGACCCCACTGCAGGCCGAGGAGGTACGGCGCACCGACGATCCAGACGGCACCGATGATGGCGCCGCTGACCGTCGTTACCCCGCCGAGGATCACCATGAGCAGAACGGTCAGCGAATTCCCCGGGAAGAAGAGTTCGGGGCTGTGGGTGAAGTTGACGACGAGTCCTCCGTAGAGGAAGCCGCCGAGCGACGCGATCGCGCCCGAGAGGGCGAATGCGGTCAGCTTGACGGTGCGCGGGTTGATCGACAACGCCTCGGCGGCCGATTCGTTGTCGCGCACGGCCATCATCGAGCGACCGATGCCCGTGGACTGCACACGTCGCACGATGAGGGCGGTGAGCAAGAGGAACCCGAGGCAGAGCCAGTAGTAGTTGCGCCCGTTCTGAAGCGCGATGCCGAACAGCTTCGAGCGGGGGATCACCTCTGTCGACGTTGCGCCGCTCTTTACGAGCCAGCCGGCGTCCGGCAGATATACCGAGACCATTATCCCGAAGGCGAGGGTCACGACCGCGAGGAAGATCCCGCGCACGCGCAGGGCCGGAATGCCGATTGCGAGGGCAAGCAAGATGCCGGCCCCGATCCCGTACAGCACGGTGACCCATTGGGGGTAACCGGCGACGTAGAGCCGCCCGGCGACGAGCGCCGCGACGCCGACGAAGGCGAACTGCCCGATCGAGATCTGTCCGGCGAAACCAGTAAGGACGATGCTCGAGAGGCCGATGATTGCGTAGATCACGACCGTGGCGAGGACCGCTTGACGGCCCACGCCCAACGCGGGCGGCGCAAGGACGGCCAGCACCAGCAGTCCCGCGAAGAGGCCTCGGCGCGCCGTTCGCACGCGACGATGGTTCGCCAGCGTTCTGTCAAGCGGCGCCAGGAAGCCAGTGAGCGACCACGACGACTCGCTCGCTCCTCGAGCGAGCCGGCCGAGTTGCTTCTGCACAAGCAGTGACACGAGGATGACGGCGAAGACGAACAGTTCGAAGACGCCGGTCTGTGTCGTGTTCCACGCGAGGACGCTTTGGGCCACGCCCATCATTACGCCGGCGCCGAAGACTGTCGGCAGCTTGTTGAGGCCGCCGAGCATCGATGCGGCCAGGGCGACCGCCAAGAGCTCAGGACCGACGCCCTGATTCGTCCCGGGCGACGCGCCGCCGGCCTGCTGGCCAAGGGAAGTGAGAATGGCGCCGACGGCGGCCGTGAGCGACACCAGCACCCAGGCGATGGTCGACACCCGTGGCGCCGGAACGCCTGCGAGCTGCGCGGCCTCGAGGTTGTCCGATGAGAACCGGATCGCCAGGCCGAGGTACGTGCGCTGGAGCAGATACATGAGGGCCACGACGATGATCGGAACGGTGATCAACGTCAGCACCTCGGGCGTGTGCAACGTCAGCGTGCCGACGTGAATCGAGACGTTGAACGGAAGCGGGTAGCGGTGGTAGCCGAGCCCAACCTGGGGCAGGAAGCTTGAGAGGATGAAGAGGACGTTGGCGATGGCGATCGTTGCTGCCATTGCGACCAGCCGTGATGCGCTCAAGAGCCGGCGCATGACGAGCACGTCGATGAGGACGCCGACAACCATCGCCGCCAATAGGGCGATGACGATGGACGGCCAGAAAGGCCAACCCTCCTGGATGACCAGGACCGGCACGATGAGCGCGCAGAGCGCCCCGATCGACCCGTGCGCAAAGTTCACGACTCTTGCGATGCGGTAGGCAAGCGTGAGCCCGAGCGCGAGAAGCCCGTACGCGAGGCCGGTGATGAGGCCGAGGATGACGACTTCCGACGGGATGTCGAAGTGGGTGAACGGCACCGTGAAGGTGAGTGCGACCATGGTCAGCTGGGCGATCCCGCGAGCACGGCGGAGGTGCCGCGATCGGCGCCGAGGAAAACCGAGCGGAGGAGGTCTTGGCGAGACGACAGTTCCTCGGTGGAACCGGAAAATCGGATCTGGCCACGCTCCATGAAGTAGGCGGTGTCCGTCATCCCGAACGCGACCGACAGGGACTGCTCGACGAGGAGGAGTGTGGTGCCCCGCTTGGCGATCTCTTCGACGATCGCGGCGGCAACCTGTTGCACGATGATCGGCGCCAGGCCCAACGACAGCTCGTCGGCGAGGAGCAGAGTGGGCCCGGTGATGAAGGCTCGGGCGAGAGCCACCATCTGCTGTTCGCCGCCCGAGAGCGTGCCGGCCTTCTGCTCGAGTCGCTGGCCGAGCACCGGGAAGAGGTCGATCGCCTCCTCGATGCGTTCCTTTACGAGCCCGGGCTGGCGCCGGAAGGTATACGTCCCGATCTTCAGGTTCTCGTAGACGGTGCCGGTCGGGAAGATCGCTCGTCCGCCGGCGATGTGGCCGATTCCCGCCTGCACCCGTTCGTCTGGGCGGAGGCTCGTGATGTCGGTACCGCGGAAGAGCACGGTGCCATGAGTGGGTCGGGCCAGACCGGATATCACGTTCAGCAGTGTCGACTTGCCCGCGCCGTTGGTCCCCAGAAGGCACACGCGCCCCTGCTCAGGCACCTCGATGGAGACGTCGAACAACACCTGAAGGTGTCCATAGGCGTACGACACGCCTCGGACCGACAGAAGCGGGTCGCCTTCCCGGGCGGACGACACGGCCCGAAGATTAGTCGAAAGTGCGACCTTTTTGCCAGTCGGGAATCGTCGGGAAGTTGACTATTCTCGCACCAGGGTGTTAGGCAGGCTCTTTCGGTCACGGGCCTGAGCCGGAAGGGGATCGCCTTGGACCACTTCGACTACATCGTCGTCGGTGCCGGCTCGGCCGGATGTGTGTTGGCCAACCGGCTCTCCGAGGAGCGCGGGACGAGCGTTCTCCTCTTGGAGGCCGGTGGCCCTGACAAGAGCCCCATGATCCGGGTGCCCAAGGGGTTCGCGAAGCTTCTCGGCGACCCCAAGTACGCCTGGCATTTTCCGACCCGCCCCTTCGGGACGACTGATCGTGTGGAGGTGTGGACCCGCGGCAGGACACTCGGTGGCTCGAGCGCAGTCAACGGGCTCGTGTACAACCGCGGCCACCAAGCCGACTGGGACGGGCTCGAGGCCCTCGGGAACAAGGGGTGGAACTGGGAGGCCGTCCTCCCCGGCTACAAGGCCATGGAGGACCACCAGTTCGGTGCCACTGCCACGCGTGGGGTGGGCGGGCCCCTCACGATCTCGACGGTCAAAGACGCCGACCCGATCTCGGGGGACGTGCTGGCGGCAGGCGCCGCGGTCGGCATGACCCGCGTCGAGGACTACAACGAGGTCGACGACGAGCGCATCGGCTACACGATGGCCAACATCCGCAGTGGGCGGCGGGTCAGCTCGGCCCACGCCTTCCTCGCGCCCATTCGGGGTCGCGAGAACCTGACGGTCACCGTCAACGCGGTAGTGACGGGCATTTTGTTCGACGGCGACCGCGTCATCGGCGTGCGGACCCGCCAGAACGGTGCCGTGGTGGATGCGTTCGCCAGGCGCGACGTGATCCTGTCGCTCGGGAGCCTGCAGACGCCGAAGCTGCTCGAGCTGTCGGGCATCGGTTCGGCCGATGTGCTGCGCCCGGCCGGGGTCGACGTCCGTGTCGATCAGCCGAACGTGGGGGCCCGCATGCGCGAGCACCGCTGCTTCATTCTGCAAGCGAGGCTGCGCGAGAACCGGGGCTACAACCGCCAGTTCGCGAGCTCGCTCGGCCAGGCAATGGCGGGGATGAAGTACTACGCAACACGGAAGGGGCCCTTGGCGTCGCCTGCGTACGACGTAATCGGGTTCCTAAAAACCGATCCCGGCCTCGATCGGGTCGATGGGCAGGTGTTGCTCGCTCCGTTCTCCACCGTTCCGTATGAGCCCGGGCGCGACCCCGCCGTTGAACGGGAGCCGGGAATCCAGTGCTGCGGGTTCATCTTGCGTCCGCAGAGCGAGGGGACAGTCCACATCACGTCAGCCGACCCGGACGCGCCACTCGACATCGTGCCGAACTACTACACGGCACCGGAGGACCGCCGAGTGGGCGTGGCGATCTTCAGGAAGATGCGCGAGCTCTTTGCCAGCGCGCCGTTGGCCGACGACATCGCCCACGAGACGCTGCCGGGCGCTTCAGTCGAGGACGACGAGGCGCTGATCGCTGTCGCGCTCGAGCAGGGGACGTGCGGCTATCACGCCATCGGCACCTGCGCCATGGGGCCGGACGAGAGTGACCCCGTCGACGCCAAGCTGCGTGTCCGGGGAGTAGAGGGGCTGCGAGTGATGGATTGCTCGGTGTTGCCTCTGATGGTGGCCGGCAACCTCAACGGCCCAATGATGGCCATGGCATGGCACGCGGCCGACGTGATCCGTGACGGCTAGAGGGCTGCCGGCCGAGCACCCAAAGCCGGACCGCAGCAGGCCACGGGTATGGGCGACGATGGTCGGTCCGTGGTGCTGGACGGCGCTGGCTTCACTGCCGCTCCTTCTTCTTCCGTCGTCCGCGCCGGCGCAGGAGCCAGTAGGCGAGGAAGACGAGCGCAAACAGCGGCACCGCCCGCTTGGCGACCGGTGCGCCGGCGGTCGCGACCAGGTCGACGGGCTCGGCCGGCGACGGCAGCGCCGTGGTTGCCGGAGCAGCAGCGGTCGGCGCCGCGGAAGCGGCAGCTAGATCCTTCTCCAGGCAGTCGACGAACTGTCCCATCAGTCTCGTGCTCACGTCGGCGAGGACGCCCCGCCCGAACTGGGCGACCTTCCCCGAGATCGTCAGGTCAGTGACGACGCTGACCGCTGATCCGTCGCCGTCGGAGGAGATGGTCGCGGTGATCGTGGCCGCCGCGTTGCCCTGGCCCCGGGCTTCCCTTCCTTCGGCGCGCAGCACCGCCCTGTAGCCGGCATCGTCGCGCTCCAGGAATCGGACGGTGCCCTTGTACTGGGCGGTCATGGGGCCGACCTTCACCTTCACGCTCCCGCGGTACTCGTCGCCCTCGACCCCATCGAGCGTTGCCCCCGGCATGCATGGCGCGATGCGCTCGATGTTCGTCAGCACCGCCCACGCATCGTCCATGGCCAGCGGTACCCGGAACTCGTTGGTCAGGTCCATGGCGGGATCAACATACTCACGAAAGTAAAACTGACTCTTGTCCCCCCTCCGACACCGGTTCGCTCCCGCGAACGCGCTGGTCAGCCTGGGCGCGTGTCGAGAACCGATGCGAGCCAGCCGAAGGCCTCTTGCTGCCATCGTTGCTGCCCGAGGCCGGAAATGTGGCCGGCACAGCCATCCTTGGCGCTCAACTTGCGGAGTTCCTTTGGGCAGCTGAGTGCTTCGAACAGCTTGTCGCTCTGGGAGGCGAAGTCGCCCTCGCCCTCGGTGATCAACGTCGGACAGGTGATCCCGTCGATGCGGCCTTCGAGCGTGTAGGAGACGAGGACCCGCAGCCAATCGCCGAAGGTCGAGACGCCCATGGCCACCATGCGCGACCCCCAGAAGTACCGGTTCCGTGGGCCGTCGAGCCTGGTCTGCAGCTGCGCGTCCATGGCCTCGTCGCCGGCAAGGACCTTCGCCCATTCATCGTCGTTGAAGGGGGCTCGAAGGTTGGAGACGAGATCGAACTGGCCGGGATCGACGACCAGAGCCGCGATCCGTTTCTCACTCGACGCGGCGCGGGCCCCGAGGTAGCCGCCCAGACTCCGACCGACGAGGGCAATCGCCTGAGGATCGACGTAGGGCTGGGCGACAAGCCAATCGACGACCGGCGTGACGACGTTCTCGAAGTCCGGCCTCATCGGGATGCGGTGTTGGACCAGCATCGCCCCCTGTCCAGGACCGTCCCAGGCCAGGACGTTCCACCCCAGCGCCAGGCCTGCATACACCCCGAACTTGTGGGCTTCTTCGGCGTTGCTGTCGAACCCGGCGGGAAGGAGCACCGTCGGTCGTGGGCTGCCGGATCCCTTTGGACGGAACAGGTAGCCGGGCATCGGCACGGGCTCATAGGGGATCGACACCGCCTCCACCTCAACAGGCATCAGCGGCAGCGCGGCCCGGAAGGCGTCCCGTTGCGCGGCATCGGCTGTCTGCACGCGCTCGTCATCGAGGTCCTGGCGCAGGAAGAAGTACGACTGACGCCAGTACTCGGCGGCCCTCATGTAGGCGCGCGCCGCCAGGTCGGTTCGACCGTCGGCCAGCAGTCGACCTCCCGCCTCCGACGCCCGCGCCGCGGCGCCCGCCCACGCGTCGAACCACCCGTCGTAGTCGGCGGCCGCGACGCCGGTGGCAGTCGCCAGGGCCTCCCCGATGTCCGCGGCCCCCACGTAGGCGCCGTTGATCGTCCGTTCCAGCTGGGCTTCCATGTCGGCGTCCGGGTGCAGCCCAGTCACAGTCCTGTCTCCCTCTCGAGGCTCAGCCGGGCAGGTCGTTGGGCGCCATGCGGGCGGCGATGTCCTGGAAGATGGCGGTGGTCCAGTTCGGCCCACTGCCATCGGCCGCGAAGCTGCCAATAGTGCCCGTGGCGACGATGGCGATCGAAAGCTTCTTCGACGGCAGGTTCGCCTCGATGGAACCCTCGCCGGCGAACAATGGGTTCTGCACCAGCCAGTTCCCGGTGCGCACGACGCCGAGCCCGTAGTTGTACTTGTTGTCGAGCGTATGACACAGGGGACATCCGGCGAGCGGGGCGCCGAACCCCAGCAGGTTGGGGTCGACCTGCGCGTGGTGTGATGCCGGGGACAGGAGCCGACCGTCGCCGATCGCGTCGGCCGTCGTGGCCATGTCGACGATGTCGGAGGTCTCGATCTGGCCGTCGCCGAGGGTCCAGGACGGGTTCCAATAGGTGGACTCCTCGATGAACTTGGTGCCCGCCGGGATGCCCAGCGCCACCCGCCGCTCGGGGTCGAAGGAGTGCAAAGCCGGCTCGGGGATGGCCGCCGTCTGGCTGGCGACGGTGTTCTTCAGGCCCATCGGCTTCAGGACCTCGTCTGCCAACAGCTGGTCCATCGGCTTCCCGGTCGCCTTCGCCAGCACCTCGCTGAGCACGGCGTAGCCGGTGTGGGCGTAGTTCCAGTTCGTCCCGGGCTCGAACAGCAGCGGCTTGGAGAACGGGAACGCCAGCTTCTCGGCGTTGGTCCAGTTCTTCCAGGGGTTGGCGTAAAACTGGTTCACGAAGTCGTTGTCGGTCACGTAGTCGTGGTAGCCGGACGTCATGTTGAGCAGCATCTTCAACGTGATCTTGTCGGCGGCCGGAAAGTCGGGCCGCCACTTCGAGACCTTGTCGTCAAGGCTCAGCTTCTTCTGGTCGACCAGGCGGAGCACGGCGGTCGACACGTAGGAGATCTCGACCGCACCGTTCCGGAAATGCATGTTGGTCGTCGCCGGGACGCCGGTCATCGAATCGCCGTACGCGTTGGTGAGAACGTCCTTGCCATCGACGGTCACGCGCACAATGACAGCCATCAACTGGTTCTGCTTCATGTGGTCGAGGACAATCTGGTTGATTGCCGCCGCGTCGCCGCTCAACGCGGCAGTGCTGCCGGGCGACTCGCTCGTGGCCGTGCTCGCAGTCTTCGCTGACGACGAGCACGCGCCAGCGGCGAGGGCAACGGTCCCCAGCACGGCGACCAGTCGGACCGTCCGCCTCCCGAGCATTGCGCCGGGACGCTAGTACCGACATTGGCGCCCAGGAACAGTGAAGCTGCGGGTCGGTCGAAGACGCCAACGCCAGATCGCCGACGATCGAAGGGTGACTCCTAGGGTCGGGGAGGTGGACGCACGCCCACTGCTTCGCCGTGCAGCGTGGGTCTGCTGCAGCGGCGTGTTCGCCGTCGCCTTCGTGCTCCGCCTGCTGGTCCCACTGACCGGCGGTGGGCTGGTGGGCAACTACAGCTACGACGCGGGCGTCTATTACGCGGCTGGCGCCGCGCTTGTTCACGGTCGCCTGCCCTACGCCGACTTCACGCTGTTGCACCCGCCCGGCGTCGTACTGGCGGTGGCCCCAGCAGCGTGGGTCGGGCGGCTGACGAGCGATCACGTCGGGTTCGCTGTGGCGGTGATCGAGTTCATTGCCCTTGGCGCCGCCAGCGCCGCTCTCGTGGTCGTGGTCGCGCGGGGGCTAGGGGCGGGGTGGCGGGCCGCGACCGCGGGCGGGCTGTTCTACGCGATGTGGTTCCTTTCAGTGCGGGCCGAGTATCTGACCAGGTTGGAGCCCCTCGGCAACTTCCTCGTCTTGTGCGGCCTGGTTGCCTACACCCGCATCGACGGGCCACACGCCAGGCGCTCGGCGTTGCTCTGTGGCGCTGCATTCGGTGCAGCTTGTTCAGTAAAGATCTGGTACGCGGTGCCGCTCGCCGTCGTGCTGTGCTTCATGGGCGCGCGGCGCCGCCCGCGGGAAATGGGCCGGACGGTCCTCGGCGCAGTTGGTGCCGTGGTGCTCATCTGCGGGCCGTTCTTTGCACTCGCGCCCTCGTCCATGTGGCGCATGGTCGTCGTAGAGCAGCTGGGACGCAACAAGTCGAACGTCTCCCGAGCCCTCGGACTGTTGCATCGAGTCCCGGTGGGACTGTCGTGGTGGACGCCGTATCTCTTCGCCGCCGTGTTCGTGCTTGCAGTCGTCGTGCTCGTAATCGCGGCGCGGCGAGCTCCGGCCGTGCGCCTTCCGGCGGCGCTGCTGCTCGCCGGCGTGGGTGTCCTCGTCGCCGCCCCGTCGTGGTTCCTCTTCTACACCGACTACCTGACCCCGGCGGCCGCGCTGTGCGTCGCCACCGCGGCGACTGCACTTGGCGCTCGCCGCGAGACAGGTCTGGTCGCGCGCCCGTTTGCTATCGCGGGCGTGCTGGTTGTGGTTCTCGCTCTTGTGGGGTCGGCCAAGTCGCTGTGGTACAAGCGACCCAAGAACCGCTCGTTGCAGTTCTCCGGACAGCTCGCGTCCGCCGTTACCCGGGTGCCCTGTGTCATGTCGGACTCGCCGACGGTGCTGATCGGCTTGAACGCCCTGGACCGCGACCTCGCCAACGGGTGTCCGAACTGGGTGGACGTCACCGGTCGCACGTACGCGCCAGACATGAGGGTCCGCGGCCCAGATGGGAGGCTCCTCTCCCGTCCTGCGAACCCTCGTTGGCAGGGCGCCCTCCGTGACTACCTGCTCTCGGGCGACGCAATCATCGTCACCCGCGCCAATGAAGAGGGCCTCAGCCCCACGACGTGGGACGCGATCCGCGCCGGTCGCGTCCTTGCTCGAGACGGAACCCACGTCATCTACGCCGTCCCGCGTCGCGGTTGAGTTCCTACGGTGAGAGGGGCTCAGGGGCCGGCGCCGACGATCACGGAGATCGAATACGGCGGGGCACTGAGCGGCTGCGCGGGTGAGAGCGAACGTTCGACAGGCGGCTCGCTGTGGGACGTCTGGCCCCTGGCGTCGCGGGCCCGCCACGCGTATTGCGCGCCACTGAACTGGAAGAGCTTCACCGGGCCGTGGAACCCCATGCTTTGCTTCGTCGTCGGTTCGACGAAGCGCAGGTCCAAGTTCCACGTCCGCGACGGATCCTTGTTGAGCACGAGCACGGCCCACTGACCGTCGGGACGATGCACGGCATATGCCGTCACGGGGGCGGGCTTGCCGCCGCCGGTGACCGCGAACGTGGCGGGATACAGCGAGTGCTGCCCTGCGCCCGGCTGCACCCAATCCTGGGTCACCATCCTTGCCGCCCAGTACGTCGCGAGCTCGTCGTTGGCCTGATAGTTGTCATCGGCTTTGAACAGCATGTTGTTTCCCCAGCCCTTGCAGGGTGGATCGTGGTCGAGCACGTTGGGCTCGTAGCCGTAGAGATACGCGCCGGTGCCGCCGAGGCTCAGGAACTGCGCCGCGAAGTCGGCGTTCAGGAGCGCGCCGCCGAGGTCGACTTCCGGCTCGGCCGCCTGGGCCGAGTAGCCGTACTCAGTCACGATTTTGGGCAACGACGCCGGTACTCCCTGCGCGGCCCAACTCCGGAACGCATCGCGTAGGAGGCGGGGCTCGCTCGCGAGGTTCGAGGCTTCTGGCGAGCACGGGTTGTCGAACGGGTACCACTCAACCGACAGGAAGTTGAACTGGTCCGTGGCCCCGCGCTGCTGGAGATAGAGCATGAAGCGCCGAAGCCAGGACGTGTCGCCGGCGGCGTTGGCCCAGACGTCCACTTGTACGAATCCGGTTTGCAACGATGGCCCGCCGATCGAAATTGCAGGGTCAACGGTGTGCACGGCGCGTGCCCACTGCGCGTAGAGCGCCCCGAAATCCTCGGGCAGCACGTTCTGACCGTCGGGCTCTTCACCGAGCTCGACGCGCCCGACGGGAAAGCCGCGGGCCCGCAGGTACTGGAGCTCGGCCACTGCGTCTTCCGGCGTCGAGAACAGGATCGGAACCGGAACGATCGCAGGCGTGTTCTTGAGGAGGCCGCTGGCCATGATCCTGTCGAAGCCGGGCTGCTCGGTCCGGGGGTCCCGATCGGTGGCGCGGTGCCAGGGGTCGGTCGAGGACACGTAGACGGGGCTCTGCGTTCGGGCCGACGCGCTGTGGTGCACGAGGTCGTGGAATGGAGTCTCGGGGTCCTTGGTTCCGACTTCGAGTTCGTTGAGCGCGTAGCCGACGGCGTCGCGGGGATCGGTCGAGCCTGGTGGTGCCGTCGCCGAGCCTTGGGTCATCAGCACCCGGACAAACCGGGCCGCGGTGTTGCCACTGGGGTCGACCTGGATGGTGACGTCGCCGCCGGCGCCGTTGGTCACCGAGCCGCTCGGGAAGTCGCGCCACTGCTCTTTGGAGCCGCTGCCCACCGAGAAGGGGTCATCCCCATCCCAGTACTGGACGCGGTACTTGACCGCGAACGGCGTGCCCCATTGGAGGCGCACGGCGTCAACGGGTTGGCTCTTCCCGAGGTCGACGACGACCCACTGCGGCTGCCCTTGGTTCCCTTCTCCGGTGAAGCGCGGATCGAGGTACGGGTTGCTCTTCCAGAAGCTCGCGGGGTCCCCGTCGTCGAGACGGGAGTAGCCGTCGTTGTTGGCCTGGTCGAAGGTGTTGCCGCGCCGTGGCAGCCGATAGCCGTAACTGGTCTCAATGGGCTGTGACGAGCGGGTTGACGATGTCCAGTAGCCCGACTGGTGCGCCGGATCGCTCCAAGTGCCCTCGGGGTTCCAGTGCCATGCCTCGTCGCCCAGTTCGGTACGCAGGCGGTACGTGAGGGATCCGAGGCCCGCGGAGGTCATCTCGCTCAGGTTCTTCTGGGTGTACATCTGGTCGACGACGCCGGCGTCTTGGCCATCCACGGCCCCACCCAGTGCCTCCACGGGCCGGAACGTCGCCGCCGGTTGGGCCGCGAGTGTGACCGTCACCGAGCCGCGGGCTGCGCCGGGAGAGCCGGCGCACGCTCCGCCGAGCGCGCCGGCCGCGACGATGGCCACGACCGCCGGTACCAATCGTCTCACCCAGCGACCACTTCACGCGCCAGCGGAAACGCTTGGGCAGGAACGGTGTTGTAGCGCGGCACCCGTCGCCACGTCTCGGAGAACCCGTGCAGCCATCGGTGCACGCTCAGGACGACGGCCGCAAGTTGGAGGGGCCGCCACACGACGCGGACGAGCGGTATGAGCGCGAGGTGACGCTTGTCCTCGCCGTCCATGAGCACGCCCATGATGATGACGGCCGCGTCGATCGCGATTGCAGCCAGGGCCATTGGCAACGCCGTGGCCCACTGGCGTGTGAGCAGGAGGTACACGAGATAGAGGTCGATGAACGGGCCGGTGAGCGGCAACAGCACCTGGGTCGTCAGCAGCCACGGGAGGCCGAGAAGCCCCACCCGTCCGCTGCGCGGATCGAGCAAGGCATCACCGTGCTTGGCGACGACCTGCAGTGTCCCAAAGGACCAACGACGGCGCTGCCGGACTACGTCGCGTATCGACTCGGGCGCCTCGGTATAGGCGACCGCGCCCGGCTCGTACGGGATGCGCCATCCGGCCTGCAGGAGCGTCACCGTCAGATCCATGTCCTCCACCAACGTGTCGGTCGGGTAACCCCCCGCCTCCACCAGCGCCGAGCGGCGGAACGCGCCGGCGGCACCGGGAACGACGCCCACGACGTTGATCGCGGCCTGGGCGCGTCGGTCCAGATTGAGACTCGCGATGTACTCCAGCGACTGAAGGCGACCGAGCAGGCCCTGGCGGTTCCCGACCTTTACGTTCCCGGCGACCGCGCCGACGCTCGGGTCTGCGAAATGCTTCAGCACGACGTCGAGGAAGTCAGGGCTGAGCACCGTGTCGCTGTCAAGGACCACGAGGACGTCGCCGTGGGCCTCGCGCACGCCGGTATTCAGAGCCGCCGCCTTGCCCAGGCGGCGCTGCGAGAGGACCGTGACGCCCCGGGAACGCGCGATCGCAGCGGTTTCGTCGGTTGACCCGTCGTCGACGACGATCACCTGGCACGGCTGCGTCTGCAATCGGTTGACGGCGGTGATCGTCTTATCGATGACGCGAGCCTCGTTGTGCGCCGGCACGATCACCGTCACCGAAAGCGCCTGGGGCGCTGCTGACTCCCGACCACTTCGGTGACCTCCGGCCCTGTGCTGCTTGCGCCAGTGCATCAAAGCGAGCCCAGCGCAGAGGCCGATGCGCGCCAGCGACAATCCGATGACGAACAGCAGTGCCCAAAGGCCGACCGTGCGCAGCGCGAGCTGCAATCGGAAAGCGGCGACGACCGCGATACCTCGCACCTTGTCACCGATCGTGTGGCGGACTGCGTACGGCGAGGCGATCGAGCCGTCAAGGTTGTCGGCCGTGGTGAACGTGTAGCCGCGGTCTCGGAGCTGGTGGATGATCTCAGGCAGCGCGGCCACCGTCTCTGCCCGATCGCCGCCGCCGTCGTGGAGTAGTACGACGGCCCGGCTCGTCGCGGCGTCGACGACTTTGGTCACGATGGCGCCCACGCCGGGACGCAACCAGTCTGCCGAGTCGTCGTTCCAGCTGACCGGATGCAATCCCAGGTTGGTGGCCCGCTGGTCCGCGCCGACCCCTCGCGCCGTCATATCGCCGCCGCCGTACGGAGAGCGGAAGAGGAGTGGTTTACGGCCGGTCACTCCTTCGATCACCCCTTCAGCTCCCACGATCTCGAGACGCGTCTTCCACCGCGACGTCGAGGCGTTGAGGTTGGGGTGCGAGTACGTGTGATTACCGACCACGTCGCCGTTTCGAATCTCCTCTCGCAACAGCTCTGGATACCGCTGTGCCTCCTTGCCGATTACGAAGAAGGTGCCAGGCACGTGCTCGGCTTGGAGGACGCGAAGGATCTGGGGGGTCCATTTCGGATCCGGACCGTCGTCAAAGGTCAACGCTGCGACGCCGGAGGCCTGCACGGTGTGGACTCGGCGGCTCACGGGGAGGCCGCCCTGCTTCCGGACCGGCGCGGGGAGCTGGTCGAGGCTCGCCGGATCCTCGCTCCCGACGCGCCACATGGCGATCCCAGCCAGCCCGTCACTTGCCGCCAGCTGGGCTCGCGCCGCGACCGCGCGGGCGTCCTCGTACCAAAGTTGACGCCCGTCTGCGGTGCGGGCCGACCACTCCTGCTGGAGGTCGTCCCAGTGGGCCGTCGCAGCAGGCGCTGCTGCAAGGGTTTGGGCCTGGGCCACGGTGAGGTCGGCGCCGTGCCCTGGAGCGGTCCACGCGTAGCCGTAACCCGCCACGCCGAGCAGCAACTTCTGACGCGGCACGGCGGCTTCCGCCTGCGCCAGGCTCGCTTGAACCCACGGCATTCCCGCCACTGGTCCCGATGGGCCGGTCGGGTCGTGCTGGTCGTACGCCATCCACACGACGCGGTCGGCAATCGAGCCGAGCGCTCGTACGTCGTACCCGCGCAGGTCGGTGCCGCCAGTCGCCGGCACGGCCACCGCGAGTGTGCGCTGTCCGAGCGCTTGATCGAGGTCGTGGAGGAGCTCGGGGTAAGCACTTCGCACCGAGCTCGGCAGACTCTCGAAATCAAGCACGACGCCGTCCCACCCGCGCCGGGCGACTTCACCGGTCACGGCCGAGACGAAACGACGTCTTGCAGCCGCGTCGCGAATCATCGCCGCGGCTCGGCCACCGTCGAAGTTTGAGCCGTCGTAGTTGGACACCACCGCGAGGCCGACGGCACCGTGCACATGGGCCCGCACGAGCGCGTCGGACGCCGGGCTCACATCGATGCTCCCCGGGTGCCGTCCGAGAGCGATTCCCGTCGCGGCCAGCGCTGACAGGCGTCCCGCGTCGCGATCGACGCCCGCCCATGAGTCCTCGTTGTCAGAGGCAACGAAGCCGACCGCTTCGAAGCCGCTCGTCGCGCCCCACTCTCCTGACGCCGGTGCGGTGGTCGTCCGAGGCGCCGATAGGCCGTCGTGCAAGACGACGAGCGGCGGCGGCGCACCCCGGTACGTGGGAAGTCCGAGGGCAGCTATCACTGCCACCGCTGTGGCCCCGACAGTCAGCCCTATTGCGGTCCGCCTCGGGCGCACGGGGGACCGACCGCGGACGAGAGCCGCTGCCGCCGCCAGTCCACATGCCGCGATGCCCGCGGCGACGAGATCGGTGCGGGCGAGCGTGGCCACCACGAGCACGACGGCGCCGCCAGCGGCGAGACGCAGGATGACGCGGGGCGTGGTCGGTTCATCTGGATGCCACACCATGCGTTGGGCGCTCGGCCCCTGGAATTCCCGTGACCGTGCGGTTGCCGACCCTACGCGGCCTCGTCCTCGGCTCGACCGTCGGTTCCGCACAGTTTGCCGAAGAATGGTCGGCGCTTTGCCGACTCTTTGCAAAAGCGGCCGACGCCGCGGCAACCAGCGCCGCACAGCGCCGTACAGTCGGAGGTGCAATGCCCGCAGGACTGACGTCGCCCGTCCATCTGTTCGTCATCATCTTTGTGGCGCTGATCGTCCTTGGTCCTGAGAAGCTCCCGCAGGCGCTTCGTCAGGTCGGAAGGACCATGGGCGAGGTACGCCGTTGGTCGGACGCGATCTCCTCCGAGATGCGTGGTGTGCTCTCCCTGGACGCCGGCGATGACCCGGCTGGGGACCGGCCGACGGCGCTCACCGCGCCGGCCGTGCCGCCCGTGCCGCCCGTGCCGCTCAGAGGTGAGCCGGGCACGTACCGTCAATTGTCAGCGCGCCCCGCGCTACAAGAGGGAGGCGAGTGGCATTGATCCTCGCTGAGATTCTCGGACCCGACATGCTGATCATCCTCGCCATCGTGGCCTTGCTGTTCGGGAGCAAGCAGCTCCCGAAGTTGGCGCGATCCCTGGGCTCGGCCAAGTCGGAGTTCGAGAAGGGGATCCGCGAGGGCGACGACGCGGCCGCCAGCCCGCAGCCGGCCGCGAACGAGCAGGTGACGATGACTCGCGGAGAGCTTGATGCCCTCATCGCCGAGCGCGAGGCGAGAGGTGCTGCCAAGGAGGCCCCGCCGGCCCCGTGACGTCCGCGCCCCGCGGCGAATTGCCCCGTTGGCCCTCTCGACATGTCAGCTCACGGCTTCGGTCCTGGACCACGAACGCGGACAGGCTTCGTCGGTCTAATACCCGGAGCAGCGTGAGGACCGTGTCCGGTGGAGCCCGTACGCCCAGCCGCTGGCGGCGGCGCCTGCTGATCGGTGGGATCGCGTTCCTGGTGGTCGCCGTGCTGACCGCCGGCCTCGGTTATGCCTACCTGCGCTACCGCTTCGGTCAGATCACACGCGTCGCCTGCCCCGACTGCGGGGGTCGAGGGGCCGGGGGGCCGATGACGGTGCTTGTCGTGGGATCGGACAGCCGGGCGAACCTGAGCGCCGCCGACGCCGCCCACTTCTGTGAGAAGCCGGACTGCAGCGACCAGGCGGGACCGAACCACTCGGATTCGATCATGCTGATCCACGCCGATCCGGCCCAGAAGAAGGCGACCGTGCTGTCCATCCCTCGCGATCTGAACGTGCCCATCGCAGGCACGAGCCAGCGGGGCCGCATCAACACGGCGTTCTCCAAGAGCATCGACGCCCTCGTGCAGACGGTCAACGTGGACTTCGGGGTCAAAGTCGATCACTTCGTGATCGTCGACTTCGTCGGCTTTCGCAGCATCGTGACCAGCCTCGGTGGCATCAGCGTCTACTTCCCGTCTCCGGCGCGCGACGTTTCCTCCGGGCTCCACGTCGCCCAGGCCGGGTGCGCCAACCTCGACGGCGACAACGCCCTGGGCTACGTCCGCAGCCGCCACTACCAGTACTTCGAGGCCGGGCGCTGGCACGACGACCCCTACAGCGATCTGAGCCGCATCCAGCGGCAGCAGGACTTCATTCGCCGGGTCATGCGTAAATCCCTCAGCGTTCGCAACCCGCTGACCGTCAATGCCCTCATCGGCAACGCCGTGCACGCCGTAAAGATCGACGACCATTTGTCCCAGAGCGACATCCTGCACCTGGGTCAGCGCTTGCACTCACTGTCGCCGGACGCGGTGGAGATGCTGACGGTGCCCACGAGCCCGATCACCGTCGGCGCGGCTCAAGAGCTCAAGCTGCAGGAGCCACAGGCGTCCCAGACGATTCAACAGTTCCTCCAACTCGGCTCTTCCACCTCGCCGGGCGGGCCTCCACCGGTGCTGCCGACGAGCGTGCGCGTGCGGGTCCTCAACGGCACCGGGTTGAAAGGGCAGGCCACTGCGGCCGCCACCAAGCTCCAGGAAGCAGGCTTCGGGGTCGCGGGCTCGGGTGACGCCGACTCCTTCGGCTACCGGACGTCGGTCGTCCGCTACGGGCCCGGCCAGGAAGCGAAGGCGCGCTATGTCGCCTCGCTGGTCGTCGGCGGCGCCCAGGTCCAATCCGACCCCACCCTGAAGGCAGTGGACCTCGTGGTGGTCACGGGGTCGAGCTTCGCCGGCGTCAGCTCGCCCGCAGCCGCCGCCACAACGCCGACACCTACGACCGTCGCGGGTGGTCCCCAGGCCACGCCCGGCGGTCCGCCCCAAAACAAGGGCGCGCCCGTCCAGCCCACCTGTTAGGGCACCCGAGTCTTCTACCTACGGGGCTCGGATCGGCACGAACGCCGGATGCCAACCGGCAGGCTCCCAGGCGATTGCCAGGTTCGGTGCATAGCGTCTTGGGGATGGCGGTTGCACAGCGCCGGCTCCTCGCGTGCCTGGCTCCGGTCGTTGCCGGCGGTCTCGCCGTTGCGGCCGTCCTCGCGGGTTGGCGCGGCGCTGACTTTCCGGCGCAGCTCTACCGCGTGGGGCTGTTCCACCGGGACGGGCTCGTGCTCTGGGACAGCCAGTGGTACGGGGGCCACTGGACGCTCGATTACAGCGTGATCTTCCCGCCGTTGGCGGGCACGGTGGGCATCCAGGTGACCGAGATCCTCAGCGCCGCGGTGGCGGCCCTCGCCTTCGACCGCCTCGTTGTTGGCCACTACGGTCCGCGTGGCCGGCTCGGCTCGCTGGTGTTTGCGGTCGGAACCCTGCCCCAAGTGGCGATCGGCCAACTTCCGTTCCTTCTTGGCGAAGCTCTGGCTCTCGTCGCCTGTCTCGCGGCTTCCCGAGGTCGCTGGGTCGCCGCTGCCGCGCTGGCGGCTGCGGCCGCACTTGCGAGCCCTCTCGCGGGTGGGTTCGTCGTCCTCGCCATGTCGGCCTGGCTCCTCACCACCTGGCCCCGCCACCGCATCGCGCTCGCCGCTGTGGCCGCCGCCGCCGCGGTGCCTGTGCTCGCGACGGCGGCGATCTTCCCGGGCGAAGGCACCATGCCGTTCCCCGCGATTGACTTCCTCCAACTCGGCGTGCTCTTCGCCTGTCTGTGGCTCGTGATCCCGCGCACCGAGCGTGCGCTTCGGATCGGCGTCGGCATCTACCTCGCCGCCATCGCGGCCAGCTTCATCGTGCCGACTCCGGTGGGCGGGAACGTCAGCCGCTTGGGCGAATGCCTGGGTGCTCCCCTCGTCGTCTGCGCGCTGTGGCCCCGCCGGCGGTGGATTGCGGCGGCTGCCATCGTCCCGCTCGTGTTGCTCCAATGGTCTTCGGCGTTCGCGGCGTTCGGAGCCGATCGTTCCGACCCGACTACCAGCCGCACCTACTTCGAGCCCCTGCTGCAGTTTCTCGCCGCCCACAACCATCCGTTGGGAAGGGTCGAGGTCGTCCCGACGCGCCTCCACTGGGAAGCGGCCTACGTTGCGCCGCACTTCCCCCTCGCTCGGGGCTGGGAACGCCAACTGGACACCGCCAACAACCCGCTCTTCTACAACCCGGACGCCCTCACCGCCCCTGCGTACCACTCCTGGCTCGTCGACAATGGCGTGCGCTACGTGGCGCTCGCAGACAGCCCCCTCGACTACGCGGCTCGGGCCGAGGCTGGGCTCATCGGCGCCGGTGTTCCCGGCCTCGGTCCTGCTGTGCAACTCGGTCCCTGGCGGGTCTTCGCCGTCACTGACTCGTCCGGCCTCGTCCAAGGCCCTGGCGCAGTCACCCATCTCGACGGGAGCCGAGTGATCGTGCACGCGGACGCGCCCGGGACACTCGTGGTTCGTGTGCGCTATGACCCTCGCTGGGCGGTGGTCGCAGGCTCGGGCTGTGTGCGGGCGGGGCCAGGGGACTGGACGGACCTAACCACCGCCCAGTCGGGTGACCTGCGGCTTCAGCTGCGCCTCGTCGGCGACCACGACGCCCTGTGCCCAGTTGGGCAGTCTTGACGAGGCGTCACCTTGACGTCGAAGGGGCGACCGCGACGACGGTCGCCAGCGCGCTGGTCGGTCCGGTGACCTCGCCGCCGAGCAGCCACGCCGTCGAACCGACGACGGCCACTCCCGCGTCGGAGCGGCGCCCAGGCAGCTTCCCGACTTCGGTCACGGTCCCATCGGCGGCGACCGCCCAGATGGTGTCGACGGCGCCCGCGGACGTTCGCCCACCCGCGACATAGAGGTGATCGCCAAGCACGAACGCCATCGCGTGGGCCAGCGGCTGTGGCATGTGCCCGACCACACTGACCGCGCCAGACCGAGAATCGATGCGTTGGATGAGGTCGACCTCGGTGCCGTTCGCCCCCTCCGTCGTCCCCGTCTGCCCACCGACGACCCACACACCGGAGCCGACGACCGCGATCGCCGGGTAGCGAACGCCTTGCGACAGTTGGCCCGCGGCGCGGAAGTGGCTTCCGTCGCTGGTGGCGACGACGTCACGAACGAGGGCCCGGCCGTCGAACCCGCCTGCGACGAACGTCGTGCCGTTCACGACCGCCGCGGCCAGGTCCGAGCGAGGCTGTGGCAGACGACCCGTCGCACGGGCCGTCGCGCCCACGAAGGCCTGTACGACGTCGACGGTGCGAGCGCCACCCCCACCGAACACCGTCGGCGTCGATGCCACCAACGTGGCGGCGGCGTCGTGGACCGCCAGCGCCAGCGTGCCCACCGCCGTCGTCCGGCCCGTCGCGGGGTCGACCTCGAGCACCGACGCTGTCGATGTGTCGGATTTGGTCAGACCGCCAAGTAGGAAGATTCGCGTCCCCGAGGCCGTGACGGCCGGCCGGGTGAGCGGCGCAGGAAGTCGCCATGCGGCTTGGGTTGCCGTCACTGCGACCGGTGCAGTCGTGGTCGTGGTAACCGACTGGGAGCCGTGCACCTTCTGGGGAGACGGCCCCGCGCACGCGGCAGCGACGAAGGCCGCGAGCGCGAGCACCGTTCCGCGAACCGCCCGACCCGGTGCCACGGACGTCACAGGTCCCGCACCATTTCGATGATCGGCCGCCGGGCGGCCCGGACGGCGCCCTCGGACGCGGCCACCGCCGCGACGACGGCGAACACCGCCAGCAACCCGAGGTAGGCGGCGGGCACGGCCAGGTGCGCCGGGGGCGGGTCGAACACCCCGGTCAGCACCTTGACGAGCATGGCCGCAACGCCCCACCCCACGGCGACGGCCGCGAGGGCGCCGACCAGGACGACCACACCGACCTCGCTCCGTACAAACGCCGCCACCTGCCGATCACGGGCGCCCAACGCCCGGGTGATGGCGAAGCTCCTCTTGCGTTCGCTGAGGTCAAGTCCGACGAGGACGCCGCATGCCGCCACCGCCAACGCAAGCCCGAACCCGAGCTCTACTCGGGTGAGCCCGGCCAGGTCCACGGCCGTCAAGCTGGACGCGGCGACGCGCCGCCCGCTCACGATGTCGCTGACCGAAGCCGAGGTGCCGACCACGCTCCTCACTCGCGCCGCGACGGCGCGGGGCGACGAGCTGCCAACGTCGAGCAGCAGCGTCTGGGGGCTCGGCCCACCGACGTGGGCGGCGAGGTAGCTGGCATTGGCGACGAGGAAGCTGTCGCGAGGCGCGGTGGGGAACTCCTTCACCACGCCGACGTAGTGGAACGGCACCTCGGTCAGCGCGCCGGTCTTGGCGTCGCGGATACGTAGCCGTAGCAGGTCGCCGGGGTTGAGTTGGAAGTCGTGCACGGTCTCCGCGCTCACCAGCACGCCGTCGGGTTGGCCGCCCAGGCGGCGCATGAGTCCGGCCGCGGTCCCGCCGCCGAAGTAAGCGTCTTGGAGGCTTGTGGCGCCGACGACGGTCTTGGGCCGCACCCCGTAAATGTCCTGGAGGTCCGCGCCCACGTAGGCGAAGCCGTGCTGGAGGGGTTCGGCATGCTTGACGCCCGGGAGCGCGGAAAGGCGCGCGACAGTCGACGGCGGGATGGCAGCCGCCGCCGGGGCGGTGACGCTGACGTCGGCGCCGTTGGTCAGTCGGGCGTCGACGCCAACCTGCTGGCGGTACGTGCTGTTGAAGACCGCGGTGGAGATGGCGAACGCGCCACTCAGGCCGATCACCGCCGTCGTCCACGCCAGACGCCGGCGTCGGCGGCGAAGGGTCGCGGCGACCGTGTCGCCGAGGCGGGGCGAGAGCGGTCGCGCCGCAAGCGAGACGATGCGTCCGCCACGGCGTAGCAGCGTTTCGCAGAGACGCCAGATGAAGAGGCCGGACGCCAGCCACGCCAACGCTGGTCCGAGGAGCGCCCAGTAGCTCACCGACACGGTGGGGACGCCCTCGGGGGCGAGCACCAGGGCATAGCTCTTCCGGCTGGTCAGCCAGAACACGACGGCCGCGGCGCCGAGTAGCCAGACGTCGAGCGCCAGCCGTGCCCACACCGGCCGCTGCTCAGTCGGCGCCCGGCGGCGGGCGGACTCGGGGGTGAGGGTGCGAGCATCGCGGACGACAGGTAGCAACACGGCGGACACCGCGATCGCCAGGCCGATCAGCGCCGCCCCGACGGCCCACGCGGCCGCCTCGCCGGTGGTGGCCCCGAACGCGGGCGAGCCGAACGTCCTCCACCCAACCGTGGCGGCGACCCCGAGCCCGGCGGCCGCGCCCAACGTCCCGACCACGGCCGCCTCGGCACCGGCCAGGCGGACCATCCGCGCCGTCGTGGCGCCGCGCGTGCGCAACAGACCCAGATGGTGGCGACGCCGGTCGGCCGCGCTGCTCGCGACGGCCGTCGTCAGGAGGGCGGCGAGGACCGCGCCGGGCACACCTAGGAAGAGGAACAGCACCTGGGCGTAGAGGGCGTCGGCTCGGGCGGCGTCGAGGGCGGCCCCCAGGTTGTCGCCCACGAGCCCCGCGCCGGCGAGGCGCGCTTCGAGGTTGCGTGACCACCCCGTAACTCTCGTGAAGGCGGCCGCCGGATCAGCGGGGAGGGCGTGCCGCAGACGGGCATGCACCTGGGCGCGGACCAGATCGGGCCGACTCGTGCCGAGCGGACCGAACGTCGCCTGCCATGCGGCCTGCGGCATGAGCACGACGTTGTCGGGCGGCGCTTGTGGTTGCGCGCCGGCTGGGGCACCGACCTTCTGGAAGAGCGAATTGGCTTCGGGAAGGTCGACCACGCCGTCGACGGTGACCGTGACAGGGCCGAGGCCCGCCCGCTGCACCTCGATCGCGTCACCCGGCGCCACGTGCAGGTTGGCTGCAGTCTGCTGCGCCACAAGCGCGCCATCGACACGGCCCGCGAGCAGCCGGAGCTCGCCGGGGAAGGTCGTGGCGTAGCCGGGCGGCAGGCCGAGAGCGACACCCGGTCCTGTCGTCTGGGTGGTCCCGGCTGTCGTCGCCTGGAAGCCGGCTGTTTGGGCCACGCCAACTGCGACTGCCGTGCGGACGCGCGGGTCGTGGCGCACAGCGTCCAGAAGAGTGGTCTGATCGGCGCCCGGTTGCGCTTCCACTTGCCAGTCGACCGGCACCTGCGCGACGGCCCGTTTGGTCATGGTCGACTTGGCCCCGGCGACGAAGCTGCCGATCGAGGCCAGCAGAGCCACGGCCGCGGCGACGCTGATGACCGCGGCGAGCGTGCGGCCCTTCTCGCGCCGGGCGAGGCCCGCGACCCACGTCAGGCCGAGCACGGGTGCCTCTCGGCCTCGAGGCGGCCGTCGGCGATCGTCCACTGCCGCGCCAACCGCCGGGCGACCGCCGCGTCGTGGGTTGCGATTGCGAGAGCGGCACCGTCGGCCGCGGCCGTCGTGAGAGCGTCGACGACGAGGGCGGCGCTCTCGTGGTCGAGCTGCCCGGTGGGCTCGTCCGCGAGCAGGAGCCGCGGCCCGGCCACGAGGGCGCGGGCGACGGCGACGCGTTGCGCCTGCCCCCCGGAGAGATCGGTAGGCAGGCGAGCGGCGACGTCTGCCAGGCCAAGTCGAGTCAGGACGGCCATCGCCGATCGACGGGCCGCCGTGCCGTCGCGCCCGGCGAGGAGCAGTGGGAGGGCCGTGTTCTCGACGACGTCGAG
>DASZJL010000039.1:0-4614 GCA_035948135.1 Acidimicrobiales bacterium | reverse complement strand
CTTTCAAGGTGGCGGCACGGGTTCGAATCCCGTTGGGGGTGCGAACAGTCCTCGACTCCGTTCGGTGGTCCGGCAACGGTCATTGCGAATTCGAGAAGAATGAGTCGATCGACCTATTGGTCAAGTTCGGGCGATATGTTTCCGTTTTGTGGGGTCTGGGGCTCCTCTGAGACACGACCCGAAAGGACCGCCGTGCCGAAGCTGCCCCGGGCTCTCCTCGCCTCCACCGCCGCGATCTTCCTGTTCGCGTCCGGGAGCCTGACGACCGCACTCTTGTTCCGCAGCGGTTCGTCGTCGCACTACAAGCGATCGACGCAGACGATCAAAGACGCGTCGGGCGGCAAGACGATCATCAACTACACGCTGACCGACGAACCGTCGCAGGCCAAGCGCAAGGGCGGAGCCAAGGCGGCGCTGGCATCAACGTCGGCGTCCGCGACGTCTGCGACCGACGCGTCCACGACCAACGCCGCGGCCCAGCAGCAGATGGCGGCCTGCCCGCCCTCGGGCAACGGGCACGAGTACATGGTCGTGTGGGCCGGGAAGATGAACGCCGCCGACCTCACCGGGAAGGACGCCATCACGTACGCGCAGGGCGGCGCCGTGAACCCCGAAGGCATCAAGGAGGTGCTCCCCCAAGAGCTCGTCCCCGGCCAGGACATGATGGTGACGATCGACGCCGAGCGCGGCTGTGACACCTACGGCAAGGTCGTCAACATCGCCCTGATCCCCGGCGCCGACGGCCTCGAGAACGAGCCCCACCACATGCAGTACATCTGGTTCCCTGGTGAGTCGGTGTGGGCGGGAGGCCTCTTCACCTCGCGTCTGTTCACCTACGACATGAGCAAGCTCCCGCAGGTTCGGCTGGTGCACATCGACGAGCCCTGGTCGACTCCTGGCGGTTCCATCTGGGACGCCTTCGACACCCTGCCCGACGGCAGCGCCTACGGGACCCTCATGGGTGGGCCGCTGTACGCCTACGGCATGACGCCCGGCGAGGTCGTGCACATCGGCCCCGACGGCAAGATCCTCGGCGAGTTCTCGGCCGGCGCGCCCGAAGGCCTGCCGCCGATCGACTCCAACGGCCTGCCGACGTGCCCCGACCTCGGAAGCTGTGCCAATCCCCACGGCATCCAAGCCCGGGCCGACCTGCACCGTCTGGTGACGTCGGACTACGCCGAACCGGCGCGCATCATCGAGGACCCGACCAAACCCGAGAACTTCAACATCTTCCGGCGCACCGTCCGGGAGTGGGACATCACTGACACGGCGCGTCCGAAGCTGATCAAGGTCGACGTGATGCCCAAGGGCCCGCGCGACGACTCCAACCCGGGCCACGCCGAGAACCTCGGGATCATGGAGGTCGGCAAGACCTGGGACTACCCGCTCGCCAACGGCACCGTGCCAAAGGGCATGTTCGCGGAGAGCATGTGCGGCGGCGCCATCTTCTACACGTCGGACATCACCGACACGACCAACCATCCGTGGCGTGAGGTCTTCGACTCCACGACCGCGGTGTTGTCGCCCAAGGCCCAGTCGGCGTTCAGCGGCCAGGTGCCCAACGGCGGGCCCAACTCCCAGATCACCGAGGCCGGGGGCTGCGACGGCGCGGCGTGGCTCAACGTCACACCCGACAACCGCTTCCTGCTCCACGCCATCAACGGCCGCTACACCAACCAGAACGACTTCGCCGACAGCGGCACGCCGAAGATGCTCTACGCCCTCGACGTCCAGAAGCTGCTGGCGGCCGGCAGCCACTATCAGTGCAACATCGACAACATCCGGGCCGTGAACGACTCGACGAAGGGTGGCCCCGACTGCCCGACGGTCGCCGGCGTCGCTCCGGTGAACGACACCTCGAGCGGTGGTCCGCACTGGGGCGCGTTCGACAACTTCAACCTCGGCACCGTCCAGGTCACCGATCCGGTGACGCATCAGCCCTTCACCGACACCCATGCCGTGACACGCCTGGCGTTCGCCAACTACTTCGTGGCGAGGACGGGCGTCGACGGCAACCACAAGCTCTGCATGCTGAACATGGACCCGCAGACCGGCGACCTCAGCTTCGACAACACGTTCATCGACGAGAAGCTGGGCACGCCGTGCGTCGACTTCAACCGCAAGCATTGGCCAGGTGGGGCGACGACCGGCTACTACAAGCCGCACTCGATGCTGTTCGTAGAGAACGACCCGCCCAAGGCCGGCGCCACCGCGGTCGGTACGCCGACGTACTGGGGCCACGAGATCAACAACGGCGTGGACACCGGGGGTTTGCCCTACACACCGTGACGTGAGCACGCGGCACATCCGAGGGACGGGGCTGGGGGCCGTCCTCTTCTTCCTCGTCGCGGTCGGCGCCGGCGTGGCGACCGCACCGAGCGCGTCCGCCCACCCCTACCTGGTGCGCGCTGAGCCGGCGCCCGGGTCGACGCTCGCGACCGCCCCCAAGGAGCTCCGGCTGCTGTTCACCGAGCGCCTCGACGGGCCGTATTGCACGGTGACCCTCGTCGGTCCCGGTCCCGGCAACCAACGCAGCCGGGCCGACGTGCAGGTGACGGGGACCAGCCTCGTGGCCGGCGTGCCGGACCTGCGGCCCGGCGCGTACCGCGTCGAGTGGAGCGTGATCGGCGACGACGGCCACCGCGTGGAGGGTGACTACGGCCTCGCCGTCGGAAGCGGCACCCGCGCCGGCGCGGCAGCCGGCGCGTCCGCCGTGTCCGGCCGCGCCGCCGAGGCCGTGCCGGGCGGGTCGGCGACGCGGGTCCTGCTGGTCGTCCTCGACATGGGCCTGGCCGCCGTCGTCATCGCCGCCGCCTTCTTCTTCGGTTCTGGGGATGAGAATCGACGCTCACGGTGGATTTTCATCCCCAGAACGGCCTGGGTCGCCGCGGTCGCGGTCGCAGCCGTTGTCACCGTTCAGCTTTGGGCGGGCAACGCGTCGGTGTGGTCGACGGTGACCGGGCGGCTGGCGCTCCAGCGCCTGGTCGCCACGCTCGCGCTCTTCCCCGTGGCCCTGGGGCTCATCCGGCACCGGCGGCTGAACCAGGCGTACGCGGTCGTGGCCACGGTGGGCCTTCTGGTGGCCGTCGCCCTGGCCGGCCACGCGCTGGGGGCGTCGACCGGCCGCACCGCCCAGGTCGCAGTGCTCACCGTGCACCTGGTGGCGGCCAGCGTCTGGCTGGCGGCCGTGGTCGCGCTCGTCGGGGGCGCGCCGCGGCGACGACTCATCATCCCCGTCGCCGCGTCGATCGCCGTCGTCGTCGTGACCGGCGTGTTCAACGCCCACGTGCAGCTGGGCGGCGCCCGGGAGCTGCTGGCGAGCGCATACGGCCGGGTGCTGGACGTCAAGGTCGCCCTCGTGGTCGTGATGATCGGCCTCGGGGTGGCCGCGGTGTGGCGGCGTTGGGAGGCGCTCGCGGGCGTCGGAGTGCTGGCGCTGGCCGGCGTGCTCGGTCAGCTGCCCAACCCGGTCTCGGTGCCCGTCTTCTCCCAGCGCCATCCGTCACCCGCGGGGTCCACGGTGACCACGACCTCGACGGGCGACGCCGTCCTCGCCGTCGTCCTGAGCCCGGGCCGCCCGGGCCTCAACCGCCTCGTCGTCTCCGTGCAGCGCCCCGACGCCAACGACGTCCCCATTGCCGTGGGCGGCGTCGGCGGCATCGACGTCGCCGCCAGCTGTGCGTGCGGCGCGCCGACGGTCAGCGGCCGGCTGGCACCGGTCGACGGCGGGCCGTCGCTCGCGGGGTCGGTGCTGCTCCCCCGCGAGGGCAGGTGGAGCCTGCGCCTTACGGCCCCCGACGGTGCGGCGGTGGCCGACGTCGACGTCTCGGGCCAGCCGACGGCCGACGAGGTCGTGGTCGGTGTCCCGGCCGACCTGAGCGGGCCCGGCGCCAACGCCTGTCAGGACCAGATCCTCGGCCTGCAGGTGGCGGCGGCCGAGGTCAACGAGCGAGGAGTGGCCAGCGGGAAGGCCGTGCGGGTCGTCACCATCGACACTCACGGCCCGAACCCGGCGGCGTCGGTCCAGGCCCTGCGCTCACTCGGTGCCCGGCTGCTCGCGACACCGTGCGGCGCGCCCGACGCCGTGGCCGCCGTGCAGTCGGCCGCCCGCGCGGCGCGCGTCCCCGTCGTCGGCGGCGACACCGGCCAAACCGCGTGGAACTGGCCAACGGCGGCCTCGGCCGCGGTGGAGGCCAGGGCGCTGGCCAGCCAGGTCGAGCGTCAAGGCGGGAAGCACGTCCTCGTCGTCACCGGGAACGGTTCCCGCGAGCGCGCCATCGCGGCCGGCATCGGCGCCGACCCCTCGCTCGACCTCGGCGATCCAGCCACCACGGCCGCCCGGATCAGGCAGGCGGAGCCCGACACCGTCGTGTTCGCCCTCTCCGCGGCCGAAGCGCCCCCGCTCCTCCAGGCGTTGGCGGCGGTCGACCCGAACTGGGGCCCGGCCCACGGCGCGCTCGGCACGTCGTCCATGATGTCGGCCACGGTGGCGAGCACGGGCGGCGAGTGGTTCAAGGACGGGAGGGTCTCCCTCGCCAGTGAAGTCAGCCCGGCCGACGGCTCGTCGCTCGACTACGCGACGCGCCTCGGCCAGCAGTTCCCGGGCCGGCACCC
>DASZJL010000038.1:0-1782 GCA_035948135.1 Acidimicrobiales bacterium | reverse complement strand
TGGCCGACGGCGCCGACTGGGACGTGACCTTCCTCCCGTTCTCGCTCAGTCAGGTCCACGTGGCCGAGGGCCACCCCGCAGTGTGGGACGACCCGGACAAGGCCAAGGACCTCATGGCCCTGGCCTCGGGCGTCGTGGTGCGTGACCAGTACCCCGACCGCTTTCTGGACGCGCACGTCGCTCTCTTCGCAGCGCGGCACGACGAGGGTCTGGACCTCCGGATCCCCGAGGTCGTGGCCGGCGTCCTCGACGGCGTCGGCGTCCCGGGCGAAAAGGTGATTGCGGAGGTCGAGTCGGGCGCACCGCTCGAAGAGATCCGTCGGGTCCACGAGCAGTCGGTCAACGATTGGGCCGCCTTCGGCGTTCCCACGTTCGTGGTCGACGGGCGCGCTGTGTTCGTGCGCATCATGAGCCGGCCCAAGGGTGACGCGGCACGGGCGCGCCGCAACATCGACGGCGTGCTGCAGCTGTTCGACTCGCTGCCGGACCTCAACGAGTACAAATTCACGACGCTCGAGCGCTGACCCGCGCTCGCTCCGACGGGCGGCGTCGCCGACGCCTCTGCCTCAGGACTTGGCCAGCTCGCTCATCAACGCAAAGCCGCGCTCGCGTTCCGTAGCGTCTCCGCTGATCGCCGCTCCGAAGTCGGTCGCGCCGGCCTCGGCCAGCCGGGCGACCGCGGCCGCCACCGTCTCCTCGTCACCGATGAAGGCGACGTCGGCCGGGCTCTCTGCGCCCTCCTTGTCGAGCATGGCTCGATACGAGGGCAAGTTCGGATAGATCGCCAGCTCCTTGTTGATGCGCTCCTTGGCGGCTTCGACGTTGCTCGTCACCGCAATGGGCAAGGACACGAACACCCGGGGCGCCGGACGGCCGGCCGCCTCGGCGGCCGCCCCGATCGTCGGCGCAATGTGGTCACGGATCGTCGCGGTGCCCGTCATCCAGGTGATCGTGCCGTCGGCGACGGTCCCCGCCAGCTTCAACATCGCCGAACCCAGGGCGGCGACGAGGACGGGGGGCGCCGCCGCGCCCTTGACGCCGACCGGTTGAAACGCATTACACGTGATCCGTTCGCCCCCGAACGACACCGTCTCGCCCCGCAACAGCGGCATCAGCGCGGCCAGGTACTCCTTCATGTACGAGTACGGCTTCTCGAAGCTCATGCCCCACATGCCCTCGACCACCACTTGATGCGACAGCCCGATCCCCAACATCAGGCGGTCGTCGGTCGCCGCCTGCACCGTCAATGCTTGCTGCGCCAGCATCATCGGATGCCGCGGGTACACCGGCACGACGCCGGTGCCCAACTCGATCCGGGGCACCTTCGACCCCGCGACCGCCAACAGCGTCAAAGCGTCGGGCCCGAAGATCTGTGAGGCGAAGGCGTGTGCGAACCCCGCCTCCTCGAAGCGCTGGAGCTGCGCCACGATGCGGGGCAGCGGTTGCTCCACATCGAGCAAGCCCCCGATGCGCAGTTGTGTGGCCATGGTCGTCGGACTCCTCACGTAGTCTGCCTGTTGTGTCAGGCCTCTTGTCTATGCGAAACCCCGGACGGGGGCGAGCGAGCTGAGCACCCACGACATCGGCTTCGTCGGGGCCGGGCAGCTGGCACGCATGGCCGGCGAGGCCATGAGCACGCTGGGCCTGTCCATGGCGGTCTTGGCCCAGCACCCCGACGACGCCGCCTGCTCGGTGGCCGCCGAGGTGGTCGTCGGCTCACCCTTCGTCGAAGCCGACCTGCGTGCACTGTGCGAGCGCTGCGGCGTCGTCACCTTCGACCAC
>DASZJL010000037.1:0-15009 GCA_035948135.1 Acidimicrobiales bacterium | reverse complement strand
CGGAACGCGTCGATGCGGTCGATCACCTGCATCAGCGCACCCCCTCAGCTTCTTTGCGGATTTGTGACGGCATAAGCGTCGAAAATCCGCAAAGAACGGAGTCGGTGTCGACGAGGCGGCGGGCCAGGTCGACCATGGCGTCGTAGGCCGCCAGCTCGGACGGGTCGAGATTGGCGCGGTGGCGCGCGACCGTCGCAGTGTCGCCTCGGGCCGCGGGACCGGTGAGGGCGCGAGCCGGGCCGAGGGCAGCAACGTTTTCGACGGTTGCCCGCACCAGGTCGAGGAAGGCCTCACGGGGTACGCCGGCGGCGGCGCCCACCCGCTCGGCCTGGCCCAACAGCGCCACGAGGTGGTTCGAGGCGATGCACGCGGCCGCGTGGTAGGCAGCCCGGTCCTCGTCGGCGACCGTGAACCACCGGCCGCCGAGGGCGTCGACGACCGTGCGCACGAAGGGGTCGCCGGCCAGCGCGAACCACGCCCCCCGCAGCCGCTGGGCGCCGACCTCGGGCTCGGGGAGAGCGACGAGCGGATGGATCGACGCCCGCCGGTCGTGGCCGGCCAACACGTCGAGGCCGAGGGAGCCGGCCAGGTGGGCGACCACGGTGTCGGGCTCCGGAGTCACCGCCGCGGCGGCGGCAGAAACTGCGGCGTCGGGAGTAGCGATGACCAGCAGGTCGACGCCCTTGGCCGCCCTTGAAAGGTCGTCTCCCCGACCAAGCGGGGCTTCAATCCGCCAGCCGGCAGCGGCCAGCGCCATTGCCAGGGAGAGGCCGGCCCGGCCCGGGCCGATGACGCGTAGCGAGTTAGCGCGCAGCGGATGCTCCTGACGTTCCGGCCCCGGATTGGGTGCCGTTCGTACGTCTTAAATTCTACCCGCGGGGTGCACATCTCCTGCCACTCGGGCCTCCCAACCTTCGGGAACCAGCTCAGGGGCCAGGTCGGCGAGCGGGGCCAGCACGAAGCGGCGCTCCCACATGCGGGGGTGGGGTACCACCAGATCGGGCTCGTCCACGGTCAGGTCGCCGACCAGGAGCACGTCGACGTCGAGCGTGCGGGGCCCCCACCGCTCGCCCCGCTCCCGCCCGGCGGCCGCCTCCAGCCGCTGCCCCACCTCGAGAAGCTCCTGCGGCCCCAACTCGGTATCGAGCTCGACCACGCAGTTCAGGTACGGGCCCTGGCCTGCCGGCCCACCGACGGGCGCCGTCTCGTACACCGGGGACACGGCGACCACGTCGGGTAGGGAGGCCACAGCCTCCCGCAGATGCGCCCACCGGTCCCCGAGGTTCGACCCGAGCCCGACAAAGGCTCGCACTAGGGCCGGGTGATCGTGACCGCTGCGGTGGCGAGGTCGACGGGCACGGGGGGACGGAGCTTCCGCACGGTGACGGTCGCCGACTCGACCCGGGAATCGTGCCGGACCTCGTCGGCGATGCGCTCGGCCAAGCGCTCGAGGAGCTGGAACTGTTCACGGGTGATGACCCGCTCCACGGCCGCCGCGAGCGCCCCGTAGTCGACGGTGTCGCCGAGGTCGTCAGACTGGCCCGCGGGGCGGAGGTCGACGACCAGGTCGACATCGACTTCGAAGGGTTGGGGCCGGACCTGTTCCTCGGGCAGGGCGCCGTGGGTACCGATGGCCCGAAGCCCCCGCAGCTCGATGCGGTCCAGCGATTCCATCAACCGCGGAGTTCGGCCGCCGCTCCCACGAGCTCGCGGCCCGGCGGGCCCATCTGGCGCTGGGTGATGCGCTCGACGATGGAGATCGCCTCGGCGGGAGACGGGACGAGCGAGGCGTACACGAGGTAGCCGCCCATCACCCCCTGCACGAGGTCGCCCAGCTCCTCCTGGTGCACCAAGACCCGCTCGCCACCGCTCAGCCACACGCGCAGCGCCGGGTACACCTCGGCGAGCACGGCAGGGGCGTCGGCCCGTGACATCGGGAAGTGCTCCCACTTGACGCCGAGCTCGTCGTAGGCGCGCAGGTTGTGGGGCGATGGCAACAGGGAGACCACTCGATTGAAGCCCTGCTCCCGGATCCAGATGATCTCTTCTTGGCGCCGTACTCGGCGGTGGGTGCGGGCGTAACCGCCGGGCCGCTCGCTCACCGCCAAGCGATCTTTGATGATCCACGCGAAGTTCCGCGGGGCGATCCCGGCTGCCCATTTTCCCTTCACGCGGCGGCCACCAGTCGGGCCGCTTGCACAGTGGCTCGGACGTCGTGGACGCGGACCATGGCCGCACCCTTCTGCATGGCCCACACCGCAACCGCCAACGAGCCTTCCAGCCGGTCGTCGACGGGCGCGCCGCCTGTCAGGCGGCCGATGAAGGACTTCCTGCTGGCACCCACCAGCACCGGGTGGCCAGTAGCCACCAGCTCCTCGAGCCGTGCGAGCAACGCGAGGTTGTGGTCGACGGTCTTGGCGAACCCGAGCCCGGGGTCGATCCAGACCTCGGTGACGCCGGCGGCCAACGCCAGGCGGACCCGGTGCACGAGGAACTCGCGCACATCGCTGACCACGTCGTCGTACTGGGCCTCCTGTTGCATGGTGAGCGGGGTCCCCCGCATGTGCATGGCGACCCAGCCCGCCTCGTGGACCGCGGCGACGTCGTAGAGGCTCGCCGATACGTCGTTCACGATGGTTGCCCCTGCATCGAGCGCCGCCTCGGCGACCTCGCGCTTGCGCGTGTCGATCGACACCCGGACGTGGTGCGCAAGGGCGTCGACCACGGGGATCACCCGGGCCAGCTCCGCCTCGACGGGGACCTCGGCCGCTCCTGGGCGGGTGCTCTCGCCCCCCACGTCGACCACATCGGCGCCCTCGGCGGCCAAGGCGAGGCCGTGGGCGACGGCCGCGTCGGGATCCAGCCAGTGCCCGCCGTCGGAGAACGAGTCAGGGGTGACGTTGAGAACACCCATGACCAGCGGACGCGACACGGCTCAGCAGGCTACCGGCGGGCCTTTCAGATTCCGGTCTTTACCTGTGGATGAACTGCAGCGCTTCGTTCCGGGTGGCCACGCTGTCGCGGAACTGGCCCCGGACCGCCGAGGTCACGGTGAGCGAGCCCGGCTTGCGCACGCCCCGCATCGACATGCACAGGTGCTCGGCCTCGATGACGACGAGCACCCCTCGGGGCTGCAGGCTGGCGTCGATCTCGTCAGCGATCTGGGTAGTGAGGCGCTCCTGCACCTGGGGGCGCTTGGAGAGCGAATCGACGAGCCTGGCCAGCTTCGACAGGCCGGTGATGCGGCCGTCGGCGTTGGGGATGTAGGCCACGTGCGCCTTTCCAACAAATGGAATCAAGTGGTGCTCGCAGACCGAATAGAGGGCGATGTCCTTGACCATCACCATCTCGTCGTGGCCGGCCTCGAAGGTGACGGCCAGGTGGCGATCGGGGCAGTCCTTGATGCCGCTGAAGATCTCGTCGTACATGGCCGCCACACGCGCGGGGGTGGCCACCAGGCCTTCACGATCGGGATCCTCGCCGATGGCCTCGAGGATCTCCCGCACGGCCTTCTCGATGCGCGCCCGGTCGACCCCTTCGCCGTTGCCCTCGTCGGTCACGCGGGGTTCGGGTTCGGCCGCGGCCGCGGCTTGGGCACCGAGCGGGCCACCCGCCGGCGGGCCGGGGTGCGGGCGGGCGCCTGCGCTGGAGGCGTGCGCGAGGGCCGCTTGCCCACGGGGCCGAGGATCTCCATGACCTCGGGGGTGTCGAGGGTCTCCCGCTCCACGAGTGCCTTGGCCAGCTTGTCGAGCGTCTTGCGGTTCTCGGTGAGGATGTCGAGGGCCTCGGCGTGCGCCTCGTCGATGAGCCTGCGGACCTCGGCGTCGATGCGGGCGGCCACCTCGTCGGAGTAGTTGGGCTGGTGCCCCAGGTCGCGGCCGAGGAACACCTCGCCGTTCTTGTGGCCCAGCTGCTGCGGCCCGATGAGATCACTCATGCCGTACTCGGTGACCATGGAGCGGGCGATCTGGCTGGCCCGCTCGATGTCGTTCTGGGCGCCGGTCGTTGGGTCGTGGAAGATCAGTTCCTCGGCCGTGCGACCGCCGAGGAGCATCGTGAGCTGGTCGCGCAGCTCCGAGCGGGTGACGAGGTACTTGTCCGCCTCGGGCAGCGCCAGCGTCCAGCCCAGGGCCCGGCCCCTCGGGATGATCGAGACCTTGTGGATGGGATCGGCGTGCGGGAGGGCGTGACCGACAAGCGCGTGGCCGCCCTCGTGGTAGGCGATCACCCGCTTCTCGTCCTCGGAGATCAGCCTGCTCTTGCGCTCGGGGCCGGCAATGACACGGTCGATCGCCTCCTCGAGGTTGGGCATGCCGATCTCCTTGAAGCCCCGCCGGGCCGCGAGGAGGGCGGCCTCGTTCATGAGGTTGGCGAGGTCGGCGCCCGTGAACCCAGGCGTACGCCGGGCGAGCACTTCGAGGTCGACGCCCTTGGCGAGCGGCTTGCCTTTGGCGTGCACGTTGAGGATGGCGCGCCGCCCTTCGAGATCGGGGCTGTCGACGACGATCTGACGGTCGAAGCGACCGGGCCGCAGGAGCGCCGGGTCGAGGATGTCGGGACGGTTGGTGGCGGCGATGAGGATGACGCCCGCCCGCGTGTCGAAGCCGTCCATCTCAACGAGCAACTGGTTGAGCGTCTGTTCCCGCTCGTCGTGACCGCCGCCCAGGCCGGCACCGCGGTGACGGCCGACGGCGTCGATCTCGTCGACGAAGATGATCGCCGGCGCGTTGGTCTTGGCCTGCTCGAACAGATCGCGCACCCGGCTGGCGCCGACGCCGACGAACATCTCGACGAAGTCGGAGCCCGAGATCGAGAAGAACGGCACACCGGCTTCGCCGGCGACGGCCCGGGCCAGCAGCGTCTTGCCGGTGCCGGGTGGCCCGAACAGGAGCACGCCCTTGGGGATCTTGGCGCCCATCGACTGGAACTTGGCGGGGGATTCGAGGAACTCGTTGATCTCCTGCAGCTCCTCGACCGCCTCGTCGGCACCGGCCACGTCGGCGAAGGTGACCTTGGGCTGGTCCTTGTTCACGACCTTGGGCTTGGCCTTGCCGAACTGCATGACGCGGTTGCCGCCGCCCTGCATGGCGTTCATGAAGATGAGGAACACGGCGACGAGGAGCAGGAACGGCAAGAACTGCTGCAGCAGCGTCAGCCACAGGGCGTCCTTGCGCTGGGTGACCTTGAAGTCCGGGTGGTTCGGCGCGTGGCGCAGCTCGTTGAGGACGTTGGTGGTGTCGCGGTCGGCGAAGGTGACCTTGTACTTCGTGCTCGCGGCGTCGCTGAGCGCGCCTGTGACCTCGTGATCGCGGTCGGACAGCGTTGCGTCGTGCACCTGGCCGGCCGCCAGCTTGCGCTCGAAGGTGGTGAGCGAGAGCTTCTCGCGATCGCTCCCGCCGCGGAACAGCGCGCTGACCAGGACGAGCGCCAGGACGGCGAGGATGATGTAGAAGATGGTCGAGCGGGCGAGCTTGCGCACGGCCTCCCCAGGCTACCGAGGGCGTCGGGCCTCTACCCCCGGCGGTCGGGATTTTCCTCGAAGACGCACACGTACGGCAGGTTGCGGTACCGCTCGGCCACGTCGAGGCCGTAGCCGATCACGAAGTCGGGTGGGATGCGGAAGCCGACGTAGCGGAGCCTGGGGTCGTGCTTCTGCAGCCCCTCACGGACCAGGAGGGCGCAGACCTCGAGGCTGGCCGGGCCGCGCGCCTGCAGGTTCTTGCGGACATAGGAGAGGGTGAGCCCGCTGTCGACGATGTCCTCCACCAGGATGACGTCGCGGCCCGACAGGTCGAGCTCGAGGTCTTTGACGATGCGGACCACGCCGCTCGTCTTGGTGGCGCTGCCGTAGGACGCAACCGCCATGAAGTCGAACTCGACGGGGAGGTCGATGGCGCGCGCCAGGTCGCTCATGAACATGAACGCGCCCTTGAGCACGCCGACGAGCAACGGCGCCCGCCCGTGGTAGTCGGCGGTGATCTCCTTGCCCAGCGCCGCGATGCGCTCCCGCAGCTCATCCTCGCTGACGACGACCCTCCCGACGGCCGGGTCGCGGTCGAACGGAGAGGCGTCGGGCATCGAGCGCTGAACCTACAGGGCTTCGAGGCGGAGGCGCTGGCCCGAGCGCGCCACCCGCCGGCCGCCGCCCACGTCGGTCGCGATGACGTCGCCGCGCGCCACGGCCAACACGCGCTCGACGGCGGCGGCGGCCGGAGGATGCTCCTCGCGCAGCCAGGCCCGCACGGCCCGCCGGGCGAGCGGCACCGGCGCAGCCGCGAGGGCGCAGGCGTCGGTGGGGTCGATGGCCTCGGCCAACGCGTCGAGCAGGGCCGCGTCGTCCCGCATGAGCTCGGCCTGTCGGGCGAGGAGGGCCGCCACATCGCGCTGGGCCACGTCGTCGAGGAGTGGAAGGAGCTCGTGGCGCACGCGGTTGCGTCGGAAGGCGAGGTCGTCGTTGGAGGGATCGCGCACCGGGGTGAGACTCATCTCGTCGCACAGCGTCCACGTCTCGGAGCGACGAAGTCCGATGATGGGATGGCGCCCCGGGCCCATGCCGGTGAGACCGTCGAGGCCCGCCCCTCGCAGCAGGTTCAGCAGCACGGTCTCGGCCTGGTCATCGGCCGTGTGCCCGGTGAGGACGTCGGGCGGAAGGACCGCGAACCGGGCCTGACGGGCGCGCGCCTCGAGATTGGGGCCGGGCGTGACCGGCGCCCGCTCCGCTCGGAAGGCGGCGCCCAGCCGCGCCGCGGCGGCGGAGACGACGTCTGCTTCTGCCGACGCCTCGGGCCGGAGGGCGTGGTCGACGTGGACGGCCGTGGCCCGGCACCCAGCCGCGCAGGCCAGCGCCAGGAGGGCGAGCGAGTCGGCGCCCCCCGAGACGGCGCACGTGACTTCAGTCCCCGGGGCGGGGAACGTGCACCTAGGCAGGAGAGGGTCGGAAGAGCTCACCAGTCCGCACGATCGCCAGGAGCTCGGGCACCGAGCGCACCCCGAGCTTGCGGCTGATGCGCCGGAGGCTCGCGTAGACGTTGGAGCGGCTGACGCCGAGGTCGGACGCCGCCTGACTGACCGTGTCGCTGCCCTCGAGGGCATGCAGCAACTCGAGCTGCTTGGGCGACAGCTGGTCGAGGCGCTCGCGCACGGACCGGATCTGGTAGTTGTCGGACTCTGCGGCGGGCACGTGCTCGAGCCTGGTGACGTGCGGGCTCGCGGTTCCGCTCTCGTCGGTGCGGCGACGGGTGCCCGTCGACGTCCGCTTCTCGAGCCGTGCCAGCTGGGCGAGGGACTCCTTCTGCACCTTGCGCCGCTTCACGGGCTCGGGCTCGCCTTCCAGAGCCGCCGCCACCTCACTGCAGAGGTCGCGCGGGCTGAAGGGCTTGGTGAGATAGCGGATGGCACCTTCGATGCCGCCCCGAATGCGGTCTTCGTCGGCGGCGCGCGCCGTGAGCATCAACACAGGGATGGTCGACAGTTCCTCGCGCTCGGCCTTGATCATGTTGAGGACGCCCCAGCCGTCGGTGCCGGGCATCATCACGTCGAGGACGACGACGTCAGGCTTCTCCTCGCGCACGATCTCCAGGGCGCGGTCGCCATTCGGGGCGGTGAGGACGCGGTGGCCCTCCCGTTCCAAGTTGTGGCGGATGATCGTGAGGATGTCTTCTTCGTCGTCGACCGCGAGAACCGTTGCCATGGCGCCGTTCTTCTCAGGAACCGTGGAATCAGAGGTTACTGAGCAGCAGCCGTCTCGGCTCGCACCCGCGACATCCACGTCTGGGGCTCGCGGATCTCGGCCAGGGTCGGGAGGTTGTCCGGTGACTCCCAGACCCGGTCGAACAGGGGTCGGCCGCCCTCGGCCTCGACGGCCTCGATGAACCGTTCGCCCAGTTCGTACTGCTGAAGCTTTGCCTCGATGCCGAGCAGGCGCTGGACGATGCGGGCCGGTCCGCCGGTGTTCCGTCGCTCGTGGAGTACCCGCTGAAAGCGGTCGGCGCTGGGGATGAGGCCGGCGCCGGCCCGGTTCATCGTGATGTCGCCGTGGCCCTCGAGCAAGCTCATCATCCCCTGGATCTGGCGCAGCACGGCCTGCTGCTCGGGGCCGGCGATGAGGGCGACCAAGCCACCTTCGTCGAGGGGGTTCTGGCCCGCCCGCATCTGCTCGATCGATCGGCGCAGCGCGTCGAGGAAGCGCCTCGGGTCGGGATCGACCGAGGAGAGGCTCTGGTCGACGAGGGAGAGGAAGTGCGTGCGCATCCAGGGCACGCCGGTGAACTGCGCCCTGTGGGTGACCTCGTGGAGCGCCAACCACAGCCGGAACTCACGGGGCGGGAAGCCGTAGCGCTTCTCGAGCGAGAGGATGTTGGGGCCGACGTAGTAGACGAGATCCTGCTCTTCAGGGTTCTCGTGCTCAGCGATCAGCAGGTCGTACTGGCCGAGGACGCGCGTGGCCATCCACCCCAGCAGGCCGCCGACCTCGGCGCCCGTCACTGCCCGGGCCACGGGCGTGAGCGGGCCCGGCGTCATGCGCTCGCCCAGTTTCTCGGTGATGGGCCGGAGCAGACGTTGGAACGAAGCCAGGTTGGCGCGCACCCAACCAGCGCGGTCGGTGACACGCGCCCGGGCCGGGCCCGAGAGCGAGCGCAGGCCGGTCTCGGCCGCGACCAGCTCCTCAGCCTCGGCGGTGAACTCGGCGAAGTCGGGTTCGAGCGAGGCGTAGTGGTACGAGTCGGCGAACGGCTCACGCCCGGCGACGCGCACGGCGATGCGCTCGGCGAGATCCCAGGAGATCGGGTCAGTCATCGGCAGTTCGCTGGCACTACTGCTGACGCGGGTACTTGGCAGCCACGACCTTGATCACATACCCGACCGCCAGGGCGATGATCATGAGGGCGGCGCCCAGCACGAGCAGGAAGGCCAGCCAGTAGATCCACGGCTTCGCCGCGGCCAGCAGGAACATGTCCGCGACTGTACGCGGGCGGGCGGGCGAACCTCACTCCGGGGCGACGACGGGGCTCAGGCGATCTTCCTGCCCCGGGTGCGGGGCGCGGAATGGGGTTCGTGCTGGTAGCAGTACTTGCCCTTGTTGTAGATCGAGAGCCGGGTGTCACAACTGGGCTCCTGGCACACGCGGTTCGGCTTGAAGGCGCGGGAGGGGCGGTCGTGACCAGAGATCGGACGGCCACCGACGTGGGCAACGTTGGTTTCCGGCATACCCGGCTCAACGGACCGGGGGCGTGCGCTATTCCTGTCCCAGCGCCTTCCGAACCCGTTCGACGAGCTCCGGCGGAACCTGTTCGCGGCATTTCTGGGCGATCACCACTCGAAGCTCAGCCTCGAAGTCGAAGGCCTGCCCACACGGTGGGCAGTCATCGAGGTGCTGGCGAATCAGCACACGCCGCTCCATGGTCAGCTCCCCGTCGAGGTAGTGGTACAGCAGGTGAACTGCTTCTACGCAGTCTCCCTTGTCCTCAGCCATACACCTTCCCTTTGTGGGTCACGCTTGTGGCTCAGCGACCAGCCCACGCTGCCGGCCAAATTCATACAACCGCTTCTGCAGCGCCCTTCTTCCGCGATGCAGCCGGCTCATCACTGTGCCGATGGGAATATCGAGGATTTCGGCGATCTCTTTGTACGAAAAGCCTTCCACGTCGCCGAGCAGCACGGCGATTCGGAACTGCTCGGGCAGCGAGTCGAGCGCGTCTTTGATTTCGCCCTCGGTGAAGTGTTCGAGCACCTGTTCCTCGGCGCTCTGGCCGGCTCTCGCCCCTTCGAGGCCGCCGAGGCGTCGATACAGATAGAGGTCCTCGACGTCTTCGATGTCGCTCTCTTCGGGCCGGCGCTTCTTCGATCGGTAGGAGTTGATGAACGTGTTGGTGAGAATGCGGTAGAGCCACGCCTTGAGGTTGGTGCCCTGCTCGAAACCGCCGAAGCCGCGGTACGCCTTCAGGTAGGTCTCCTGCACGAGGTCTTCGGCGTCGGCCGGGTTCCGGGTCATGCGCAGTGCGGCGGTGTACAGCGACGGCATGAACTCCATCGCCTGAGCCTCAAAGGTGGCCTGGTCCGCCATAACCGCACCCTACCCGTGGACTGTGACACCGCCATCGGCGATGTCGATCCGCGTACAGTTGGGCCCGTGCAGGCGTGGACCACCACTCGTGATGTGGGCGTGCGCGGCCCGCTCGCCCCCGGGCCGGCAGTCGCCGAGCGCCGGGACGACGTCCTTCCCGCCGAGCACGCCCCTGATCGCCACGGTGCGATGGCCTGGACGGGCGCCCTGGTGGCTTCTGTCGCCCGCACCGGGTGGCTGGCGGCCGTCGTGACCGTCGCCTTCCTCGGCGGCGCCTTGGCGGCCACCGCCGCCAGCGGACGGTCACTCACCGCCGCCCTGCCATGGGCATTCGTCGGCGGCGGCCTTTGGCTCGTGATCTCGCTCACCTGGACGCTGATCCGCCGCCCGTAATTTCGGACGCCGGCCGAGTCTGGCTGACGGTCAGGCTGTGCGTTCCAGGACCGAGATCATCCGCCACTCCCCCGGATCACCGGTCCCGAACGGCCCGTCGACGTCGAAGGAGCCATGGCGCTCGACGACCCGGACGTTGCCCGCCAGGCGGGCGGCCGCCTCCAGCTCAACCGCCGTCCAGCGGCGGAGCGCCATGCGGTCGCGCACGACGCGCCGGCGCCCTCCCTCGGTCACTCTCACCGAGATACGGCAATTCCAGATCTGGGTGGTGGGGTCGAAAGCGCCAAGCGGCGAGCTGAAATGCACGTCGACGCGCTTGGCGCCACGGGTCAGGCGCCAGCGACTTTGGGTCTTGGGCGAGCCGGCGAGGAAGTCGGCCGGATGCGACATCTCCATGACATACAGGCCGCCGGGCGCGAGGTGGGCGCCGACCGTTCGGAGGTGCGTCACCATGGCGTCGAGGTCGAGGATGTGGCTGGCCGAGTCCAGCATCACGATCGCCAGGTCGAACCGGCGCCTTGGGATGCGCACGCGGAGCATGTCGGCCTGCACGACGTCGACGTAGACGCGCTCTTCGCGGGCCCGTCGGCGCGCGTAGCTGCACATGGCCGGCGAGGCGTCGAGGGCTGTCACCCTCGCCCCTCGCCGAGCAAACTCGATGGCGTGGGCTGATGGTCCGGCCGCCAGCTCGAGGACCCGTCCGGGCTTGCTGCCGCGCCGGCGTTCGTGCCACCGCTCGATGACGTCGACCTCGGCGTTGACGTCTCGGTAGGAGAAGGCGAGCTCGTAGAGCTCCGGGCGCTCGTAGAGGTCCCCGTCGTCGTCTCGGCCCACCCCGCAGCGTCGCACAACGCAAAAGACACCGGCGGCCCGAAGGCCGCCGGTGTCTTCAACGCTTGTTGGTGCGGGCGTCAGGCGGTGATGCGCCGGCGCAGGCGCCGGGTGCCCCAGAAACCGCCCAGCAGGATGATGCCGCCCACTGGCAGCCACGGCGACGTGCCGGTGAACGCCAGCGCCTTGACCTCGGCCGGCGCGGCGGGCGCCGGGTTGGCCGGCGTCTGACTCACGGTTGCCGGGTTGCCCGTGACAGCTGACTCGCTGTGGGCCAACTCGACGACCACGGCCGCAGCGGGGGCGGCGGCGGCGGTGCTCAAGTTGCTCGTCCCGCTCGTCGGCAACAGCGCTGTCAGCCCCTTGAACAGCTGGACGCTGACACCGTCTGCGACGGCGCTGGCCGACTTGCCGTCTGTCGTCGTGTGCCCGTCAGCGACGGTGATCGTCGACTCCAGCGGCGTGCCCTGGAGGATCGTGATCGTCTGGCCCGGCGCCACCGACAGGTGCGTCAGCGTGCTGGGCAGGCCGAGCACCGGGGCGAGGTCGACAGTGACCAGTGCCGGATCGAACGAGGCCGTGCCCGCGCCCTTGGCCCGGTCATAGACGGCCGAGGTCTTGGACGAGCCGACCTTGATGTCGGCGAGTGGCGTGTTGTTCAGCGCCGCGATTGGCAGGACCTTGATCTCGCCGCCGAGTGCGGTCGCCGTCGAGGTCAGGTTGCTGGCAACGGTCCCGAGGGTCGACGTGGAGTTGCCCAGGCTGAGCGCCAGCGTCTGCTGGGTGGTCAGGGAGTTGAGCAGGTCGGTGATGGTCGTCGACGGGTCGAGCTGCACGGGCGTCTGCGACGTCGCAGAGCTGATGGCGTTCAGGACCGGCTGCAGAGCGCTGGTCACCTGATTGACCGTGTTTCCGAGCTGCAGCGTGCCGAGCGGCGTGTTGCCGAGGACGCCGTTTAGCAGGCTCTGGGCGTTCACGTTCACATTCGCCACGCCTGCGGTGCTGAGAGCGTTCGGCAGGCCCTTGGTGATGTCGGCCTTGGCCAGGGAGCATGCGACCGAGAGGTCGAGGAGGCTGCCCAGCGGCGCCGGCAGGGTCGGCAGGGCACAGCGCTGCTGACCGTTGGTCGGGTCGGCCGCCGTGCTGTTGTCCGAGCTCAGCGACACCTTGCTGAGGGTGGCGGGCTGGAGCAGCTGGCCGGCCGCGTTGGCGACCGCCGTGAGCGGGGCCCCGACCGTGCCGTCGGTGACGCCGAAGGTGGCGTCCTGGCCGAGCACGCTGATGTGCAGGGCCCGAGCCGTGCCGGTGGCCGTGAAGGCCTCAGGAGTGTCGGCGTGGGCCACCGGTGCGGCGAACGCAGCGATCACCACCCCCGCCAGTCCGAGCAGGCCAATGCGACGGAGAGTGCGCATCACTCCATTCCCCCTGTAAGTGCGTTCCGCCCTGTCTGGGCAGAGAGAGTAACCAGGTCCTCAACAATTCGCCACGCGGGGTGAGATTTCCTTTTTGGAGCATCACCCAGCGTCGACCGAATAGCCCGTTGCGGGGGGTTGACCGGGTACTTCAGTCCACCTGTGTCAACGTCACTCCGGGCCATGCGGGCAGGACATTGCCGCAGGCGGCCGCCACGTGACGCGCGCAGGCGATTTTTTTCGATCGGGTGTTAGAAGGGCGCTGCGCACTGCCCCGAGCGGGCGCCGGTGACGGTGTTGTTGGGCGGGCCGTCGTTCTTCACCCCGGGGCTGTTGCCCGAGCACGCCAGGTACCCGCCGATGGTGTTGACCTCGATCTCCGGGCGGTCGTCTTCGCCGGGGACCCGACCGAGCCCCGAGTTGCCGAACACAGCCGCGTTTCCCGAGATGTGATTCGACTCCAGCTCCAGGCCGCCGGTGTTGTTCTGCAAAGTGACGTTCCCGCGCACGGTGTTGCCGGGGCAGTTGTCGTCACTGGGATCACCCAGGAGCACGAAGCCGGTGGCACCCGAGATCGTCATCGACCCGTTCACCGTGGTGTTGCACACGGTGATCGAGGAGGGATTGGACGCGTTGACGCTGCCCCCGACGGTCGAGTTCTGGAGGAACAGACTCTGGCCGGCGGGCACGTTCACGCTGCCGGGAATGTTGCGGCCGATCAGGCAGATCGAGGTTCCCGGCGGGCACGTCAGTGGCGCGGCAGTGCGGACGACGGCGATGCCCACGGGTGCGTTGATCCCGGTGTGCGGTCCCCGGATCGTGGCGATGGGATTGACGTTGCCGGTAACCCCTGCGGCGTACTCGGTCACCGAATTGATGCCGACTCCGTTGGTGTCGGCTCCAACGTTGGTGACGTAGATGTGGCCGTCAGAATCGAGCGCTATGCCCTGGGGCAACGCCATCCCCGTGTTGCTGCCGGTGACGTCGATGGTGGGCGTTACGTTGCCGTTGGCACCGGCTGGGTACTCGGTGACCGAGCCAGAGCCGCCGCCGCCCTGCTCGTTGGCCACGAAGATGTTCCCCGCAGCGTCAAGCGTGAGCTGGCGGGGGGTGTTCAGACCCGTGAGGTTCCCGGAGATGGTGCGAATGGGCGCCGCGTCGCCGGTGTGCCCGGGCGGGTAGAAGGTGATCGAACCGCCGCCGGGGGCGTCAGAGTTGGAGACGACGACGGTCCCGTCGCTCTCGACCGCGACGCCGACTGGCACGTTCAGTCCCGTGCTCGGCCCCTGGATCGTCGCGGTGGGGGCGCTGCCGCCGGCCGCGGGGTTGGCGTACTCGGTCACCGAGTTGACGCCGGCGAGAGGGTTGGCGACCCACAGGTTTCCAGCGGCGTCAAAGTTCTCGCCTTGCGGGTTGCCGAGGCCGGCGCCCGGCCCGATCGTGGCGCTCGGCGAGGCGTCGTCATGCGCCCCCTGGGCGTACACCCTCACCGCCGGTGTGAAATTGGTGACGAACAGCCTCCCAACCGAGTCGAGGGCCGCTCCGTTGGGGCTGCTGAGTGCGGTATGCGGGCCGAAGACGATGGCGACCGGCGTGGCATCGCCATTTGCTCCTTGGGCGTACTCGGTCACCGAGTTGGCGAAGTTGTTGGTGACGAAGATGAACGGCGCGGGCAGGGCACTCGCAGGCGCAGCGCCACCCACCACCGGCGCCTCGCCAGCCAGAACCAGCGTGCCCGCCGCCAGCGCGAACGCCGCCGCGAAATACGAAAGTCGACGCCTCACAACGTCCCTCCAATCCCCTCGGTCCGCCGCAAGTCTGTGCGGACGGACCGTCAGCGGCATGAGGGATCGGCCCCAAAGATTGGCGTCACGGTCAGGACCTTGCGTTCTCCGCGCCGTTTTGGTGGTCGACCTGACCGATAAACCGGAATTGTCACCACCAAAATGGCGCGCCAAACGCGACGGATGGTCGTAGCTAGAACCCGGCACACTCTCCGTTCCGGGCGCCGTTGACGGTGTTGTGCTGGCCGTCGTTGCTGGCGACGGGGCTGTCGCCGTAGCAGTTGAGGTTGCCGAGGATGGTGTTGGCCTCGACCTCGGGGTGGGCGTCGTCGAACAGGGCCGTGCCGCTGTTGCCCGACAGGGTGAGGGTGCCCCCGATCTTCTGGTTGTGGCTGACCTCGACGCCGGCGTGGTTGTTGGACAGCGTCACCCCCGAGCCGAAGCTGTTGCCGGCGCAGCTGTCATCGCCGGGGTCGCCCAACAGCACGAAGCCTGAGGCGCCGGAGATGTTCACCGCCCCGTTGAC
>DASZJL010000036.1:0-24210 GCA_035948135.1 Acidimicrobiales bacterium | reverse complement strand
GGTGGAACGCGCAGTACACGTTCTGGACCGACGAGGATTTGGCGGCCGAGGTGTTCGGGGCGGCCCCGCTGGCCGAGGCCCTCGCGTCGCCCGCGGTCGTGCATTTCGAGGGCCCGGGCGTGTGCAAGCCCTGGCACGCGTTGAACTCGCACCCGCGGCGCCGGGAGTGGTGGGACACGCTCGCCGCCACCCCGTGGAAAGGGATCCGCGCCGAGGACAGCGGCGTTGTGACGTCGGCGTTGCGTCTGCTTCCCGAGCCGACCCGGCTGCGCGTGTACTGGCGCCTCCTCCGGCTGCGGCAAAGACGCTCGCGTCAGATGACCGCGTAGAGTTCTCCGCCGTGCCTTCCGCAACGCTGCAGCAACGGCGCGTTCTCGTCACCGGGGCGACGGGTTTCATCGGGTCGCACCTCACGAGGCGCCTTGTCAACGAGGGCGCCGAGGTCCACGCCCTCACCAGCCGAGTGTCGTCGGTCTACCCCACGCGCCTGGTCGACCTGCAGGGCCGCATCCAGGTGCACGAGGCGAGCCTGGCCGACCGCGACGCATTGGAGAAGTTGGTGGCTCGCTGCGACCCGTCGCTCGTGTTTCACCTCGGCGCGTACACCCACGTCGGCAAGTCGTGGAACCGCATCCAGGAGTGCGTCGAGACCAACATCGAGGGAACGGTCAACCTCCTGCAGGCCCTCGCGCCGTACGACTACGACCGGTTCATCTCCACCGGCACGAGCGAGATCTACGGAGGCATCGACGTCCCGTTCCGCGAAGACGCGGCGGTCAACCCCTCGTCGCCCTACAGCGTCAGCAAGTACACGGCCGAGCTGTACTGCAAGATCCTTCACAACGCGCACGGGTGGCCGGTCGTGATGCTCCGGCCGTTCAACGCGTACGGCCCGGCGCAGAGCCCTGACCGGATCATCCCCGAGATCATCGTGCGGGCGCTGCGCGGCCACGAGCTGAAGATGACCCAGGGCCGCCAGACTCGAGAGTTCAACTACGTCGAGGACCTGGTGGACGGCTTCCTGCTGGCGGCGACGGCCGACGGCGTCGAGGGCGAGATCATCAACCTGGGCAACGGGGAGGAGATCTCGATGCGCGACCTCGCCACGATGATCCTTCGCATCATGGGCGATCCCATCGAGGCGGAGTTCGGGGCGCTCGACGACCGGCCCGGCGAGATCTGGCGCATGTACTCGGACAGCACCAAGGCGCGCCAACGGCTGGGGTGGGAGCCGTCCCACTCGCTCGAGGACGGCCTGCAGAAGACCGTCGCGTGGTACGAGCACGAGTTGGCCCGCTCGGATTCTCCCTTCATCGTGTGAAGACGCTCATCCTCTGCGGCGGCAAGGGAACGCGCGCCTACCCGCACACGGTCGACGTCCCCAAGCCGCTGCTCGAAGTCGCGGGACAGCCGATCCTGCGCCACGTCATGGAGCTCTACGCCGGCCAAGGGTTCAGCGAGTTCGTGCTCGCGGCCGGATTCAAGGTGGAGCTCATCCGGGAATTCGCGGAAGATCTGCCGCCGTGGTCAGTCGAGGTCGTCGACACGGGCGAGGAGACCAACACCGGGGGCCGGATCGCCCGTTGTCGCGACCGGCTCTCCGATCCGTTCCTGGCGACGTACGCGGACGGCCTGGCCGACATCGATCTCACCGATCTGATCCAGTTCCACCGTGGTCACCCGGGAGCGGCGACCGTCACGACCGTGCCTCTCCCGTCGCAGTACGGCACGATCGAGTACGACCACAGTGGCAAGGTCCACCGCTTCGTGGAGAAGCCGTTGCTCGGCGACAGGTGGATCAACGGCGGCTTCTTCGTCTTCGACGATCGCGCCTTCGGCCACTGGACGGGCGAGGACCTCGAGCGCGACGTGCTGCCGGCGCTCGGCATGGCGGGCGAGCTGTTCGCGTATCAGCACTCGGGCTTCTGGAAGTCGATGGACACCTACAAGGACGCCCTGGACCTCACCCGCCTGGCGGGCGAGGCCGGCCCGCCGTGGCGGCGCAACTGACGCCGCGCGTCGCTACTTCTTGAGAACGACCGGAGTGGCCAGCGTGCCGCTCTGTGCCAGGCGCCCGTTCCCGGTCGTCAGGTCGACGGCATAGGACGTCGGTCGCACGCGGGGTACGGGAACGAGCTCGATCGAGTACTCGCCCGGCGGTGGTGGCGGCAGCTTGAAGTCGAGCGTGAACGTCCGGGACTGTGCCGCGAGGACCGACGAGCGGAAGGCCACGACCGTCCTGCCGTTCTCGCCGCTGATCGTGAGCGACTGGGGAAGGTCGAGGCCCGAGTTCGACACGAGGGACGCCCCGGCCGGCAGATACAGGCTCACGAGGGCCTCGTATTCACCCGCCTGGAACCGAGGCAGGAACGGGCCGAAGATCGCGGGCTGGGTTGGGTGGGCCGGCGACGTGTTGCTGACGGTGATCTGGGCCTGCATGGTGCCGAGGACGCCGGGTTTGCGTTGCCCGGTGAGCTGAAGTCCGGTGTTCAGGTAGTAGTCGACCTTGTTGCCGGTGAGGTTCTGCACGGTGAGCTGCGCGGAGTCCGGCGTCTGTGGCGGGAGCCCCGCCATCCCCAACTGCGACGCCGCTTGTTCTGCGACGTCCTGGGTGGCGTACAACTGCACGTTCCCCTGTTGGATGGCGCGGTTCACGCTCGTCCCCATCTGCCGCAGGTCCGAGAAGCTCCCCGTGAGCAGGCGGTTGAAGGCTGCCTCCGCGACTGACGCCATGTAATCCTTGCGCGTCGCCCTGTCGGGGAACTGGGCATACGCCCGGTTGAGGGTGATGTCCACGACGTTGTCGGCGGTCACCGTGCCCACGTCGGGCACCGTCACCGGCCCGACCACGGACAACAGAGCCGACAGGCCCATCGAGTCGACCTGGAGGACGCCGTCGACGGCTTTGCCGGTGGCCTTCTGGTACATCGCCTCCATCACGGGGCCGGCGGCGCTGAGGTCCGCCCCCATGTTGGCGTTGCGCCAGAAGAGCGTTGGCGCGTACTCGCCCAGGCGCTTCACGTAGTCCGGTGGGGCCGGGACATTCGCGGGGTCCTTCAGGAACAGCTCGTCGATCTGCCCGAACTTGCCCAGCGTGAACTTGCCGCCGCTGGAGCTGAGGGTGCCGTAGGACAGGATCATCCCGCCCGTGCCCCGCATCTCGGCCGCGTTGGCGACCGCGATCAGGTAGTGCCGCGGGCCCGCCGCCCCGGCCATGTCGGCGAGCAGGTCGAGGGTGCTGGCGAGGGGGACGAACTGGGCCCGGCGCTTGGCGGCCTCGGCGTAGAGGCGCTTCTGCACCGAAGAGACCGGCGACACGACGAATCGGTCGCTCGGCGTCTCGCTGGGCCCAGGGAGCACGAGCAGCAGCTGATGGAGCTCGTCGCGGAGCGACGTGACCGTCTGGAGCGGAACGACGCCGTCCTTCAGCGACAGGTGGATGCGCCCGTCGGGCCCCTCCAAGGGGCGAGCGGTGTCCAGCATCTCCACTCCCGAGTCGCTGAGCTGGAACGCCAGGTTCACCGAGCGCCGGAGGGCGGTCAGGTTCTGGTGCACGATCGGGATCCATCCGAGGGCGGTGATCTCGGGACTGGCATCGAGCGTCCGGCGCGCCGACACGATCTCGGTGTCGCCTTGGGCAAGCAGGCGGTGGGCATCCGCGAGCCGTCCTGCTTCGACGTCGACCGCCGCTTCGAGCAGCGCCGCCTTGGCGTGGTTCAGGTGGCGGGCCGCACCCAGGACCTCGAAGGCAGCCAGACCCAGGATGGCGACGATCGGCACCGCGATGACCATGACGAGGAACCACCGCCGCCGGGCGAACGCCAGCCAGCGGGGCCCGTAAGGACGCCGTTTCCGAGACGAGCGGCGGCGTCGCGAGCGGTCTCGGCCGGACGAGGATCGGGGCTTCGTCGTGACGCTCATGCGAGCTGTGAGCGAGACCGCCTCGGCAGTCCGGCCCCCGGTACCCCTCGCCGACGCACCCTGCCACGGTACAAGCCGAGCCCGATCCGATGCCCCCACCTCTACACTGGTTGCTCGTGCCACGGTTCTCACCGCTGCGAAGGTCGAATCGTGACGCGTCGATCGAAGAGTCCTTCCGGATCCTGCGTTCCAACGTCGAGGTCGCGCTCGTCAACCTGGAGCCGCCGATCGCGATCGTCACGAGCTGCTACCCGAGTGAGGGAAAGACCTGGACCGTCGTCGGCCTGGCCCGGGCGCTGGCCACCGCCGGCCGGCGCGTGGTGCTCGTCGACCTCGACCTCCGCAAGCCCGGCGTGCATGCGTCGCTCATGACCCACAACGAGTTCGGCGTCTCCGACGTGTTGCTGGGCCGGCGTGCTCTCACCGAATCGCTGCAGTTCATCGAGTTCGACTCGGCCGCCGGGCCCGGCCGGGGGCTCTACGTGCTCACGACCGGCCCGCAGGTCAGCGAGCCGGCCGAGCTGCTCGGCACGAACCGCACCGTGCGTCTCCTCGAGGGGCTGGCCGAGCAGGCCGACTTGGTCCTAATCGACACGCCCCCGGTCCTTCCCGTCGCCGACACGCTGATCATCGGTCGCATGGTCGCCGGCGCGGTCTTGGTGGTCGAAGCCCGCAAAACGTCCATCCCGGCCGTCAACCGGGCCGTCGAGCAACTCACGCGCAACCAGACGCGCATCCTCGGCGTCGTCGTCAACAAGTCGAACGAGCGGGACTACGGCGGGGGCTACGGCTACGGCTATGGCTATGGCTATGGGTACGGCTATGGCTACGGCGATGGGAGCGGTGCGGAGGCCCAGCCGCCCGCGGCCGCCGGCCCTTCGTAGTCCGCTCTGCCGCTCGACCACGCACCCTCTACACTCGCGGCCAAGGCCAAGATCTCGACATGCAACTTCGCGCTTACCTCCGACTGCTGCGAGACCACCTTGGGCTGCTCATCCTCGGTGGCGTCGTGGCCGCAGCGCTTGCGTTCGCCTTCACGCCCCGGACGCCCGTCTACACCGCCCGGTCCACGCTGTACATCGGCACTCGCTCGATTGATCTTGGAGCGAACTCGCGCGACCTCACCTACGACCGCGTCGCCGCCCTCGACCGTCTCTCGCACACCTTCGCGGCGATGATCGCCAGCGAGCCAATCGCGGCCCAGGCCATCGACCGAACCAGCCTGGCCCGCTCGCCCGCGAGTGTGGTCTCGGCGACGACCGCGACCGTCGGCGACCAGACCAACCTCCTGTACATCGACGTCAAGGACAAGAGTCCGGTCGTGGCCCAGCGGCTCGCCAACGGCCTCGCCGATTCGTTCGTGAGCGCGGTGCAGCAGTTCGAGCCGAATACGCAGGCGCCGACCGAGGGCGCGGTCCCGGCGCTGCCCGTCTACACCTTCGAGCGAGCCCGACTGCCGGACTCGCCCGACCCCAATGCCCTGGCCGTCAACATCGTGATCGCGACCATCCTCGGCGTGGGACTGATGGCCAGCGGCATTCTCCTCGCTGACCATCTCGACGTGACGGTGCGCGGCTACGCCGACGCCGAACGGCGGCTGCGGCTGCCGGTGCTCGGCGTCATGCCCCGCTTCGGCGGCGACGTCGGCTCGTCGGCGGCGGCGGGCTCGTTCGAGAGCTCCCCGCTCCGCGTCGACGTCTGACGCCGATCGGTTCTGATGGGGCCTGAGCGGCGACAAGCGGCCCGAACGGCCGCCGTGCCGATCGTCGCCACGTTCGTGCTCGTGGCGGGCGTCGCCAGCGGCGCCCTGCCCGCCGTGGCTGGGCTCGTCGTCGTCGCAGCCGTCCTTGGCTTCTCGTTCTGGATCGCGACACCCGGCCACGTCGTGCCGAAGATTCGGCCGCCGAAGGACATGACCACGCGGTTCATGCAGGCCACCGCCTTCTTCGCGGCAACACCCTCGCTCAAGCTGGCGAAGGGCCTGAATCTGAGCGATCTGGCGTTCGCGTGCGTGGTCGCCGCTCTGATCCTCCGCCACCACCGGCCCCGAGCCGATCGCCCGTCGGTCATGCCTTTCGTCGCCGGGGCGCTGCTCCTCGCGGCCGGCGGCCTGTTCGCCACGATGTTCGAACCGACGACGACGCCGTTCCCCGGGCTCGTGAACGTCTATCAGGGCTCCAGCTTCGGCTTCATCCCGGTTCGCTACGGCGACCTGGCGCGCTTCTTGATCGTGACCATCGGGATGCTCGCCGTCGTGCGTGTGTGGCGGCCCGACGTCAAGGCCCGGTGGGCGGTCGCCACAGCATTCGGCTCCGGCGCCCTCACCAGCATCGTCTACGGAATCTCGCAGGGCACGCCGCCGGGCGGACGCACGCAAGGGTTCACCGACCATCCGGTGTTCTTCGGCATGATCTCGAGCGTCGCCGTGCTCGTCGGCATCGGGCTCGCTGCGAGCTCCACCGGGAGGCGGCGGATCTTCGGCATCGTCGTCGCCGTCGGGTCCATGTACGGCGTGCTCTTGAGCGGGACGCGCGGTGCCGTGCTCGTCGTGGTCGCGGGGGTCGCCTTCTTCCTGGTGGCGATGAAGTCCGCCCGGGTTGTGGCCGCGTTCATCGGTGTGGCCCTCGTCGGCCTCCTGTTCACGGTCGTTGCCCCCGGACTGTTCGCCGGGAGCGAGACCATCGTCCGCCTCCAGGGCGGTGGGAACGCCGTCTTGTCGAACACCGGTCGCGACATACTCCGCGAGCAGACGTACGCGCTCATCCGTACGCACGGCTTGACGGGCGCCGGGTTCCGCTATCTCGCGCCCCCACACAGCTTCATCCTCGGCATCCTGGTCTCGGCCGGCATCCTCGGCATCATCGGGACGATCGTCATCGTGGCCACGCTGGTGCTGCGCCTGCTCACGATCCAGAATCGCGACCCGATGGCCGTCGCCGCCATCGCCGCCGTCTTGGGGTTGTTCACCTCTTCGTGGGTCGTCAACTTCGGCTGGGACCGGTGGCTGTGGGTCCTGATCGCGGTCTTCGCCACGGTCCGTCTGCCGGGCGAGGCGCCCGCCGACGACGAGCAGGCTGAGGCCGAGCATCCCGGCCTGGTACCCAGCGCACTGCGGTCGTAGGCCCGACGCATGACGCCGCGCGGTTGAGCCAGTTTGACCCGCCCCTGCGCGAAGATGGACGCGTGCAGTCCCCGCCCCCCGCCTGGGACGACGCGCCGCGGGATTTCTGCGGTGTGTTCGGCGTGTACGCCCCCGGCCAGCCCGTCGCCCAGCTGACCTACGCCGGCCTCTACGCGCTCCAGCATCGCGGGCAGGAGTCGGCCGGCCTGGCGGTGAGCGACGGCGACACGATCACGGTCGTCAAGGACATGGGCCTGGTCACCAACGCCTTCGACAGCCGCACCCTGGCGCCCCTCGAGGGCCACCTCGCCATCGGCCACGTGCGCTACTCGACGACGGGTTCGAGCTCCTGGGACAACGCCCAGCCCTGTTACCGGTCGGTGGGCGACGCCGGGTTCGCGCTGGGCCACAACGGGAACCTGGTCAACACCGCCGACCTGGCCCGCTCCACCAGCACGCTGCTGGGCACGGTCACGAGCGACAGCGACGTGGTCGCCGAGCTGGTCTCGGAGGAGATCGTCGCCGGAGGCGAAGGCGCCCGCAGCGACGGGCGCGACCTCGAGCACGCGCTGACGAAGGTCCTCCCCCGGTTGCGGGGCGCGTTCTCCTTCGTGCTGATGGACGAAGCCCACCTGGTCGGCGTGCGCGACCCCAATGGGTTCCGGCCTCTGTGCCTCGGTCGCCTGCCGGGCGGCTGGGTCCTGGCCTCGGAGACGCCGGCCCTCGACATCGTGGGCGCCCACTTCGTGCGTGAGCTCGAGCCCGGCGAGATGGTCGTCATCGACGCCAGCGGCGCCCGCTCGCTGCATCCCTTCCCGCCCGACGCCGTCGACCCCAAGCTGTGCATCTTCGAGTTCGTGTACTTCGCCCGACCCGACAGCCAGCTGTACGGCAAGACGGTGCACACGGCCCGGCAGCGCATGGGCGAGCAACTGGCGGAGCAGGCGCCCGTCGACGCCGACATGGTGATGCCGGTGCCCGAGTCCGGCATCCCCGCGGCGGAGGGCTACTCGCGCCGCAGCGGTATCCCTATGGGAAGCGGACTGGTGAAGAACCGCTACATCGGCCGCACGTTCATCGCCCCCAGCCAGGACGAGCGCGACGTGGCGGTCCGCATGAAGCTGAATCCCATCCGCGAGAACATCGCGGGCAAGCGTCTGATCGTCGTCGACGACTCGGTCGTGCGGGGCACCACCCAGCGGGCGTTGACGCGCATGCTGCGCGAAGCGGGGGCCAAGGAAGTCCACCTCCGGATCTCGCTGCCGCCCGTGGCGTGGCCGTGCTTCTTCGGCATGGACTTCGGCACCCGCACCGAACTGCTGGCGGCCGGCATGTCGGTGGGCGAGATCCGCGAGTACCTCGGCTGCGATTCGCTCGCCTACCTCGAGCTCGACCGCTTGGTGGCGGCCACCGGCACGCCGCGTACGGGGTTCTGTACGGCGTGCCTCACCGGGGAGTACCCCATCGAGGTGCCGCTGACGGCCTCGAGCCGAGCGTCGGCCGCGGCCGACGACGACGGCCGCACCGTGGTGGAGCCCCGGCGCGACGCCACCTCTCGTGGCTGAGACCTACGAGGGCGCGGGCGTCGACATCGCCGCCGGCGAAGAAGCCGTCGCCCGCATCAAAGACCGTGTGCGCACCACCTTCCGTCCCGAAGTGCTGGGTGACATCGGCGGCTTCGGCGCCCTGTTCGCCTTCGACGGCGATCGGTATCGCCAACCCCTCCTCGTGTCGTCCACCGACGGCGTCGGCACCAAGGCGATGGTCGCCCAGGCGACGGGTCGGTTCACCACCATCGGCATCGACCTCGTCGCCATGGTCGTCGACGACATCGCCACCCAAGGCGCCGAGCCGCTGTTCTTCCTCGACTACATCGCCGTCGGCCGCCTCGACCCCGACCGGGTCGAGGGTTTGGTGACCGGCATGGTCGAGGGGTGTCAACAGGCCGGTTGCGCCCTCATCGGCGGCGAGATGGCCGAGCACCCCGGCGCCCTCGACCCGGGTGATTTCGACCTGGTCGGCTTCGCGGTCGGCGTCGTCGAGCGCGATGCCCTGATCACCGGCGAACGCATCGAGCCCGGCGACCGCCTGATCGGGCTTCGCTCCGATGGTCTGCGCAGCAACGGCTACTCGTTGGCCCGCCGGGTCCTGCTCGAATTGGCCGGCCTCGACCTCGACGGACCGGCGTGGGCCGGCGCCCACCACACGCTGGCCGACGAGCTCTTGCGGCCCTCCGACATCTACTCCCCGGCCCTGGCCGCCCTCGTGCGCGCCGAGCCCGTTCACGGTATGGCGCACATCACCGGAGGCGGTCTCCCCGGCAATCTGTCGCGCGTCCTGCCGCCCACCTGTGACGCCGTCGTGCGCCGAGCGACGTGGGAGGTCCCCCGGATCTTCGCCGAGATCCAGCGCTTGGGCGACGTGCCCGACGACGAGATGGCGCGCGTGTTCAACCTGGGGATCGGGATGGTCGCCGTCGTGCCGGCGGAGGCCGTCCTGCGGGCCATCGACCTCCTGCGCTCCCACGGCGTGGCCGCCGCGGAGATCGGCGAGGTCGTGCCGGGCTCGGGCGCGGTCACCCTCGTTTGATGAGCAGCGAGCGATCGCAGCGAGCGAGCCAATGTGAAGGCGCGGTTTTCGCCGCGCAGCGGCGGATGAGGACCTCGCTCATGTGTTCGCCGCCGAAGGCGGCCTCTTCATGAGCAAGGTCCTCAACGGATGAGCAAGGTCCTGATCGTCGACGACGAGCCTGATGTGCTCCTGCTGCTCCGGGTCAACCTCGAAGCGGCCGGGTACGACACCGTGCTCGCAGCCGACGGCGAGACGGCGTTGAGTCGCATCGAGGACGGAACGCCTGACGTCGTCCTCCTCGACATCATGATGCCGGTGATGGACGGCTGGGGCGTGCTGCGGGCGCTGGCCGGTCGCGACGGCGCGCCGCGGGTCGTCGTCGTGTCGGCCAAGTCCAGCGACCGCGACGTCGTACGTGCGCTCACGTCGGGTGCCATCGACTACATCACCAAGCCGTTCGACCCCGACGAACTGGTCGACGTCGTGCGCAGGACCATCGCCAGTTCGATGGAGGAGCTCGAGGCCCAGCGGCAGCGCACGATCGACCGGTGCGGGGGCGCGGCGTGACGCGCCGCAGACTGCGGGCGTCCACGTGGGGGCTCGCCGGCATGCTCATGGTGACGGCCACCGCGTGCGGCCAGCCCGCGATGACGCGGGCCGACGCCCGCACCTTTGCCCGCCAAGCGCTGGCGCACATCGGGTTCACCGGCGTGCAGGTTTCGTCCGCGGTCACGGCGGCCTCGTACCGTTCGCCCGATCCCCGTTTCCGCAACCAGAAGTCGGTGGCGGTCTGGCAGACCCACAGCACCGTGCCCGAGGGCTCCGTCGACCTGTACATCCCCCGCAAGGGCAACAGCGCGGTGTTCGTCCGAGATGAAGCCACCGCCGGCGGCCCGCTTCTCACCGACCGGCAGTTCCGCCTGCTGCGGGACTTCCGCCTGAACCCGGCCGCCGACCGCCGACGTAATCGGCTTCAGGGACCCACCATCGCGGCAGTCGCGCTCGCCGTCATCGTGGCGTGCGCGTTGTTCGCCGCCGTCGTCGTCGGCTGGGTCCCATTGCGGCGCCGACCCTCCGAGCCCGACGATGCGCCACCGCCACCGCCGGTCGACACCGGGCCGGAGCCGGAGCCGGCGTCGGTCCTGTAGCCGGCAGCCGGACGGTCAGAGGCTGGCGATGTACGCGGGGTCGGGGTTGTCGGCGAAGGGCCCGCCCGGCATCGGCACCGTCCAGACGTGCATCATCCACGGGCCTTGGCCGTCGTGTCGATGCCAGGACATGAGGCAGCCTCCGGGGGTGGGACGGCTGTCGCCCTCCGCGAGGTAGAAGGCGCCGATCAGGATCGTGCCGTGGTGGTCGGTGTTGCCGTAGAGCAGACCCTCGACGTGGCTCGGATCGAGCACCCTGCCGTCGTTCCAGTAGCTCCAGTCCGTGTAGTGGGAGACACGGGTGTACGCGGCGTTGTCCGACCATGACACGACGTACCCCGCCGCGACCGCTTGGCCGGGATGGGCGAAGCGGGCAATGGCAGCTCGGGTGTCGTCGACCAGCTTCTGGGCGGCTGCGGCCTGGTCGGGCGTGGGGTTGCACGCCGCGGCGCCCACGTCGGTCGCCCCTGCCGCGGGGTTGGCGGGCGCGGTCGGCGTCGGCGCCGCGGCCGGCCTCGGGGCGGGCGCGGTCGAGACGACCCGATCGGTCACGGGTGCCGGCGCCCGGAGGGGGATGGGCACCGAGCTGTTCGCCGCTTCGGTGGCGACTGGGGCGTCGTGACAGGCCACGCTCTGTGACGGTGGCGGCGCCGGGGGCGCGCTCTCGGGGGGAGCGTCGGCGGCGGGCCGGCCCGAGGCCGCCAGCGCTTCGGCGGCCGGCGTCGAACCCACGCCCCGCTGGACGGCGGTGACACAACCGGTGACGGCTATGGAGAGTGCGAGGAGTGCCAGCGCGAGCTTCAGCGAACCCACCTGATTGTCGGAGCCGCGGGGGGCGCTGCAGCGGCTCACCCGCATTTCTACCCAAATGCGGGCATTTCCTTCTCAGTGGGCGGCCATATCCCGGATCGCGGCCACGACGGCCTCGGCGCCGATGCTCACCGCCGCCTCCATCGGAGCGGCGAACGGCATAGCGGGGACGTCGGGCATGGCGAGACGGCGGACGGGGCAGTCGAGGTCGTAGAAGGCCTCTTCGGCCACGATCGCCGCCACCTCGGCGCCGACGCCGAAGCTGATGTTGTCCTCGTGGACGATCAGCAGCCGGCCGGTCTTGGCGACCGAGGCCAGCACGGTGTCGCGGTCGAGCGGGGAGATCGTGCGCAGGTCGACGACCTCGACGGAGATGTCTTCGTCGCGCAACGTAACGGCGGCCTCGGTGCAGATGTGGCGGTGGAGCCCGTAGGTGACGACGGTGACGTCGTCGCCGGGGACGGCGATGTCGGCCACGCCGATCGGCACCCGCCAATCGCCGTCGGGCACGAGCCCCTTCACGAGCCGGTACGTCTTCTTGTGCTCGAGGAACAGGACAGGGTCGGGGTCGTCGACGGCCTCGCGCAGCATGCCCGCCACGTCGGCCGGCGTCGACGGCGCGACCACCTTGAGCCCGGGCACGTGGGCGTAGAACGCTTCGATGGCCTGAGAGTGATATAGCGCGCCGTGCACGCCGCCGCCCCACGGGGTGCGCACGACCATCGGCACCGAGAAGTCGCCGTTGGAGCGGTAGTGGATCTTGGCGGCCTCGCTCACCAGTTGGTCGAACGCCGAATGGATGAAGTCGGCGAACTGGATCTCGGCGACCGGGCGCCGACCGGCCAGCGCCAGCCCGATGGCCACGCCCACGATGCTCGACTCGGCCAGCGGCATATCGAGCACGCGCGGCTCGCCGAACTCGCCGTAGAGCCCGTCGGTGGCCCGGAACACGCCGCCCCGCGGGCCGACGTCTTCACCCAGGATCATCACGCGCTCGTCGGCAACCATCAGCGCGTGCAGGGTGTCGCGCACCGTGTCGATGACGTTCTTCTCGACGAGCTCGCTGCCCGACGACGGAGGCGGGCCGGTGACCACCCGCAGCTCGGGGCGGTCGCCGAGGCCGGCCGGCACACGCGGGATCGGGCGCAGCGGCCGGGCGAACACCCTGGTGAAGGCCTCGGCCCCGGTTGCGGCGGACGCCGCCTCGGCCCGGCGCGCCGCGTCGTCGATCTCGGCTTTGACCTCGGCCTCGAGGTCGTCCTCAGCCTGCTCGGACAGCAGTCGCTGCTCGATGACGTACTGCTTCATCCGCTGCAGCGGGTCTTTCTTGCGCCAGGCCTCGACCTCCTGGGAGGTGCGATACGTGCGGTCGTCGTCGTCGGAGGTGTGGGCCAGGTAGCGGTAGGTCTTGCACTCGATCAGCGTCGGTCCCTCGCCGTGGCGGGCGCGGGTGATCGCGGCGTGGGTCGCGGCGTACACGTCGAGGGGATCGTTGCCGTCGACGATGACGCCCGGGAACCCGTAGGAGTGGGCGTGCTGGGCGATGTTCTCGACGGCCGACTCCTTGGCGAGCGGCACGGAGATGGCGTAGCCGTTGTTCTCACACACGAGCACCATCGGCACCCGGTGGATGCCCGCGAAGTTGAGCGACTCGTGGAAGTCGCCCTTGGACGCGGCCCCGTCGCCGAAGTAGGCGATGGCGACGGCGTCGCTCCCGTCCATGCGGGCCGCCAGCGCCATGCCCGCGGCGTGGGGGATGTGGGTGGCGATCGGCGACGAGCCGGTGATGATGTTCAACCGGCGGCTGCCCCAATGGCTGGGCATCTGGCGCCCGCCCGAGCTCGGGTCGTCGGGGCGTGCGAACACACCGAGCAGCACGTCGTAGGGGGTCATGCCGAGCGTGAGCACCACACCCGTGTCGCGGTAGTAGGGCAGCACGATGTCGTGGCCCTTGCGGATGGCCCACGCCGACCCGACCTGGGCGCCCTCGTGGCCCTGGCAGCTGACGACGAACGCCGCCTTGCCCATGCGGTTGAGGCCCCAGATCTTCTGGTCGAGCCGGCGGGCCAGGAGGATGTTGCGGTACAGGCCGACGAGGTCGTCGTCGGTGAGCCCCAAGACCGTGTGGCGGTCGTGCACGTGGAGGGCGGCGAGGTCCTCCTCGTGCTTGTCGAGAACCTTGGCCATGGCCCTGCCTCCTGCTCGTTACCTCGATGCAATCACGGAAAAGTGCGGATCTGGTGGACACCGGCGTCGAGGCGCCGGCGGGCGAGGACCGACGCCGCATCCACGGGGGTGAGGCCGTCGCGTTTGGCGGCGTCGAAGACCGTGAGCGTCGTGTCGTAGACGCGCCGGACATTGGCGAGGGCCCGCCCGCGGTCGTAGCCGGCGCCCGAGCGCTCCTCGGCGATGTTGATGATGCCGCCCGCGTTCACCACGAAGTCGGGGGCGTAGAGGATGCCGGCGTCGGCCAGCAGCTGGGCGCACTCGGGCGCCCCCAACTGGTTGTTGGCCGCCCCGGCGACCGCCCAACAGCGCAGCTCGGGGACGGTTGTGGCGTTCAGCACCCCGCCCAGGCCGCAGGGCGAGTAGATGTCGCAGGGAACCCGGTGGGCGTCGGCCGCCGCCACCGCGTCGACGTCGTACATCGCCCGAACCCGCTCGACCGCTTGGTCCTTCACGTCGGCGATCGTGACTCGGACTCCCTCTTCCACGAGGTGGCCCACGAGGTAGCTGCCGACCTTGCCGACGCCGGCCACCACCACGTGGGTGCCTCTCAGATCATCGGCACCCGAGGAGAGGAAGAGCAGGGCCTTCATCGCCCACACGAGGCCAAAGGCCGTGGCGTCCGAGGGGTCGCCCGACCCGTCGCTTGTGCCGGTGACATGGGGGGTCACCCGGCTGATCACGTCCATGTCGGCCTGGGTGGTGCCCACGTCCTCGGCGGTGACGTAGCGACCGGCTTGGGCGTCGATGAAGCGGCCGTAGGCGAGCATCAGCTCGTCGGTGCGGTCGGTGGCGGGGTCGCCGATGATCACCGCCTTGCCGCCGCCCTGGTCGAGGCCGGCGACGGCCGCCTTGTAGGTCATGCCCTCGGCCAGGCGCAGGACGTCGGCGAGGGCCGCGTCCTCGGATGGATACGGGTAGAAACGGGTCCCGCCCAGCGAGGGCCCCAAGGCGGTCGAGTGGATGGCGATGATCGCCCGCAGACCGGTCGGCCGGTCGTGACAGAAGACCACCTGCTCATGGCCCCCCGCTTCGATGCGGTCGAAGGTGTTCACCCAAGGTCGAGGGTACCGCCGCCTGCAATCAACGGCGGCGCCGCCGCCCAGGGTGACGACCTGCACAAAGTGGACAAATGACTAGTCCAATCGGCAATTTTGAAATGGTCACCCCGGGCTATCGACTGACAATCTGGTCCCGTCGTATCTTCAGAGCACCAATCGGACACGAAGGGCAACCATGGACGAGCACCAGGCTCCAGACGCACTCCTCACGCCATCGGAAGTCGCCGCGTTGTTCCGCGTGAATCCCAAGACGGTCACCCGCTGGGCACGCTCAGGCAAGATCACGGCCATCCGGACGCTGGGGGGACACCGGCGCTTCCGGGCCTCTGAGGTGCGCCAGTACCTCGAGCAGGCGGAGCGCTCAGAGATCATGTGACCAACGGGCCCCCATCGGGGGCCCGTTGTTTTTTTTACCGGCCGGCTAGCGCCCGGGGTCGAGGACGGCCCGAGCGACCACGTAGCGGACCTGCCCTTCGTCGTCGTGCACCAGCACGCTCGACGCCCGCACCGGCACGCTCGACCCGTCCCTGCGCCAGAGCCGGAAGCGGCGCTCGGGCGTGACCCCCTCGGCGTCGTCGTCCAGGCGGTCACTCCACGTCTTGTACAGGCCGTCGTGATCGGCGGCCACGACGTCCCCCACCGGCATGCCCAAAAGCTCATCCAGTCGGTAGCCGAGCAGGCTGCGCAGGGCCCGGTTGCACATCACGATGCGGCCGCCCGGGTCGCAGACGGCGAGGGGAAGGGCGGCGTTCTCGAAGGCGAGCAGGGATTCGGCGGTCTCGGCGACGGTCTGGACGGCATCCGCGCTGCCGGCCCCCGGGTGGGCGTTGGTAGCGGTCATATATGTAGTGAAGCGTCAGTCGTGGAGCGTCGGTTCCTCGAACCGGGGTGCATCTCTGCTGGCGAGGAGATCGGCGAACTCCTCGGGGGGGCGTTCCAGGTCGGCGACGGTGAAGCCGAGGGCGACGGCGATCAACAGCACGTTCTTGATCGACGTGTCGGTGTGGCCCAGGAAGCCTTTCACGGTGCCGACCGCGACGCCCGTTAAGGCGGAGATCGTCACCGCGTCCTGCCCGGTGGCCTGCATCGCGGCGCGGGTGTTGGCCCGGATCCAGCGCAGCCGGTCGGCCGCACCCGTCTCGATCAGACGCCGGACCTGGTTGACCAGGGTGCCATCGGCAAGTTCGTCACGCACGGTGGCAACGTACACCACGCTACGGTGGTGCCGCGACAGAATTTTGACACACAACTCTGTTCGCACCAGGCTCTCCCGCCGTTATGAACGACGCTCCCACGCACTCTTCACCACACCACTCCGCCTCCCAGGACCCCGTCAGTTCAGATGAGGTCCTCGCGGCCATGGATACCGCCGTCGGTGCGCTTCGGCGCTTCGTCGACCATACGACCGACGTGCTGGAGGCCTTCGACCGGGTCGCCGGCATGCGGGAGAGCGGGTCTTCGTACCGCGAGATCGCCCAGAAGGAGGGCCTGTTCGTCGAGTTCGCCGCCGGCCCCTATCGGGAGCTGGTGGAGGCGATGAGCCTCATGCGCCGCCGCCAGGCCTGGGCTCTCTATGAGGAGGGGATGACGATGGCCCAGCTGGGGCGCCTGCTCGGCGTGACCCGCCAGCGCATCGCCGTCCTCCTCGAGGAGAAGCGCAAGCAGACCTGATGATCAACGTGGTGGCCAGCCTGCTGCACTAGCGGTCGCCGACGGTGAGGGCATGCTCGTCACTCGGACGTCACCGAGCCGAGCCCCCGGACGAGGGCCTGCATCTCCTTTGAGGGCTCCAGATTCAGCTCCTCGCGCAAGATCTCGCGGAACGCGCCGTACTGCCGCAACGCCGCCGCAGGGTTTCCATCCGCCAGATGGACCGATACGAGGGTGCGCTGTGCGCTCTCGCGCAAGGGCTCCCGTCCAACGGCCATCATGGCCGCCTCCACCGACTCACCGAACCGCCCCATCTCGCTCAGGCGCAGACTCAAGGCCTCCAGTGCTCGCAGGCGGAGCTGGGTGTGGTGGTCCCGCATGACGAGGACCCAGTCCTCGGTCCAGTCGGGCAGGAGATCCACCGACAGCAGGGCACCGTCCAGATCGGCTTCGCACAGATCCGCTGAACGATCGAGGATGCGGCGCGCGAGCAGCTCGCTTGCGCCGACGTCGACGTGCAGGCTGGTGGCGAGGCGGATGTGCGGGCCGACCACCTCCACGAGGGGCTCGGCGACATGGCTGAGCCGCCACAGCGCCGAGCGGAGGCTGCCCATCGCACGTCGGTCGGTTGTGTCTCCCCACAACGAGCCAGCGACGTGCTGACGAAGGAGCAGACCGTCATGGAGTGCGAGGAAGGCGACAAGTCGCTGGCTGTTCATCGCCAGGCGCACCGGCTCTCCGTTGGCCTGGACGTCGAACGAACCGAGCAATCGCAGGTCGTATTGGACACGGGCGGAGGAGGGCGACGACGCGCCGATCGATCTCTGTGCCTCCACGTACGCACCCGGCTCGCCGGAGACGAACTCGTCAAACCGCTCGTTCAGCGCCTGGGCAAGCACGCTGCGCTCATGGGGCGACAACGGGACCCCGTGGCGGAGGCAGGCCTCGACCTCGGCGGCGGTGTTCATGCCACCGAGCTCGAAGTAGCGAAACCACAGCTCAGGATGGGAGAGACCGGCCCGCTCGCGCGTACGGTCGGAAACTTCAGTGGGTTGGCTGCTTGCCCTCAAAACGGGAGGAGCGCCGAGGAGCCCGGAAGACGACACCGCCTTCACCTCTACTCTCGCGGCATTACACGCACTCGGCGGACCCACGTGGTAGAAGGCTGCGCGAATTGTACACCCGCAAACCGGCAACAATCCGCCGGCGCCGCAACCGGGAGTAATGGGCCAAACGTCCTGTTGACCCGCGCAACCCGCCGGAAAGGGGCTGTAATGGGCTGGCGGGTTGTTGCCCGCTCGTGCTGGGGTCGGTGACGGTTGGCTTCTTCGGTGGACCGAGGCGATGAGTCCCACGGACGCTGACGCACGAGGGAACGACTTGGCCGCGAGTCTCGCCGAGATCGCCCGCTCGCTCTTCGCGGCACACACGGTCGAGGAGACGTTGCAGCGGATCGTCGCCTTCTCGGTGCAAACGATCGACGGTTGTTCGGGAGCGGGGATCTCGTTCCTTCAAGGCGACGAGATCGTCACGCCCGTGTGGACGGAGCCGACGGTGCTCGCCGTCGACACCATGCAGTACACCACCGGGCAGGGGCCGTGTCTCGATGCCATCGCCGAGCGCGGGACGTTCTACGCCGAGGACCTTCGAACGGATCCGCGCTGGCCCGCGTTCGGCCCGATGGCCGCCGAGGCAGGGATGCGGAGCCTCTTGTCGTTCTGCCTCTTCGGCGAAGAGACGCTCGGGGCGCTCAACCTCTACGCGCGGCTCCCCCGCGCCTTCAGCGCGCATGACAGGGCGGCCGGCCTGATCTTCGCCGCTCATGCAGGCGTGGCATTGACGGCGGCTGGCGAGCGCGAGGACGCCCGCCTGGCGCTTGCCGCGGAGATCGGAAGGCTGGAGAACCTCCAGCGCGCGCTTGCCTCTCGCCAGACCATCGGCCGGGCCGAGGGCATCCTGATGCAGCGGGAGTTGATCACCGCCGATCAAGCATTCGACTTGCTTGTGACGGCGTCGAAACAGCTCAACACCAAGGTGCGCGAGGTCGCCCAATACGTCGTGGACACCGGTGACGTTCCCCGCCACCACGACGACCACATCTAGCAATCCCCGCCCCGCCCGGCACCCACTCCCTGACCACGGAGAGTAGTCGCTCCGTCACGTTGTGGTGACGATGCGGTGACACGCACTGCGCAAACTGGCGTCAAGTCACCGAGTCCGCGAGGCATCAGGCGGGGAGATCTCATGAACCGACATCCAACGAGACGGGCACGATCCGGGGCCAGCCGTCGCGGTGCGTCGGGCCTCTTTTGCCTCCTCGGCGCAGCATTGCTGACCCAACCCTTGTCGGCCGCGTACGCCTTCCCGAACCCGACCACCGTGAACCTGCGGTCCGCGTCCGACTTCACCGTCCTCGCGGGTGCCACTGTGACCAATACCGGGTCGACCGTCGTGAGCGCGGACGCAGGCCTCGGAGGAAATCTCGGTGTGAGTCCGGGTTCGGCGGTGACGGGCTTCCCGCCCGGCTCCGTTACCCCTCCCGGCTCGATCCACGCCGCCGATTCCACCGCCCAAACCGCCGTGACTGACTCCACGGCGGCGCTCAGCGACATTCAGGGTCGAGCCCCGAACACGACGTTCCCACCCGTGCATGACCTCGGCGGCCAGACGTTCACCGCTGGCGTGTACAACGATCCCTCTTCGCTAGCGGTGACGGGCACCGTCACCCTCGACGGATCGGGCGACCCCAACTCCGTCTTCATCTTCCAGGCCGGATCGACCCTCGGCACCGCCGCGGCCAGCACCGTCCTCCTGACCAACGGCGCCCAAGCCTGCAACGTGTTCTGGGGGGTCGGTAGTTCTGCGACCCTCGGTGCGAACTCGGCCTTCAACGGCACGATCGTCGCCCTCACCTCGACGTCGGTCGGAGCCGGCGCGGACGTGCAGGGTCGGGTGCTCGCCGGGTCCGGCGACATCACCGGTGCCGTGACTCTCGACACGGACGTCATCCACACGCCGGCCTGCGCGACGAACAACGGGGTGCCGCAGGTGCCGCTCGCCGGGCGCCTGGCGCCGGGAGTCGCGGCTGCCGCCTTCCTGGCCGGTGCCGCCGTCCTGGTCGTCCGCCGCCGCCCGACGTACATCCGCTGAACCGAACCGATCGCGAAAGAAGACGTTATGTACACAAGCACGGGAGTCGTGGGGGTCACTGCTGGCGCAGGGACCCTGGCCTTCACCGGATTCGGGATCACTTGGTTCGTCCTCGCTGCAGTGATCCTGATCTTCGGTGGCCTGCTGGCCCTGCGGTCGGGACGCCGGCGTGCTGCTCGACGTTGAGCCGGAGCCTGTCCCGGCAAGGAGTCGTACCCGGGCACCTCGCTGGCTCGCGGCGTTGCTGCTTGTCGCCGCCGGTGGGACGCTCATCGCCCTCGCTGGGCAGTGGCGCGGCATCGAAGCGACGCTCTCGGGCAACACGATCCATCTGGTGACGGGGCAGACGGCCATAGCCGTTCCCGGTCGCCACCTGCTGATCCTCTATAAGAGCGCGTCGGTGCAATCCATCTTCGTCCTCACCAGTGAGTGCAGCGTCGCCTACCTGGTCGCCGCCCTGCTCATCGGTAGCGCACCCTTGATGCTCCTGCGTCAACTCTCGCCATGGCGGACGGCGATGGCGGTCGCCGTCGCCCTGACCGTCCTGGTCCTCGTCAACGTGGCGCGGCTGACCGCTATCGGCGCCACGGTGTCGACATGGGGTCGCGACCCGGGGCTGGCGATTGCCCACACCTATCTGGGCTCGGTGCTCACCGTCGTCGGCACCTGTGCCGCCGGCCTGGCTTTCGCCGTCACCCTCCTTGGTCGGCGCGGCGCCCGCCGCGCTGCGGTCTGAGGGACTGTTGTGGAGCATCTCTTCGGCTGGATGTCCCAGATCATCTTGGCGCTCGCGCTTCCGTACTTCGTGATCACGCTGATCCTGGGGGTTCGCGTCGCCCATCGGGACGGGTCCCGATTGAACAGCCAGGAGTCGCTCCCTGACCCCGAAGAAGGCGGCTCACACGAAGGCCTGTACTTCCTCGTTCCCTGTCTGAACGAGGAGATGGTGATCGGCGCGACCGTGCGCCGGCTGCTCGACCAGCCTGGCTGCACGGTGATCGTCATCGACGACGGCTCCTCTGACGAGACCGCGGCGCGGGCCCGGTCTGCGGCGGCTGCCTTCGAAGACCCCACTCGGCTCGTGCTTCTGACTCGCGCCGGTGAAGACTCGAGGCGCGGCAAAGGCGCCGCGCTCAACGCCGCCTTCCCGCTTGTCCTTCGCGACGTTGAGGCTCGAGGCTTCGATCCAGCCGACGTCGTCGTCGCCGTCATGGACGCCGATGGAGCCCTGAGTCCTGGCGCCGTCGACTCCGCCATGGAGCTCTTCGAGGATCCGCAGGTCGGCGGCGTGCAACTCATCGTACGGATCCGTGACCGGCGAAAGCTCATCGCACAGTTCCAAGACATCGAGTTCTGGATGATCTCCGCGCTGTCGCAGTTCGCCCGCTCGACCAGCGGCACAGTGAGTCTCGGCGGCAACGGCCAATTCACCAGGCTCAGCGCATTGCAGGAACTGAACGGCGACCCCTGGAGCCGCTCGCTCACCGAAGATCTCGATCTCGGGCTTCGGCTGATCGCCGCCGGCTGGCGGGTGACGACCACGACGCGCGCCTACGTCGATCAGCAGGCTGTGGACACGTTCGGCAGGCTCTTGCGGCAACGCAGGCGCTGGTACCAGGGCCATATGGACTCGATGCGTCGCCTGCCCGAAGTCTGGCGCTCGGATCAGGTCAGCGAGGTCGCCATCTTGGAGGTCACCTCGTACCTTCTCGTTCCCTGGCTCATTGTGCTGCCGTGGTCGATCCTGCAGCAGTGGATCATCTACCAGATCTTCTTTGGCTCAGGGCACGGCATCTTTGCCTCCGGCCTCGGGGGCGCGTCCTGGCGAGTCAGCTACGCCCTTCTCTGGTATGTGCTGTCGTTCGCGCCGAACATCCTCATCGGGTTCGTCTACTCGCGGCGCACGCGGGCGGTCACCTTGCGGCGAGCGCTGGTGCTCGGGCACTTGATGATCGCCTGGAACTATGTCGGCTACATCGCGGCCTGGGGCGCGGTCTTCCGCATGGTCCGGGGACGTACGAACTGGGACAAGACCACGCGCAGCACAGAGCCGGTCAAGTCTGCGATCCTGCAGACGCTCGCTCCTCGGCCCGTCGTCGCCGATGCAGTTCCGCCCAAGCGGGTGATGTTCGTGTTCGGCACCCGACCTGAAGCTGTGAAGCTGGCGCCGATCATTCGAGCAATGGCCGCGCTTCCCACTTTCACTCCCGTCGTCGTCGTCACGGGGCAGCATCGGGCGATGCTCGATCAGGTCAACGACTTCTTTGGGATCGAGCCGGATTACGACCTCGACATCATGGAAGACGGCCAGTCGCTCACCGATGTCACGGTGCGGGCGATGCAAGGCCTCGACCCCCTGATGGAGGAGTGTCGCCCGGACGCCGTCGTCGTGCAGGGAGACACCACGTCGAGCCTCGTGGGAGCTCTTGCGGCCTTCTACCACGGGGTCCCCGTGGTCCACGTCGAGGCGGGACTACGGACCTTCGACCCTCACTCCCCGTTCCCCGAGGAGATCAACCGTCAACTGACGACCCGCCTGGCCGACCTGCACCTGGCTCCGACGAGCGCCTGCAAGGAGAACCTGGTCCGAGAGGGGATCGCGCCTGAGGCGATCGTGGTCACGGGCAACACCGTGATCGACGCGCTGCAGTGGGGCGTGGCACAGGGCGCGCCGTACGGCGACGCTGCCCTTGAGCGACTCGATGACGATGCGCGACCGGTGCTTCTCGTGACCGCGCACCGGCGCGAATCGTGGGGCCCGGCCATGGAGGCGGTCGGGCGGGCGCTTGGACGGATTGCAGCATTGGAACCCGACCTGACAGTCGTTGTGCCGGTCCACATGAACGCAACGGTCCGCGAAGCGTTGCTTCCTCCGCTCGAGGGGAGAGCGAACGTCATCGTCACCGAGCCCCTCGGGTATGGCGGCTTCTGCCGGTTGATGAACCGCGCATCCGTCGTGTTGACGGACAGTGGCGGGCTCCAAGAGGAGGCACCCAGCCTCGGCAAGCCGGTCCTGGTACTTCGGGATACCACCGAACGCCAAGAGGCCATCGCATGCGGGACCGCCCGGCTGATCGGCACTGACGAGGAGCGGGTGGTCGACTCTGTCCGATCGCTCCTGCACGACGACTTCGCGTACAGGACGATGGCGAACGCGGTGAACCCCTATGGGGACGGCGACGCCGCGGACCGCACGGTCGACGCCCTCGAGCGCTTCTTGGTGCCAACGGCGGCGCTGGCTCCGGGGCCGACCTCGAGGGGGGGTGCGTCCCAGCCGGGAGACGCGGACGACCTGCTCCAGCGCTGCGACCTCCTCGGCCTTGCGCTCGGGCGCAATAGCCCCGAACTCGGAGTCCCGGAGCGGCTTAGCGCCTGACCTGGCCGCAGGGGGTTGCCCTTTGACTACGCAGGGGTCACACTGCCCGCAACAGTGTGGGCGCGCCTCTGGACCCTGGGTGCGGTGACTTTGGTCGCCACCGTGGCAGGTTGCGTGGGGGCCGTACCGACGTCGGTGTCCCCCGAAGCCGTGGCCTCGGCCGCGAACGGAAACTCCTCCCAGGTGTTCGTCCAGGTCTCGTCGCTCGCGCCTACCTACAGCCCCGCCGCTGTGGGCTCCTGGATGGGCCGCGTCTGCGCGGGACGGGACGTCGTCCTCCAGGACGTCGCAAGTTCGGATGGCGTGTTGAAGACCGCCTATCTCGACGTCATCGCGCCCTACCTTCCCGGCGGCGCACGGGCCTGCTTCCGCCGTGCGTTCGTGGGAACGGTCGACCTGCCCTGGACCGGCGCGGGCTCGAAATACGTCGAGGGCATTGAGAGCAGCTCCTTCAGGGAGCAGAACCTGGCGCTCTCCAAGTCCGTGGCGCAGGCGTTCGTGGCGCGCTATCGACAGGTCAAGATCAACTGGTATCTGACCTATGAGGCGGACCTCAACCAGCTCTATTACCCCTCGGTGCAGCAGGGCTACGTCGCCCTCCTTAGCGGCGAGATGCAGGCGCTGGCCGCGCTCCGACCCCGCGCCAGGTTCTCGTGGTCACCGGCATTCTGGTACCCGTACTCCGTCTACAGCACCAACACTGCTGGGATGACGCAGCTGCGATCAATGCTCGTCGATCTCTTCTCGCGGCTGCGAGCTGCGTCTGGAGGGGTGCAGCTGCTCGACCTTCAAGACTTCGTCGCTGGATCCGCCTGCCAGCCGCCCGGAAACCGGATGACGCCGAGCGATGTGGTCGGCTGGACGGGCTTCTTGGCGAGCCTGCAACAGGTCCCCGATCTCGAGATCAACGTGGAGCAATACGCCGTCAATTGCAGCACGGGCGGCGCCGGCCCCGGTGACCCGTATGAGGTTGCCAACCGTGAGGCCTTCTACGCCGCGCACGGCGTCAAGCTCGGACCTTCGTTCGAGGTCCGCTACTGGATGCCGCTCCACGGATTCGCGCTTTAGCCCAGGACCGCAGCGGAGGGCCGTACAAGACCGCGCTCGCAACTACCCTGACCAGCGTTGTAGTGGTCGGGGCCGGCGTCGATCCGGCGACCTCGCGCTTTTCAGGCG
>DASZJL010000035.1:0-2459 GCA_035948135.1 Acidimicrobiales bacterium | reverse complement strand
CGTCCTCGCCCGCCCGCCGCGCCTCCATCTTCAGCGCCTCGATTTCGCCGAACACGTACGGCGGGAGGGCGTTGATGCGACGGAACTCCATCCGAGATCACGGTATCAGGGGCGCCCTTCGCCGCCGGTTACCGTTTCTGCTCGGTGAGCCCCGTGCAGGCCGTGCTGCTCGACCTCGGCGGCGTCTTCTACCTCCCGGACCACGACCGTGTGCTCGGCGCGCTCGCACGACTCGAGCGCACGATTGAGCGTCACCGCATCGACGAGGCGCACTACCACGGTGTCGCGGCGCTCGAGGACTTCCGCGACGGCGACCGCAGCGTCTGGCACGCGTACAACCGAGCGTACGCCCGGGTGTGTGGGATCGAGTCGGACGGGATCGACGACGCGATGGCGAAGCTGCTTGAGGAGTTCGGCCGGGGCGGCATGTGGACGCGGGTGATCCCTGGCGCAGTAGTCGCGCTGCGCAAGCTCAACGCCCTCGGCCTGGGCCTGGCGGTAGTCTCGAACGCCGACGGCACCGTCGAGGAGCAGCTGCGGTCGGACCGGATCTGCCAGGTGGGGCCCGGAGACGGGGTGCCAGTCGGCGCCATCCTCGACTCGAGCGTGGTCGGCGTCTCGAAGCCCGATCCCGGCATCTTCCACATGGCGCTCGACGCGCTCGGCGTGACGCCGGCTCAGGCCGTACACGTCGGCGACACGCCTGCCGCCGACGTCGCGGGCGCACGGGCGGCGGGCGTGACACCCGTGCTGGTCGACCCGTACGACCTGCATCCCGAGATCGGGTGCACGAGGATCCACTCCCTGTCGGACCTGCCCGCGCTCCTCCGCTCGGACTCCGTCGACGGGAACGGCGCGCACCGAGGCTGACGGAGCCCGGCCGGGCAGACCGATCATCGGACCCGCTCACCGTAGGATCGGGTAGTGGGTCAGTTCCGACCCTGCGCGGCGGTATGCCGCTGGGCCCTACCGGCCCGGAGGATGTTGACGGCGGCATTGGTGTCGGCGTGGGCGAGATGCCCGCAGGCCTGGCACTCAAAGACGGCGCCGCGCCGGTTCCCAGCCGAGACGTGCCCACAGTGGGCGCAGGTTCGGCTGGTGTTGCGGGGGTCGACTGCGATGACGGTCCGACCGGCGCTCTCAGCCTTGTAGGCGATCATCGCGAGCAGTTGTCCCCACCCGGCGTCATGGATGGATCGGTTCAGAACAGTCTTGGCGGCGGCCCCGTTGGGCTGGTAGCCGCCGGCGGGATCGGGCTTGGGTTTGGGCCGACGGACCAGGTTCGACACCACGAGGGCCTCATGCACGATCAGGTCGTGGTCGTCGACCAGTCGGCGGGAGAGCTTGTGGAGCGTGTCGGCTCGGCGGTTGCGGATGTGGCGGTGGACCTCGGCGACGTGTTCGGCGGCCCGCCGCCGTTGCTTGGAGCCGCGCTGCTTGGTGGCCAGAGCCCGCTGGGCCGAAGCGAGGCGGGCCGCGGCGCGCTCGGCAGGCCGGTCGGCGGCGAGCAGGTCTCCTTGGCTGGTGGCGACCAGAACCGTGACGCCGAGGTCGAGGCCGACCTGGCGGCCCGTCGCGACCAGGGGCTCAGCCGGGATGTCGACGCAGCGGATCGTGACCCACCAGCGTCGACCCTCCCGGCGCACCGTGATGGCCTTCGCTGTGCCCCGGAGTGGACGGTGCAGCCGCACCTTGAGGGCACCGACCCCCTGCAGGTAGAGACGTCGGGCGGCCTCGTCGATCCGCCATCCTTTTCGGTCCTCCCACTGCAGCGAGTTCCAGCGGCTCAGCGGTCGGAACCGGGGAAACCCCGGACGCTGCCCGGCCTTGCAGCGACGATAAAAGGCGGCGAAGGCGCGGTCCAGACGGCGCAGCGTCCCCCGACACACCGTCACCCCCGCCGCCAGCACCTCGGGGCGCAGCCCCCGCACGCCGGTCAGGGTCCGGCACTGCTCCATATATGTGACTGACCGCTGCTCCCAACGCCAGGCGCCCCGTCGCTCCTCCAAGGCCGCGTTGTACAGCTCGCACTGCAGGCCCAACAGCCCAACCAGGGCCGCTTCCTGGCGGGCCGTGGGGCTCAGCTTGAACCGGAAGGAACGGCACCGAGCCGCAGCCACGACCCTAAAGACCAACAACGAGACCCAGAGTGACCCACTACCTAGGATCGCCCCGCCCGTCCGCCCCGTGGAGGTGCGATGCCCGAGACCCTCGATCTGTCGACCGACGACTGCGTCGTCGAGCGGGACGGGCCGGTCGTGGTCATCACCATGAACCGGCCCGAGAAGCGGAACGCGCTGAGCCCCTCGATGCTCGTGGGCCTGGCCGACGCGTACAGCTACGTCGACGCCACCGACGACGTGCGGGTCGCGGTCCTGACCGGCGCGGGGGGCGCCTTCTCGTCGGGGATGGACCTGGTGTCGATGAACCAGCCGCGCTCCGAGTACGTCGAGCGGCGG
>DASZJL010000034.1:0-45889 GCA_035948135.1 Acidimicrobiales bacterium | reverse complement strand
CGAGAAGGTGACCGTCTCATTCGGATACGGGTTGCCGTTGGCATCCTTCACGGCCGCGGTCGCAGTCGACTGCGACTTTCCGTCCGCCGGTATCGACGCCGGATTGACGGTGACAGTGACAACGGGCGGGCCCGGGTTCTCGGTCAGTGTCGCGGTCCCAGCCTTGTTGGCCTTGGTGGCGGTGGCCGTGATCGTCTCGGCGTCAGCCGTCTTCGATGCGGTGATGGTGGCCGTGTACGTGCCGTCGTTGTGGTTCGTGACGGCGCCAGGCTTCGCGTCGCCGCTCGTCGTGATCGTCACCGTCTCGTTAATGACCGGGTTGTTGTTGGCGTCCTTGACCGTCGCGGTGGCAGCCGAGGTGGACGTCCCGTCGGCCGTGAGCGTTGTCGGACTCAGACCAAGAACCACGCTGGTCGCCGGCCCGTTGGTCTCCGTCAGCGTCGCCGTGCCGTTCTTGCTCTTGGCCGCGTCTGTCGCCGTGATGGTTTCCTGATCGGCCGTCGTCGATGACGTGATCGTCACGCTGTACGTGCCGTCGTGGTGGTTCGTGACGGTCGAGCCGATCGAGACGTCGCCCGAGGTGGTAAAGGCCACGGTCTCGTTCGAATACGGGTTGCCGTTGGCATCCTTGACCGAGGCCGTCGCCGTTGATTGCGACGCGCCGTCGGCGATGATCGTCGACGGAGCGAGCGTCACGGTGACGATCGGTGTCCCGGGGTTCTCGGTCAGCGTCGCAGTCCCGGTCTTGGCGGCGTTCGTTGCCGTCGCCGTGATCGTCTCCTGATCGGCGGTCTTCGAGGCCGTGATCTGGGACGTGTACGTGCCGTTGTTGTTGTTGGTGACGGGGCCGAAGGTCACATCGCCGTTCGTCGAGAACACGACGGTCTCGTTCAGCACCGGCTTGCCGTTAGCGTCCGCAAGCGTCGCCGTCGCGGTGGAGTGCGCAGCGCCGTCCGCGGTGATCGAAGTGGGGTTCAGGCCGACTGTGACCGTGTTCGCCTTGCCGTACTCGACCAGCTGTGCCGTGTTCGTCTTCCCGCCGCCGTTGGCCGTGATCGTCTCCGTGTCGGCGGTCGTCGAGGCCGTGATCTGCGACGTGGCGACGCCGCTGGCGTTCGTCGTGGCGTTGTTCGGCGAGAAGGTCACGTCGCCGCTGGTGCCGAAGCCGACGCTCACTCCGGGTACGCCATTCCCGTTGGAGTCCGTCAACGTGGCCGTCGCCGTCGAGTGCGACGTCCCGTCGGCCGCGATCGAGGTCGGGTTGAGCGTGAGCTGAAGACCGTTCGTAGATCCCGCCGTCTCAGTCAGCGTCGCCTGACCACTCTTGTTGTTGCTGGTCGTCGCCGTGATCGTCTCCTGATCAGCGGTCGTCGACGCTGTGATCTGGGAGGTGTAAGTACCGTCGCTGTGGTTCGTACCGCTGGCAACGATGCCGACGTCGCCGCTTCTGCTGAACGTCACCGACTCGGTCGTGACTGGGTTCTGGTGCGCGTCCTTCACCGTCGCCGTCGCCGTCGAGTGTGTCGCCCCGTCAGCCGGGATCGAGGTCGGACTGAGCACGACGGTGACCGAGGCGGCCGGGCCGGGCTGCTCGGTCAGCATGGCGGTGCCGGACTTGCCCTCGGCGAGGGCGGTGATCGTCTCCGTGTCGGCGGTAGTCGACGCCGTGATCGTCGCCGAGTACGTGCCGTCGTGGTTGTTGGTCGTGGACCCGACGCTGGCGTCGCCACTCGTGCTGAACACGACCGTGGCGTCGTTCACGGCGCGGCCGCCCGAGTCCGTGAGTGTCGCCTTCGCCACAGACGTGTCGGTCCCATTCGCAGTGACCGTCGACGGCGTGAGCGCGACGGCGACGGCGTTGGTCGGGCCGAACTGCGTGAGCGTCTTGCTGTTCGAGTTCAGGGCGCCGTCGTGAGCCGTGATCGACTCGTTGCCGGGTGTCGCCGACGGAAGGATCGAGGCCGTGTAGGTGCCGTCGCCATGATCGGTAACGGCTCCGATCGTCGGGCCACTTGGACTGGCGGTGAACGTCACGGTGTCTCCGCCAACGCACTTGCCGTTCGCGTCGGTCACCGTCGCCGTTGCTGTCGAGCTCGTCGTCCCACCCGCGCGCACAGAAGCCGGGTTCAGCGACGTGAAGACGATCGACGACGCCGTGGCAAGCGACTCGGTCAGCGGGACCGCGGCGCTCGTCTTGCCGCCTGCCGTCGCGGTGATGTTCTCGACGTCACTCGTGAGCGACGACGTGATCGTCGACGTATAGGTCCCGTTGCCATGGTCGGTCACCGGGCCGAACGTGACGTCACCGTTGGTCGCGAAGTTCACGGTCTGGCCAGGCACCGGAAGGTTGGTGGAGTCGGTCACGGTGGCCGTCGCCGTAGATGTCGACGTGTGGTTCGCCTTGATGCAGGACGGCGCGAGGGTCACCACCACGTTCGCCGGGACGCCCGGTGCGGCGGAGGCGCTCGTACCTATCACGGCGGCGCCCAGGCCCGGCAGGAGCACGGCGAGCGCGAGTGCCCAGTAACGGCGCGCAAGGCTGCGCCCGGTGTGTCGAGTCCCCATGTCCCCCTGGTCCTTTCGAATCCCACGCAAGGGAGCCCCCGTGCCCCCCTGTTGTTACTTACGTCCAAACAGTCGGAAGGTGACGGAGAAGTTGCTCGCCTGTGAACACTGTCCTCCCCTGTTGACGGATGGTACAGACCCGCACGCAACCGATGTTGGACAATTTGGTGCTCCACATCGCCCAAAAGTGCAGATTCGCAACGGCGCGTGCTTGGACAGCTGGGCCCACGCCGAGCACGGAGTGTGAGCGCACGGTCGGATAGCGTCGGACAGTGATGTCGGGCCTCCAGGTCGAGTACACCGAGCGCGAGCTGCTCCAGAACCACCGCATGGCCGAGCCGTTGATCGCCGGCGGGGTGCGCTGCCACGGCGGGTTCGACGATCACGGCACGTACGTCTCGCCCCGCACGAAGAACCGGTGGCCCGCGATCCAGGCGTGGCAACAGCTGCGGGCCGAGCAGTTCGGAACGCCGCTGCTCGACATCGCCCTCGACACGTGGCCGGGCGCCTACCCCAACGTGGCCCAGGCCAAGTTCCTGCTGCGAGAGGGTGTGCGCGAGCCCATCATTGGCCGCCTGACCCAGATCGGCACCGTCGAAGGCTTCGGCTCGATGATCCGCTACTCACCGATCCCCGAACTCCAGTCCTGCTTCGTCGAGGACATCCGAGGGACCGCGACCTGGCACCTCGGACGCGGTCTGTACGAGGCCCACGCGCGCGACGAGGCCGGGTACAAGGCCGAGGGCGGCCACAAGCAGATGTGGTTTGCAGCCAGGGACATCGCCTTCGAGTCGCCGCTCACCGAGGACCAGACCCAGCTGATGATGGACCGCATGTTCGGCTATGGCGGCCCCGCCGGCAGCGGATCCTCGGTCGAGCCACTGTTCCCCGACGTCGACGAGAGCCTCGAGCTCCTCATCCAGAGCATGGCCCGCCTCCTCCTCATCGAGATCTCCGCCTACCACGTGTTCGCCTGGGCCGAAGAGGTGCTGGCGGACGCCGACCTCGTCGCCGGCGACGGCGAGGCCTCGCGACTCGTGTCGTACATCCGCGCCGACGAGGCGCCGCACGTCGAGTACCTCAAGACCACGCTGTCGGAGATGCGCGACCGCACGTTCGTCGCCGAGTCCGGTCGCCATATCGCGGGCCACGATGTCATTGGACAGATCTGGGAGCGGGCCCGCGCCGAGTCGATCGGCGCTCGCCACGAGGCGAACGTCCGCATCGTCCGCAGCGAGATCGAGCACTGCCTCGACGGCAACCCGCGGGGCAAGGACATCCTGGCCGAGTTCCACTCGCTCGCCGCGTAGCGCAGCGTGCGGCGAGTCGCCGACACCGTCGTCCTCGTCACGGGGGCGACCGATGGGTTGGGGCGGGCGGTCGCCGAACGGCTCGTCGCCGACGGCGCCACGGTCCTGATCCATGGCCGCGACGCCAAGAAGCTGGCATCGACCGCCCACGAGTTGCGCTCGGCGACCGGCAACGACCGGGTGCGGACGTACGTGGCCGACTTCTCGTCGCTCCAGGCGGTCCGAGCAATGGCGCACGAGGTCGAGGCCGAGAACCACCGCCTGCACGTGCTGGTCAACAACGCCGGGGTCGGAAGCGGCAAGCCGGCGGGCACGACCCGACAGGAGAGCGACGACGGCTACGAGCTGCGCTTCGCGGTCAACCACCTGGCCGGGTTGGTGCTGACGCTGCGCCTTCTTCCGTTACTGCGCCGGTCGGCACCGGCGCGCGTCGTCAACGTGGCGTCGGCCGGTCAGTATCCGATCGACTTCGACGACGTCATGTTGGAGCGGGAGTACGACGGCACCCGCGCCTACCGCCAGAGCAAGCTGGCCCAGGTCATGTTCGGCTTCGAATTGGCGGAGCGCGTTCCCGCCGCTGAGGTCACGGTGAACAGCCTCCATCCGGCGACGTTCATGCCAACGAAGATCGTCCTCGAGCAGCACGGCCGCTCGGTCGACTCGCTCGAGGAGGGCGTCGAGGCGACGCTCCGGCTGGCGGTGGGCGCCGACGTCGAGGGCGTCACCGGCCGCTACTTCAACCGTCAGGAGGACGCTCGCGCCGACGACCAGGCGTATGACGCAGACGCCAGGCGGCGGCTGTGGGATCTGAGCAGCGCGCTGACCGGAGAGTCAACGCAGGTGTAGGTGAGTGCGCAAGGCGGCGGACGGGAAGTCGCCCTCGCTCGCGGTCTCCAACCGAGTCGGGTCGTCGCTGAAAACGGTGAAGCGGTCGACGCGCCAAGGCCCGTAGCCGTCTCCCGCGTCCTGGTACAGCACACCGCGGGCAGGCGTTCCGTAGACGTGCAGCGTCAGCTCGCCGTCCTCGTCCATCGGGATGACGGCGCCGGCGCGCACGAAGACCGGCGTGTGGTCGATGGGCGCCGGCACCTCGATGTTGTGGCCGCCCTCGACGGGGTCGTCGCCGTCGAGTGGGTACCAACGCCCTGACGGCAGCGGCACCTCCCGGGTGCGCGCGCCTTCATCGAGAACGGGCGCGACGAGGAGGTCGTCGCCCACGAAGAAGGCGTCGTCGACTGAGGCCAGTCGCAAATCGCTCTCGTCCTCCCAAAGCAGCGGCCGGATCGGCGGCCGGCCGTGCTGCGTGGCCTCCCAGGCGACGGTGTAGAGGTACGGCATCAGACGTTGCCGGAAGCGCATGTGAGCCCGCACCGCGTCGATGAGCCCCTTGGCCGCCGCCCACGGTTCGCGGGGAGGGTCGTCGAAGGAGCAGTGGGTTCGAAACAGGGGAAGGAACGCGGCCAGCTCGAACCAACGCACGTAGAGCTCAGGGCTGGGGTCGCCGTGGTACCCGCCGATGTCGGGGCCGGTGAATCCGATGCCGCTGAGGCTGGATCCCAGGACGGTGATCACGGTCTGGCGGAGCATCGGCCACGTGCTCACGGTGTCGCCCGTCCAGTTCCAGGCGTAGCGCTGGAGACCCGCCCACCCCGAGCGCGAGAACAGCCAGGGCCTTCGGTCGGGGCGCACCCGCTGCAGGCCCTCGTACGCGGCCCTCGCCATCAACAGCCCGTAGAGGTTGCGGGCCTCGGCGTGTGTGCCGCCGCGGCCTTCCATGGCGTGGCGGGTGGCGAGCGGCGGCCAGTCCTCGCCACGTAGCGAGAATGTGGTCGGCTCGTTCATGTCGTGCCAGAAGCCATGGGCGCCGGCGTCGAGCAGGGCGCAGTACTGCTCGCCCCACCAGTGTCGGGTCGACGGATCGGTGAAGTCCGGGAACACCGCCCACCCAGGCCACACCACGCCGCGCATCTCTCGGCCGGTCGGAAGCGTGCAGAACCGGCCCTCGGCGTGTCCCTCGTCGTGCACGCGGTAGCCGCGCTTCCGTTGCACTCCAGCGTCGACGATCATCGCCAGCCGGATGCCTTTGGCCTCCAGTTCCGACGAGAGTCCCGTCATGTCGGGGAAGTCCTCCTCGTCGACCGTGAAGTCGCGGTACTCGTCCATGTACTCGATGTCGAGCTCGATGGCGTTGAGCGGCAGGTTGTGCCGTTCGAAGCCGTCCACCAGCTCCCGCACCTCTTCGGCTGAGCAGTAGCCCCAGCGGGACTGGTGGTATCCGAGCGCCCACCGCGGGGGCAGGAACGGCTTGCCGGTGAGGTCGCTGAACCGCTCCATGGCCCGAGGCACGGGACCCGGGATCACGTAGTAGCGGAGTGCTCCCCCGTCGAACCGCGCGTCGAGCTCGGCTTCGAAGGAGAAGCGGGCGCGGTGGGAGTTCTCGTAGAACGCGAGGTAGCTCCCCCCGTCGTGGATGCCCACGTAGACGGGGATGCAGATGTAGATGGGGTCGACGCCCGGCACGTAGCGCCCGCCCGGACCGCGGTTCCACATCTCGCAGGAGTGTCCTCGCAGGTCGAACGGCAGCGCCCGCTCACCGAGACCGTGCACTCGTTCGCCCTGGTGGAGACCGGCTCGGTGCCGCCAACCCTGACCGTGGCGCTCGGGCGGCAGATCCCGTCGCAGGAGCCGGCCGTCCGTGGCGCGGAACTCGAGGGTGCCATCGTCGGCCAAATCGACGCTCAGCTCTCGCGAGGTCGCCGTCGGCCATTCCTGGGGGTCGATGCCGTACGGCACCGGGTCGAGCCCGGGGTGCCAGGTCACGCGCACGAGGTCGGGAGCGAGAAACCGCACCTCGAGTTCGGCGTGCTCGAAGCGCGCGCTGAAGCCGTCGGGGCAGTCGTCCCGAGCGAGCAGCCGTCCGGGCCGCGTGCCAGGGCGCTCCCAGTCAGGGGCGGGGGTGGGATAGCGCCAGTCCCAAAAGGCGTGGGCGGCAGTGGACCGTGCGACCTGCCACGATTTGCGCCACCCCAGAAGACGGATGCCGTCGAGCGCTTGTCGAAGCTTGCCGGGCTCCTTCACCGGACGGAGCCGCCGGAGGAGCCGGGCCGGCTCCCTGTTGGTCACCTTGCAGGAGAAGCCGCGCTGAGGACGAGGGACTGTTCGGAGACGCCGAAGACGCCGTCACGGTCTCCGAGCCGGCCGCGGGCCAGGCCGATACCGTCGGGCCGCCACTCGGAGATCGCCTCGAGCCGAACCCACTCGCCCCGCGGCTGCCGCGAAAGGTGCACGACCAAGTCGGCGTTTGGAAACGACACGGGGATGAACTGGTTGGTGCGGAAGCCGCTCACGCCGTTGCCGAAGTCGGCGGCGGCCGCGGCACGCGCGGTCGGCGACAGATCCCGGCCCGGCGTGGCCGGGATCATCAGCCGGTACCACGCGATGCCGGCGCCGAACTGGCTCGGATCGGGCACGCGCATCTCGATGCCGGCTCCGACGAAGAACGTCCGGTTGGGATCAAAGCGTGGCGCGTCGAACATCTCCTCGGGCGTGTCAGGCGGTGGCTGGTCGTGCGGCGCCGGCGCGCCTTCCGGCAATTCGACCGGCTGCGGTCGGACGCGCACGAGCGAACAGCGAGCCACCAACTTGTCGTCGCTGCTGATCTCGCACTCGAGCAGCTCAAGGCGGTTGCCCTTGCGCACCACCCGTACGCCGGCGTCGAGCGTTCGTAGCGGCAGCGCCCGGATGAAATCAGCCGAGTACCGCACTGCTTCGTAGTCGTCGTCGGCCTCGTCCTCCATCAGCATGATGGCGAGGGCCGATAGCGCTCCCCCGTGTAGGAGGTCGGCTCCCCATGGGCCGAGGCTGGCCTCGGTCGGCATCCAGCCGTCGCCGTCCGGCAGGAAGAGGGCCTCGAAGTCCGCCACCTTCGTTGCCGCGCCTACGGCTCGGTGATGGCGCCGCGCTCGGCGCCCGTCACCAGACGGGCGAACTTGGCGAGGGCGCCGGTCGTGTAGCGAGGCTCGGGCAGCTTCCAGTTGGCGCGCCGGCGCTCGAGCTCCTTGTCGTCGACCATGAGGTCGATCGTCCTGGCCTCGGCGTCGATGACGATGCGGTCGCCGTCTTCCACGAAGGCGATGGGCCCACCGTCGACGGCCTCCGGTGCGACGTGGCCGACGCAGAAGCCGTGGGTGCCGCCGGAGAAGCGTCCGTCGGTGATCAGCGCCGCGTCGGCGGCCCGCCCTGCGCCCTTCATGGCGCCGGTAACGGCCAGCATCTCGCGCATGCCGGGGCCGCCCTTGGGGCCCTCGTAGCGGATCACGACGATGTCGCCGGGCTTGATGCCGCCGGCCAGGATCTCCTCCATCGCCTTGTCCTCGCCGTCGAAGACTCGGGCCCGGCCGTCGAACCGGAGCTGGTCGATGCCGGCGATCTTGACCACGCCGCCGTTCGGCGCCAGTGATCCCCGCAGGACGGCGAGGCCGCCCTCCTTGTGGATCGGCTGACTCAGGGCGTGAACGACCTCGCCGTCGGGCTTGGGCGGATCGAGCGCCGCCAGGTTCTCGGCCAGCGTGTGTCCCGTGACCGTGAGGCAGTCGCCGTGGAGCAGGCCGGCGTCGAGCAGCTCTTTCATCACGACCTGCACACCGCCGACGCGGTCGAGGTCGGTCATGTGGAAGCGGCCGTGGGGCTTCATGTCCGCGATGTGAGGCACGCGCTTCCCGACGCGGTTGAAGTCCTCGAGCTCGAGGTCGATGCGCGCCTCGTTGGCGATGGCGAGGAGATGGAGCACCGCGTTGGTGGAGCCGCCGACGGCGTTGGCGATGGCGATGCCGTTCTCGAACGCCTCCTTGGTGAGAATCTGGCGCGGGCGGATCCCCTTCGCGAGCAGATTGATCACGGCCCGGCCGCTCTCGAAGGCGAAGTCGTCGCGGCGACGATCGACTGCGGGAGCCGCCGAGCTGCCCGGAAGGCTCATACCGATCGCTTCAGCCACCGACGCCATGGTGTTGGCGGTGAACATCCCCGCGCACGAACCCACCGTCGGGCAGGCGTTGCGCTCGATCAGTCCCAGCTCCTCCTCGGTGAGGCCACCCGCGGCGTGGGCGCCGATGGCCTCGAACACGCTGACGATGTCGAGGGCCTGGTCCCGGAGGCGGCCAGGGAGGATGGTGCCGCCGTACAGGAACACGCTCGGGAGGTTGAGGCGGGCGGCGGCCATGAGCATCCCAGGCAGCGACTTGTCGCAGCCGGCGAACGTCACCATGCCGTCGAAGCGCTCGGCATGCATCATCACCTCGACCGAGTCGGCGATGATCTCCCGGCTCACCAGTGAGGCGCGCATGCCCTCGTGGCCCATGGAGATGCCGTCGCTCACCGCGATGGTGACGAACTCCATGGGAAAGCCGCCGGCCTCGTGCACGCCGGCCTTGGCCCGCCTGGCCAGGCGGTCGAGGGACATGTTGCAGGGCGTGACCTCATTCCAGCTGCTGGCCACGCCGATCTGCGGCTTGCCCCAGTCTTCGTCGGTCATCCCGACGGCCCGCAGCATGGCTCGGGCGCCGGCGCGCACATATCCGTCGGTCACCTCGTGGCTCCGCGGCTTCATTCCTTCGCTTGCCATGGCGCGATGCTGACACACGTGGGCGACTTAAACCCCGTTGCCGTCGTCGGCAACCGCTGCTTCACCGGCCTCCGAGATGTGACGTCTGACATCTCCGCCCTCGATGGCGAGGGGCTCTGGGTCGTCGTCGTGCGCTTCGAGGGCGAGGTCGTCTGCGCCCGGTTCGATTCGGCCGGCGCTGTGCCGTCGACCTGGCCGGCGTGGGCCGGTCCGGCGCTCGACTCGTGGTCCTCCAGTCTCGATCGGGAGGGGTTTTGCAAGGGCGTCGTCGACATACGGGAGGCCATCGCCGCCGGCGATGTCTACGAGGTGAACCTCTGCCGGGTGCTGTCGGCGCCGCTTGCCAAGGGCGCTGACGTGATGGGGCTCGGCGGGGTGCTGCGCGCTGGGAACCCGTCGCCGTACGGAGCGGTGGTGCGTATCCCCGGTGCCGCCGAGCTGGCGTCGGCGTCGCCGGAGCTGTTCCTCCGGAGGGAGGGCACCGTTGTCGAGTCGCGGCCCATCAAGGGCACGGCGGCTTCGGGAGGTTCGTTCACGGCCAAGGACCGCGCCGAGAACGTGATGATCGTCGACCTGGTCCGCAACGACCTGGGCCGGGTCTGCGAGTATGGCTCGGTGTCGGTGCCGGCCCTGTGCGCTGTCGAGCAGCACCCCGGGTTGGACCACCTCGTCTCCACCGTTCGTGGCCGGCTGCGTGCGGCCGTGGGGTGGGCCGAGCTCCTGGACGCCACATTCCCAGCGGGTTCGGTCACCGGCGCGCCCAAGCTCGCGGCGCTGGACACGATCCGCAAGCTCGAGCCCGTCCGCCGCGGCCCCTACTGCGGCACCGTGGGTTGGGTCGACGCCGACCGTCGCTCCGGCGAGCTCAACGTCGCCATACGCACGTTCTGGCCCGACGAGGGCCGTCTCCACTTCGGCACCGGCGGCGCCGTCACGTGGGACTCCACACCGGAAGGCGAATGGGCCGAGACCGAGCTGAAAGCGTCCCGCCTCATAGCCTTGGCATCGACGTGAACATTCAGTACGTCTTTGCCGGTGTGCCGGTGGCGAGCCGTGACCGAGCCGTGGCCTGGTACGAACGGCTCCTCGGCCGTCCGCCCGACATGTTCCCGAACGACAACGAGGCCGTCTGGCAACTGGCGGCAACCGCATCGCTCTACGTCATCGTCGACGAGGCGCGCGCCGGCGGTGGCACCGCGACCGTCGTTGTCGACGACCTGGCAGGGACCGTAAACGACATCGCGGCCCGAGAAATCGACGCCGGCCCGATCGAGGAGATCCCCGATGTCGGTCGCAAGGCGACGATCACCGACCCCGACGGCAACGCCGTGTCGATCGTCGAGATCTTCGGCTGAGAAACCCGCCGATTGAGTTGAGATCGAACTGGGGTTCGTGATAATTACACCGTTGTAGTTCACTTCCCCCCCGAGGCCTCCTCGTTACCCGTGGAGGATTGCGGTGCTGGACCACCTGCAGGGGATGGTGAAGACCCTCGACGAGATCCTCTCGTCGATCGAACCTGCGCTCCTGCACCCCCACGACGCCGTGCGCGTGCTCGAGGCGGCCAGCGACGTGGGCCGCCGGGCCGATGCATTGGCGACCTTGGTGGCGGCCCGAGCGGCCGAGGGCGGTGAGTGGGCTCGCCAGGGCTACCGCTCTCCCGAGGAGTGGCTCGCCCGAAGGACCGGCTCGTCCTATGGGCAGGCGGCGGGCGCGCTCAACGCGTCGGAGAAGCTGCATGAGCTTGCAGCCCTGGACGACGCAGCCCGTAAGGGCGAGCTGTCCCGGCCACAGCTGAACGAGCTGGCAGCGGCAGCGACGCCCGACAACGAAAAGAAGCTGCTCGACGCGTCCAAGCGCCAGAACTTCAAGCAGCTACGCAAGACGTGCGCCGAGGAGAAAGCCAATGCCCGCTCCAACGAGCGCGAAGAGGCCCGAGCAGAGCGCATCCACCGCGAGCGCTACTACCGGTCACGCAGCGACGCCGATGGTGCCTACAGCTTCGAGGGCAAGACCACGGCGGCTGTGGGCGCGCGGATCGAGGCCGCGCTGGACGCCGAGACCGACAAGGTCTTCAAGGAGGCCCGGGCGGAAGGCCGCTCCGAGCCTCTAGGCGCATACCGCCTCGACGCGTTGGTCAACCTCATCTGCGGCGGCGGAGCGGACGTCAACACCACCGTCGTCGTGCGCGTCGACGAGGCCCGACTGCGGGGCGAGGGCGGAATCTGTCAAACGCCAGCCACCGGCAACGTTCCGGTCTCGGAAGCCATCGGAGCGATCCTGGCGGGCGCCTTCGTGAAGATCGTGGCCTACGACGGCACCGACGTCAGCCGAGTCGTTCACCACGGCCGCCACACCCCCGCAGAGTTGAAGACCGCAATCCTCGAGCGCGACGGCTACACCTGCGTTCGCCCAGGCTGCGGCGCCACTGGCACCTCGAAATCCACCATTACAAAGTCGACCACGCCAGGGGAGGCCCGGTCTCCTACTGGAACGCCGCCACCGTCTGCTCCCATGACCACGACCTGTTGACCCACCGCGGCCACCGACTCGAAGGCGGCCCCGGCAACTGGACCTGGATCCCGCCGCCGTCCAAACTCTGACCGCCGTAGCGAATTGCAGCTCGGGACCCGGTGCGCTCCCGAGCGGTTGTAGAGGTCTCGCTATCGGCCTCGACTCGGGCGCTCGTGAGCGAAGGCCGTTGGCCCCAGAATCGGTGGTTCGGGGGGCGTGACCAACGACATGCCCCGCTAGACCGATTCTGGCGTTGATCTGGCGCCTCTTGGGTGAGGGTGCCACCGAGGCACCACGAGCGCGAGGAGAAGTAGATGAGCTTGCTGGAGAGCAGGGTGCGCAAGGCAGTGGTGGCGGTGGGCATCGCAGGCGTGACACTCATCGCACCGTTCTCGGCGCTCGCTCAGACCCCCGCGCACGCCTCCGAAAAGGTGTCCATTCCGGCGGCACAGGTTCCCAAATTCTCCGCTGGCTCAGCTCTCAAGCAGTCGGTGCGTAGCAACTAAACCGGGGCCGATCAGTACTGGTCGAGCAGTTGGCGGATCCAACCGCTCGATGCCGCGGCCGCGACGGTCTTGCCCTTTGCGTCGAGATCGGTTCGGCGGGCGCCGTGTTCTAGTAGCAAGACGATGATCCGGTGCTGTTCCTGCCTGGCCGCCGCGGTCCCAGAGTTGCTCTTGCCCGTATTTTGAACAGCCAGGTGGAGCGGGGTCGAACCGCTCTTGTTCATCAGCAACGGATCGGCACCCCGATCGATGAGGGTGCTAACCGCGCCCGAGGTTCGAGTCCTCACGGCTCGATGCAGCGGCGCTACGCCGCTCTTGTCGATCGCGTTCGGGTCCGCGCCGGCATCGATGAGGTAAGAGATGAGATCGCGCTGCGCACTCGGATCGAAGTCGTCGGCGTCCGCGCGTCCATCTGCGGCGTAGTGGAGCGGTTCAGCTCCCCTTCGGTTGCGGGCGCGAACCGCAGCGCCGCGTGTGACGAACGACTCGGCAAGTCCTCGGTGATGGGCGGCGGCGGCGACATGCAGGCCCGTGTCGCCCGCGTAGACGTAGTGACGAATCGGCGTAAGGAAGTAGGGGCGGGGATCCTGGCGGCTCGCGCCGACCCGAAGCGACTGGGCGGCCACGCCAGGTGTTTCATCGAGCATTCGAGCGACCCCGACCTGGTCACCCGAGGCGATTGCAGAGAAGAGCGCAAGCAGCGCACCGTCGTCGAGCTCGTCGGGTCCTCGACCTGTCCTCGCCACCGACACAGAGTGCCCGATGTCGAACGCGGGCGCGCCGGAGCGATGATCAACGGCCGGTTTGGCCGTCGATCAGCTCGCGGAGAATGTCGGCGTGGCCGGCGTGTCTTGCGGTCTCCTCTAGGAGGTGCATCAGCACCCATCGGAGGTTGACGGACTCCTCGTCCTCGGCGAGGCCGCGACACCGCTCGTCGAAGGTGGCCGCGGCCACAATCACGGCATCGGTCCGACCCCAGGTCGCCCGGTATGCACCTAGGGCCGCGACGAGAGTGTCGTCAGCGGCGATCGAGTCTTCGGGAACGATCACATCCTCGCCTGCGAACCGAGAGAGGACCCAGGTGATCTCGGCCCGAGCGGCGTGCCGCACGAGCCACAGCAGCGTGGTGTCGCTGCCCACCATGCGGCGTCTCGCACTGGCGTCGTCCAACCCGTCGACCTTCCGCACCAAGGACTCCCGCTGGTACTGCAGGAGCGCCTGCAACGTTTCGCGCTCGCCGCCGTCTACTCGCGGTGGCTTCTGATCGGGCACGATGTCAGCGTAGAGACCGATGACTCAGCACCTAACGGGTCGTCCTAGTGACATGGGCAAGCTGAACAAGAAATTCACAGCGACACTTCAGAAGAGCCCGAACAAGGGCGGCTGGACCTACGTCGTAATGCCGGGGTCCGCCGAGTACTTCGGGACTCGCGGGCTGGTGAAGGTGAGCGGCATGGTCGACGGGCATCCATTCCGGAGCTCGTTCATGGCACTCGGCGACGGGACGCACAAGCTGCCGATCAAGGCCGACGTGCGCAAGGCGATCGGCAAGGAGGCGGGCGACACCGTGGCCGTCCGCCTGGAGGAACGGCTGAACTAGCCGGACGCCCGCTCTCGCAAGAGGGCGGTGACGACCTTGCCGTCCGCTTTGCCTTGCGTGGCCTTCATGGCCCGGCCCACGAAGAAGCCCATCACCTTCTGATCGCCGCTCTTGAGACGGTCGAACTCGGTGGGGTTGTCGGCGATGAGCTGGTCGACGACCGTGGCCATCGCACCCTGGTCCATGGCCTCAAAGCCCAGGCCGGCGGCGATCGACGCCGGGTCGCCCCCGTGCTCGAGCATGTCGGCGAGGACCTTCTTGGCCTGGGTGGCGGTCAGCTTGCCTTCGGTCTCCAGTCTCACGAGCGATGCAAGGTGCTCCGGGTCGAGGTTGGCCGCTCCCTCGACCGCCAGGTTGTGCACGGCGTGGGTGACGACCCGGTCGGGGTCTGCGCCGGCCGCGATGGCGGCGCGCACCAACGCGTCCAGCCCCCGCTCGATGACGACGGCGACGTCGGCAGTGGACGACGCGCCCGCTTCGGCCGCGAGCGCGGCACGGCGCTCGGCGGGCAGCACCGGTAACGACGACCGCACCCGAGCGAGCCAGTCGTCGGACGGCTCGACCGGCAGCAGGTCGGGCTCGGGGAAGTACCGATAGTCGAACGCCTCTTCCTTCGACCGCAGCGAGTGTGTGCGGCCCTGTTCCTCGTTCCAGTGCCGTGTCTCCTGCACGATCCTCTCGCCCGCCTCGAGCAGGTCGACCTGGCGGCGGGCCTCGTACTCGACGGCGTGCACGAGTGAACGCAGCGAGTTGAGGTTCTTGATTTCGCAGCGGGTGCCGAACTCTGAGCTGCCGGCGCGCCGCACCGACACGTTGGAGTCGACCCGCAGCGAGCCTTCCTCCATCTTCACGTCGGACACGTCGATGGCGGCGAGGATGGCGCGCAGTTCCTCCACGTACGACTTGGCCTGCTCGGCCGAACGGATGTCGGGATCGCTCACGATCTCGACGAGGGGGACGCCGGCCCGGTTGTAGTCGACGAGGGCGTAGCCGGCCTCGTGGATGCGTCCTCCCCCGCCGACGTGTGTGGTCTTGCCGGTGTCTTCTTCCATGTGGGCACGCGTCACGCCGACGCGCGAGCCGTCCGGCAACTCCAGCCAGCCGCGCACGTTGATCGGCATGTCGTACTGGCTGACCTGATAGTCCTTCGGCATGTCGGGATAGAAGTAGTTCTTCCGGTGGAAGATCGAGGGCTCGACCGTGCAGTGCAGCGCCTCACCGATACGCATGGCGAACTCGACGGCCCGCCGGTTGACGACAGGGAGCGAGCCCGGGAGGCCCAGGCAAACCGGGCAGATGTTGGTGTTGGGCTCGTCGCCGAAGGCGTTGCGGCAGCCGCAGAACAGCTTGGTGGCAGTGGACAGCTCGCAGTGCACCTCGAGACCGATGACCACCTCCCACTCAGTGTCGACGAGGGTGGTCACGCCAGGCTCCTTTCCAGGGCGGCCGCGGCCCGGAACATCAGCGGCTCGGCGAGGGATGGCGCCAGCACCTGCACACCTACGGGCAGGCCGTCGTCCCCCGTGCCGTACGGGACGGAGATCGCCGGATGACCGGCCAGGTTCGAAGGGATGGTGAACACGTCGGAGAGGTACATGGCCAACGGGTTCTCGGTCTTGGCCCCGAGCTCGAACGCTGTCGTGGGCGACGTCGCGCCCAGCAGCAGGTCGTGCTTGGCGTAGGCGGCGTCGAAGTCGCGGATGATCAGCGTGCGTACCCGCTGGGCCTGGCCGTAATAGGCGTCGTAGTACCCGGCGGACAGCGCGTAGGTGCCGAGCATGATGCGGCGCTTGACTTCGGGGCCGAACCCGGCCGCCCGCGTGGAGGTGTACATCGCCGTGATGTCGTCGCCGTCGACGCGCAGCCCGTAGCGCACGCCGTCGTACCGAGCCAGGTTGCTCGACGCCTCGGCCGGGGCGATGAGGTAGTACGCCGACAGGCCGTAGACCGCGGCGGGCACTGTGGCATCGGAGATCACCGCGCCCGCCTTCTCCAACGCGCGCGCCGCCTCCTCGACACGGGCAACGACATCGGCGTCAGCGCCCTCGACGAACTCCTTCGTCAGCCCGACGCGCAGGCCTTCGACGCCGTCCCCCAGGGCGGCGACGACTGACGGCGCCGGCTCGGGCACCGACGTCGAGTCCATGGGGTCGTGCCCGGCGATCACCTCGAACAGCAGGGCGGCGTCCTCCACGGTCGCCGCGAAGGGCCCGATCTGGTCGAGCGAGGAAGCGAAGGCGATCAGGCCGTAGCGGGAGACCCGTCCGTACGTCGGCTTCACCCCGACCACGCCGCACATCGCGGCGGGCTGGCGGATCGACCCGCCGGTGTCGGAACCGAATGACGCCGGCACCATGCCAGCGGCGACCGCTGCGGCGCTGCCGCCGCTTGATCCCCCCGGCACCCGCGACGGGTCGTGGGGATTGCGCGTGGGCCCGAACGCCGAGTTCTCGGTGGACGACCCCATGGCGAACTCGTCGAGGTTGGTCTTGCCGACGATGACGGCGCCGGCGTCCGCCAGGCGGGAGACGATCGTGGCGTCATACGGCGGCCGCCACCCCTCCAGGATGCGCGACGAGCACGTGGTGGGTACCCCTCGGGTGCACATGTTGTCCTTGAGGGCGACGGCCACGCCCGCCAACGGTCCGGGGTCGTCGCCGGCGCCGACCCGCCGGTCGACGGCGTCGGCCGCGGCACGCGCCCGCTCGGCCATCACGTAGTTGAAGGCGTGCAGCGCGCCGTCCTGGTCCTCGATCGACGCCAGGCGCTCGTCGACCGCTTCCCGCGCCGAGCGCTCGCCGGCCCGAACCGAGCGGGCCGTCTCGACGACCGTCAAGGTGCCTCGCCCAGGATGCGCGGCACTCGAAAGCGGCCGTCTTCGGCCGCGGGTGCCTGGGCCAGCACCTCGTCGCGATCGACCGATGGCACGGGCTCGTCGTCGCGGAGGACGTTCTTCAGCGGCAGCGGATGGGCGGTGGGCGGGACGTCGGCAATGTCGAGCGCGGCGATGTCAGCCGCATGCTCGAGGACGGCGCCCAGCTGGCCGGTGAAGCGCTCGAGCTCGTCGTCGGTGAGGTCGAGGCGCGCCAGACGCGCCACGTGGGCGACGTCATCGCGGGAGATGGGCTCAGCCATGAACCTCCGGTTCCAAATCGTGTCGCCTTCGGCGACGCTCAGTCCCGAGCGACGACAGCGAGCATGCGCTCGCAGTCGGATCGCTCATCATCCGATCGTAGATGCAAGGGGTGTCTACGCTCGGCGGCGATGGCTCTCCTCTGCCAGACGTGCGGCGCCGATCCCCGTGGAGACTGGGGATCCAGCGTGCCGCGCGGCGATGTCGCCCAAGGGACGTGCCCCCACTGCGGCCGCTCGCTGACGCCTCCGTTCAACCGGGCGACGCTCAGTGATGGCGATCCCGCGGTCGAGTACGAGTTCGACGACTGGGACGCCGATGACCGCGCCGCCGCAGCCGAGGCCCTCACCGCGAGGGTCGTGCCGTTCCGTTGGGAGCCGGGTCTGATTCTCGCGGTCGCCGCCCACCGCGAGGCCGAAGCAGACGCCGTCCTCGACGAGATGGAGCAAGAACCCGCCATCGATCCCGCCGCCCTGATCGAGGCCGACGAGGACTGGGGCGAGGGTGAGAACACCTTCGCGGCCCTCGGCGATCTGTTCGACGCATCGGACCGCCTTTTCCATACGCCCACGGGCACGACGGCGGCGAACGACCTGCGGGACGCTGGGGGCGTCGTTCGGGGGTCACCGCCGCCGTTCGGGTTCGACCCGCAGCTGTGGCGCACGGCGGGGGAACTGTCGGCTCAGATCGAGACGCTGCTCGCCGAGGGCAGCAATGACGACATCAAGGTCCGGGCCCAGAGCCTGCGCGACCTGCTCGCTCCTCACATTTGACGGCGCCCGTTCAAGACACCGTCAGCGTCCGGAAACCTCCGCGAAACAGCGGGTCCGTACGGTGAACGCATGGCGAGCGTCGAGGAGGTGCGCGGGGTGCTGGCGTTCAGCCGCGTCCCCCGCGAGCTCAGCGACGAGCTCCTCGAAGACGCCCCTGAACTGTGGCTGCGGGGTGAGTCGCCCGACGTGATCGCGGGCGACGTCGCCCTGTGCCACCCCCCGCTCGCCACGAGAGAGGTGCGGGTCTGGTGTGCGCCAGCGCTCATCGCCGGCGCCCTACGCGTGTCGGTCCTCGCCTACGACCGCCCGGGGCTCCTTGCGGCGACGACCGGAGCGCTGGCGCACGCCGGGCTGTCGGTGATCCAGGCCGCGGCGATGACATGGCCGGCGCGGCGCTGGGCGTTGCAGCGCGCCCTCGTCGCCGACGCCAAGGCCCGCTCGACTCGCCCCGTCGAGCGCGACCTGCTGAGCGCTCAGCTGCGGGCGGCGGTCCGCGACGGTCCGATGGACGGCGTTCGGTTCGAGCCGGCCGGCCCGGTCCAAGTCGAGGCCACACCTGAGCCCGGCGGCCGCACCCTCCTGCGCGTACTCGCTCCCGATCGCCCCGCCCTCCTCTGGGCGATCTCCGCGTGGCTGGAGCGGAGCAACTGCAACGTGCTCGTCGCTCGAGCGACGCCCGCCGGCGTGCAGGCCGACGACACCTTCCTGGTCGACGGCGACCCCAACGCCGACGAGCTCTGGGCCCACCTCTCCGACGCCGCCCCCGCCGTTACGCGGCGGTGACCTTGGCGGCGAACTCCACCGCGCGCCGCTCGATCTCGTCCTTGTCGTAGTCGAGGGTGGCGACGTGGTAGCTGCGATCCAGCGTCACGCGTTCGACCGGCCCTGACACCCGTTCGGCAACCAGGTCGCTCGACGGCGGCGGCACTACGTGGTCCTGCGGACTGTTCATCAACAGGACCGGGCACTCGACCTTGCCGAGGCCGGCCGCGATCTCGGCCACGGCGTCGAACATGGAGAGCAGCGGTGCCACGGGCGTGCTGTCGTAGGCCAGTTCGGTCGCAGAAGACAAGGCGATGTCATTGCCGACCGCCGGCATCGTCGGGTTGCCGCTGTCGAGGATGCCCTGCAGCATCTCCCGGAACGATTCCGCCGGCGGCTCGGCGGCGGGATTCACCAACACGATCCCCGCAATCTCCGGGTGGCGCTCGGCCAGCCAGAGCGTGAGCGTGCCGCCCATCGAGAGCCCGCCCACGACAACCTTGTCGCACCGCGCCGCCAAATCCTCGTAGGCGCGCTCGGCGGCGGCCGACCAGTCGGTCCAGCTCGTCTCGAGCATGTCCTCGATGGCGGTGCCGTGTCCCGGGAGCCGCGGCAACTCAACCGCGAACCCACCCGCCGCGAAGGCCTCGGCCAGGCCCCGCATCGACTGGGGAGACCCGGTGAAGCCGTGCAGCACCAAGGCGCCGTGTGGGCCGCCGGGCGCCGAGAACGGCTCGGCGCCGGCAAGGATGGGGTACTCAGGCATAAGGGTCCTCCGGAGAAAGGGGCTCGGTCCACCAGTCCTCGGGCGTCGCGTCTGGCTGCGGGTCCTCGTAGATGCAGTCCACCGGGCACACGGGCACGCACTTGCCGCACCCCGAGCACAGCTCGGGGATGATGATCACGTCGATGCCGTGATTGAAGATGGCCCCGAACTGGTCGGGGCAGTGGCGAATGCAGGTGTCGCAGTTGATGCACTCCGCCATCTCGATGCGCAAGGCGGGCAGCTTCCACTTCGAGTTCCGCTCCCGGAACTCGATGCGCTCCTCGCGCGTCGCGGCCGGCACGCTTCGGATGGTAGCCGCCGGTATCCCACCAGTAGCGTGCCCCGAACCGGCAAAGACGAGACGGAGGAATCAGTGGCGAAGTACCCGTTCCTGAGCGAAGAGTGGATCGCCGAGGTCCGCAAACTGGGCGACGAGGCCAAGGCCGACGGCGGCGGAACCAACATCCCGCACGCCGTCAAGATGAACCAGGTCATCACCGAGGTCCCGTTCGGCAGCGGCACCATCGAGGCCCACATGGACACCACGTCGGGCGACATGCAGATGGAGATGGGCCACCTCGCCGACCCTGACCTCACCGTCACCCTCGACTACGCCACCGCCAAGGCGATCTTCGTGGAGGGCAACCCTCAGGCCGGCATGCAGGCATTCATGGCCGGCAAGGTCAAGGTGCAGGGCGACATGACCAAGCTCATGGCCATGCAGGCGGCTCCGCCCGACCCCAAGGCCCAGGAGCTGTCGACGAAGATCCGCGACATCACCGAGGACTAGCCGCCCCCCGTTCTGGGGATGGAAACGGGGCTCCTGGCCCGTTTCCATCCCCAGAACGCCTCAGGCGGCTTCGCGTATCAACGGGGCGACGCGCGGTTCGTGCTCGCCCCGTTCCGCGCTCTTGACGAAGAACCCGCAGATCAGTCCGAGCACGCAGGCCGCGCCGGCCAGCAGGTAGGCCTCGTGGTACGAGGCGACCACACCGACCGTCCCCGCACGCGCCGCCTGCACGGTCTCGGCCAGCTGGATGCCGGCCACGATGCCGACCTGGGTGAGCAGCTGCTGGGCGGCGCCGGCGATGCCGAGGTTCTCTTCGTCCACGGCGTTGGCGACGCTGGCCGCCATCGACGGTGACGAGACACCGAGACCGACGCCGGCCAGGGCAAGGGCACCCATCACCGCCAGGTTGCTGGCCCCCGGGTCGACCTGCGTCCAGGCGAGCATCGACGCCACGACGAACGCGCAGCCGACGATCGCGGCCAGGCGCTCGCCCCACCGCACAGCCAGGTAGCCCGCGATGGGCGCCGTCAACGAGAACGACAGCGGCCTGGCGATCGATAGCAGCCCGATCTTGGTCTCGCCGTAGTGGAACGCCTCTTTCAGGAAGAGGGGCGTGAGGATGAAGCTCCCCATGTAGGCGAAGTTGCTGAAGAACTGCACGCCGATCGGGAAGGCGAAGTTGCGTCTGCGGAAGTACTCGAGCGGGATCAGCGGCGCGCGTGCCCGCCGCTCCACGAACACGAACGTGGCCAGCATCAACGGCGACAGCACGAACGCCACGACCACGCCGGGGCTCGTCCATCCCCACTCGGGCCCACGGTTGAGGGCGAACAGCAGGCTCACGGTGCCGAGCCCGACGGTGACCACGCCGAGAACGTCCAGCGGCTCGCGCTTGCGGTCGCGCTGCACCTGGTCCCGGCCCGGCAAGATGACGGCCGCCGCGATCAGCGCCAGCGCAGTGAACGGGATCTGCGCGACGTAGATGAGGCGCCAGCTGAAGTGCTCGACGATGGGGCCGCCGGCGACGACGCCCAGCACCGGCGCGCCCGCGCCGACCAGCGACCAGAACCCCATGGCCTTCACCCGCTCGTCGGGCCGAAAGACCATCATGATCAGCGCCATCGACGCAGGACCGGTGGCCGCTCCTTCGCCGGCCCCGAGGACCCGGAAGAGGATCAGCGAGCCGGCGTTCCACGCGATGGCGGTCAGGCCGGCGAACACCAGGGTCAGCGACAGCGCCAGTATGAACATGCGCTTCTGGCCCCAGATGTCTCCCGCCTTGCCGAGCAGGGGCCCGACCACGCCGAACGCCAAGAGTGGACCCGTGATCACCCACGTCAGCGTGGTGGTATCGGAGTGCAGATCGGCGGCGATGCGGGGCAGGGAGACGGCCAGGATGGTGATCGTGAAGCCCACCGAGAACAGTCCGGCCAGGACCGTCCACAGCACCCACCACTCATAACGGCCGCTCGACTCGACCCGGCGCGTCAGGCGATGCCGGAACAGGGTCGGCCACGGGAGGACCGCCACCTCCTCGGCCCCCGGCGCCTCGACGGCGACGTCAAAGTCGTGCTCGTCGCCCATAGAGCCGTGAGGCTAGGAAAAAAGGGACAGGGTCGGCGGGGGTAGCGCGCCACGCGGCGGCTGGGGAACACCGCGCTACGACGCCACCCCCGACGACCCTGTCCCTACGCGGAACCTAAGGCGGCAACGGGGGGCGACGGAAGGACCATTTCGACAATGACACGACCGGACTAGTCCGCCCGGGTGATTCGGGCTCAGCCGAGGAGCTTTTTGATCTCGTTCTCGAGCTCGGCGACCGTCCACCGGTCGTCCTTGTCGATGACGTCGGCCATCTGCCACGGCGTCATGTTCTGGACCTTGCCGCCCTGCACGAAGAACACCCGGCCGGTGAAGGGCAGGTTCTCGGTGGCCAGGTAGGCGACCATGGGTGACACGTTGCCCGGGTCCCAGATGTCGAACTTGGCCGCATCCGTAGGCGCCTTCACGATCTGGTCAAGGCCGGGCGTCGCCTCGGTCATGCGCGTGCGGGCGGCGGGGGCGATGGCGTTCACTCGCACGCCGTAGCGCTCGAGCTCCATGGCCGCGATCACCGAGAAGGCGGCGATGCCGGCCTTGGCGGCGCCGTAGTTGGTCTGGCCCGGGTTGCCGAGGAGGCCCGACGTCGAGGAGGTGTTGATGACGTTGGCCTTCACCGTGTTGCCGGCCTTGGTCTGCTCCCGCCAGTAGGCGGCCGCGAATCGGGTCGGCACGAAGTGGCCCTTGAGGTGGACGTGGATAACGGCGTCCCACTCGTCCTCGGTCATGTTGACGAGCACCCGGTCGCGCAGGATGCCGGCGTTGTTGACGAGGATGTGGAGGTCGCCGAACGTCTCGACCGCCGTCTGGATGAGGCGCTGGCCACCCTCCCAGTCGGCGACGTTGTCGGCGTTGGCGACGGCCTCGCCGCCCATGGCCTTGATCTCGTCGACCACCTGCTGGGCGGGCGTGCGGTCGTCGCCGGAGCCGTCGATGGCGCCGCCCAGGTCGTTGATGACGACCTTGGCGCCTTCCTGGGCGAACAGCAAGGCGTGCTCCCGCCCGATGCCGCGGCCCGAGCCGGTGATGATGGCGACCCGCCCGTCCAGTGCCCCCATTGGAAATCTCCTTCGCGATCGGCGACTCGGTGGGGGCAGAAACTACTTGGTATAGACGTTGACGCTCGACCCGCGGTGCACCTGGGTGCCGACCGCCGGGTCGGTGGTGAAGATCTTCTTGTTGGGCGGACCGAAGACGTTGCCGATGGAAAGGCCGGCCTGCTGCATGATCGTTGTGGCGTCCTGCACCGACTTGTTGGTGACGTCGGGGACGGCGACGAGGTCGGGGCCCTTGGAGACGTTGATCGTCACCTTGCCGCCCCGACTCACCGACGCACCAGTGCCGGGCGTGGTGCCGATCACCTGGTCCTTGGGCACGGTGTCACTGAAGGCGTCGGCCCGGACGGGTGTCAGGCCCAGCTGTTGCAGCACGGCGGCGGCCTGGGCGTACGGCTGCCCGGCGACGTTCGGCACCTGGCGGGGCTTCGGGCCACCGGAGACCGCCAAGGCGATCGCGGTGTGCTTCGGCTGCTGGCCTTTGGGGTTCCAGTCGAGCACGACGCCCTCGGGGACCTGTTCGTCGTACCTGGTTGTCACCACGCCGACGGCCAGGCCGGCGGTGGTCAGCCGCTCGGTCGCGGTCTGCTGCGACGCGCCCGACAGGTCGGGCACCGGGACCGGCGGCGGACCTTGGGAGACCGTGAGCCGCACGCTGCTCTGCTCGTGGACCTTGGTGCCGCCGAGGGGCCGGGTGTTCAGCACGATCCCGGCCGTGGTGCCGTCGACGAACGGCCGGTTGTACTGCACCTTCACCTTCAGTGGCCGGAGGGCGGCGATCGCCTCGGTTTCGGTCTTGCCCTCGAGGTGCGGCATGGGATGCGTCGGCGTGCTCGACGAGCGCGTGAGCGCGACCGCGGCGCCCAGTCCGGCTAGAACCACCACGGCCGCGATCAGCACCGCCCACGGCCAGCGGCGGCGACGACGGGCCGAAGCGACCGCGACAACCGGAGCCTCCCCGGTGGCCTCAAGCCCCAGCTCGGTGGCGTCCTCGGTGACGACGGTGACGTCGTCGGGGGGGCCGGCCAGCGGCAGAGGATCGGGGGCTGGCAGCTCGCGGGCTGCGGCGTCGAGGGCCTGGGCGAAGCCGGCCGCGTCGGGCCGGTCGTCGCGGTCGGGGCGGCCACCCAGTTCGACCACGGGGCCGAGCGCGCCGAGCTCGGGCGGCGCGGTGAGCGGCGTGTCGACCCGAGCCATCAGGGTGGCGATGGTGGTGTCGGCTGCGAAGGGCACCTTGCCGGTGACCGCCTCGACGAGGGTGACCGAGAGCGCATAGATGTCGGCCCGACCGTCGACCGACTCGCCTTTCACCTGCTCGGGCGCGGCGTAGCGGGCCGTGCCGAGCAGGGCACCCGCCGGCTCGGTCCACGCCGCCTCGGCCAGGGCGCGGGCCATGCCGAAGTCGCCGATGCGAAGCCGCCCTTCCGTGTCGAACAGCAGGTTGCCGGGCTTGATGTCGCGGTGCACGAGCCCGCGGCGGTGGGCAAAGTGCAGGGCGTGGGCCGCTTCCAGCCCGACGAGCAGGGCTTGGGACGGCGTGAGCCGGCGGCCGTCGTCGAGCAGGTCCCGCAGACTCCCGCCGGCCAGGTACTCGCACACCAGGTAGGGGCTGTCCTCGTCGTCGCCCCAGTCGTATACGGCCATGATGTGGGGGTGACTAAGGGCGGCGGCCGCGCGCGCCTCGGCCTGAAAGCGGCGCAGGAACGAGTTGTCGCCAGCCAGCGCCGGGTGCAGCAGCTTGACCGCGACCTGGCGGCCAAGGGCGGCGTCGTCCGCCACGAACACCTGGGCCGACGCGCCGGTGCCGAGCGCGGCTCGCAGTCGATAGCGCCCGCCGAGGACGCGGCCGACCTGGTCGGCCATGCGCGTGGGTGCCATTTGCCGGCAAAGGCTACCGGCGCGATACCGCCGCGCTGGGGGATGTAGGTCAGTGAGTGATGAAGTTCACGCCTGTCCCGCTATTGCCGGTGCGCCCGGTCGTGCCGTTGGCGGCACTCGTGCCCTGGTGGTGCTGGCTGTTACGCACGACGGTCCTGCTGTGGTTGCCGTTGGTGGTCGCGATATTGGCGTCGCCAGCACCGTTGGTGCCGGCGGAGGCGATGTTTGCCGCGCCGCTGTCGCCGGTGCCGCCCGAGCAGTCCGCGGACAAGTTGTTGGCGGAGCCTGGGTTGGTGCAGGTGGTGCTGTTGCCGCCGGCGAATGCCATCGGGCCGACACCGATCGCCAACGAACCGGACCCAAGAGCGGCGACTGCAACTGCAGCGATTGCCTTACGAGTGCTCATCTACCTCACCTTTCGCTTTCTCCATGTCAGGTCGTCGAGCGCGGCTAGAGGCGCGGGAATGCAGCGGACGCATCTCGCGAGTGGAGCCGCGGTCGACGCCGTCACCGTACGGACGAGCTATTTCCGAACTGTTTCCGCGGTCTGACGATTCCTGCACGAAGGGCGCTTCACTCCGCGCTGGGGGATTATGGGGAGGTGCGGGCCGAGATGGTCGACGAGATCGAGGAATTCGTGCGGCGCGGGAAGCTCTGGAACGAGGCCGACCTGAACGAGCTCATCGGCCGGCTCGAGTCGGAGGCCGACGCCACCGACGACCCGATCCCCCGCCAGCTGTCGGGCCCGCTGCGGGCCCTGCTTGTACGCATGCGCATCGGCGAGGTCCCCAACCGCCTGGCGTCCGACGTGGAGGGCATCGTGTACCCGCGGCTCTGGAAGGTGATGGAGGCGGCGCGCGACGGACTGCCCGATGCCGAGCTGCGCACGCGGATCGAGGTCTTCAACCGCCGCCTGTCGAGGACCTTCGCGCAGGAGGGCTGATGGCCGAGACGCACGAGCGGGCGTGGACGTTGCCCGCGGCCGCCGCCCTGGCCGCCCTCGAGGTGACGGTCACCATCTCGGTCCTGCTCTACGGCGACCGCTTGGGCCGCCCCTTCTTCCTCGCGGTGCTCGTCTTGAAATACCCGATCTGCTGGATGCTCCTGCGCCGGCAGGCGTGGGCGTTCCTTGCCACCCTGCTGTGGGAGTTCAGCGTCGCCTTCGCGGCCACGTTCGCGCCAGGCATCCCGCTGGCCCTCCGGCTGGTCGAACTGGGCTTCGCCGCTAGCGTCATCGCCCTGCTGTTCGCCTCTGCACATCTGTTCCCGCGCGCCCAACTGCCGCGGCGCTGATGGTCCGACGGCTCGTCATCATCGGCCTCCTGGCCGTGGCCGTCGGCCTCCTGGTGCTCGCCTTCTCCGGTTCTCGGCCCCCGCCGCCGCCGGAGACCAGTGCCGTCCGACAGGTCATGCCGCCGTCAGGCGACCTCGACCTGCGCCAGGTGACCGTCGGCGTGACGCTCGCGGCCGGCTACAGCGGCGACCTCTCCGTCGACGGCGTGCAGGTACCCGAGGACGAGGTGCACCGCGTCCCCGCCCTCTACCAGATCACCCTCGCGCCAAAGCCCGGTGGCCAGTTCAACTTGGGCCCGGGGCGCCACTGCGCGTCCGTGCGCTACTGGCCTCTCGCGAGCCCCAGCGACCAGCGCGACTCGACGCCGTGGTGCTTCAACCTGCACTGAGAGGCAGGCCGCGGTGAACGACCCGAACTGCATCTTCTGTCAGATCGTCATCGGCGCGCGACCCGCCCACCTCGTCCTGGAGAGCGAGCATGCCCTCGCGTTCCTCGACGCCCGACCGGTCTTCCCCGGGCATTCGCTGCTCGTGCCTCGGGACCACTACGAGACACTCGGCGACTTGCCCGCTCCGCTCCTCGGTGAGTTCTTTGCCGACGCCCAGCGCCTTGCCACGGCCGTTGAGGAGGCCATGGAGGCAGACGGCACGTTCGTGGCGATGAACAACAGGGTCAGCCAGAGCGTGCCCCACCTGCACGTCCACGTCGTCCCTCGTCGCCGAAAAGACGGCCTACGGGGCTTCTTCTGGCCCCGTCAGAAGTACGCCAGCGACGACGCCATGGCCGAGGTCGCGGCGCGTATTCGTCGCCTCGTCACATAAAAGCGGGAAGGAAAAGAGCCCCCGGCGAGGATGGGGGCTCTTTTCCCCGGAGCTGCCGGCCGGCGCCGTAGCTGCTCGACATGTCGCCAGCCCGCTCACCAGACGGCACAGCGTCAGCTCCTGGTCTTGCGGCTGTTGCCCGCCGTGGTTGCCCGCGATCAGGCAGGCTCGTGGAGGCTCGGGAGAGCCCCCACGAGCACCTGGTCGTACTTAGGCCTTGAAGTTCTGGCCGTCGCCGGTGTTGCCGGTCTTGCCAGTCTTGCCGTTGGCCTTGGCCGTGCCCTGCTGGCCCTGGCTGCTCTTGACGGACGTCTTGCTGTGGCTCGAACCCTTGCTCACGGCGACGCTCCCGACCAGGGCGCTCGTGTTGCCAGTGGTGATGTTGGCATTGCCGCCGTTGTTCTGACCGGTCGGCGTCTGGTTCAGGTTGCCGCTGTCACCGCTGCCGCCCGAGCAGTTCGCTGAACCGGGGTTTAGCGACACGCCGTTGTTGCAGGTGGTGGCGTTACCCGCGCCGAACGCCAGCGGGCCGACACCCATCGCCAGCCCAGCGGTCCCGAGGGCGGCTGCCGCACTGGCGGCAATTGCCTTACGCATGTTCATCGTGGCTCCTCGCCATTCGTCTCGTAGTGAAAGTGACTTGTTCGCGTTGGAATAACCGCGTGGCCGGCTCCGAGGAGCCGGCCACGACCGTGTGCGTTGTTAGCCCTTGAAGTTCAGGCCGTCGCCGGTGTTGCCGGTCTTGCCGGACTTGCCGGTTGCCTTGGACGTGCCCTGGCTCTTCTGGCTGTTCTTGGCGGAGGTCTTGCTGTGGCTCCCGCCGCTGCTGATGGAGACGCTCCCGGTCACGGTGCTCGTGCTCCCCAAATTGAGGGTGGCGTTGCCGCCGTTGTTCGTGCCGTTGGGATTCTGGGTAACCGTGCCGCTGTCACCGCTGCCGCCGGAGCAGTTGGCGCCCTGGGGGTTCTGCGACACACCGTTGGTGCAGTTGGTGTTGTTACCCGCGCCGAACGCCAGCGGGCCGACGCCAATGCCGAGGCCGGCCGCACCGAGTGCCGCTGCAGCCGCAGCTGCGATCGCCTTTCGTGAACTCATGTTTCCTCGCCTTTCCCTTTTTGATGCTGCTCTGAGTGTTGGTGGTCGCCTGACGAGACGGCCGGGTGGGCGGCTCCGAGGAGCCGGCCACGACCGTGTTCGTTGTTAGGCCTTGAAGTTCAGGCCGTCGCCGGTGTTGCCGGTCTTGCCGGACTTGCCGTTGGCCTTCGACGTGCCCTGGCTCTTCTGGCTGTTCTTGACGGAGGTCTTGCTGTTGCTCGAGCCCCTGCTCACCAGGACGCTGCCGGTCGCGGTGGAGGTGCCGCCGGTGGTAACAGTGGCGTTGCCGCCGTTGTTCGTGCCGGTCGGGTTCTGGGTGACCGTGCCGCTGTCGCCGCTACCACCCGAGCAGTTGCCGCCCTGCGGGTTCAGGGACGTGCCGTTGGTGCAAGTGGTGTTGTTGACCGCACCGAACGCCAGCGGGCCAACGCCGATGCCGAGTCCGGCTGCACCAAGTGCCGCCGCAGCCGCAGCGGCGATCGCCTTTCGTGAACTCATGTTTCCTCGCCTTCCAGTTGTTGCATAGCCCGGTGAATCCGGACAGGTCGGGCGGACGATAGCAACGCGAGGGCAGTCACGTCAACGAAAGGCTGTGGAGATCAGCCACTTGGCCGACCCGTTTCCAAGAGGTGCTCGAACTGGGCCTCGTCGAGCGTAGGTACACCCAGTTCAGCGGCTTTTGCCACCTTTGAAGTGCCCGCATCGCGGCCGACGACCAGGTAGGCGGTCTTCTTCGAGACACTGCCAGGCGAGGCACCGCCCCGGCCCTTCACCGCGTCGACCGCACCCTCCCGGGAGAAACCGTCGAGCGTGCCCGTGATCACGACCGCCTGGCCGGCCAGGGTCTGGGGCAGGTCTGGGGCCGCCGGACCCTTGAAATTCACCCCCGCGGCCCGCAACTTGTCGACCAGGCTGCGGTTGCGCTCGAAGAACTGACGGACGCTTCCCGCGATCACGGGCCCGACACCCTCGGTCGCCGCCAGTTCCTCCTCGGGGGCCGCGATGATGCGGTCGAGGTGGCCCAAGGCCGACGCCAGCACCTCGGCGCCCCGCCCGCCCAGGTGGCGGATGCCGAGCCCCACGAGCAGGTTGGCGAGCGGTCGCTCCTTCGACGCCTCGATGGCGGCGAGGAGATTGCGCGCCGAGAGGTCCGCGAATCCTTCGAGGTCGATCACGTCGTCGTAGGTCAACGAGTAGATGTCACCCGCGTCGGCAACGAGCCCCTTCGCCGTCAGCAGCATGACCGTGCGCTCGCCGAGGCCCTCGATGTCCATGGCGCCACGGGACGCGAAGTGGACGATGCGTTGGTCGCGTTGGCCCGGGCAGTCGGCGTTCGTGCAGAAGGTGTCACTTTCGCCTTCGAGTCGGACGAGCGCGGCGCGGCAGATCGGGCAGCGGGCGGGGAACGCCCACGGCTTCGCACCGGCCGGCCGCTTCGACACGACCGGTCCTACGACCTCGGGGATGACGTCGCCCGCCTTGCGCACGATCACCGTGTCACCCGGACGCACGTCTTTGAGACGAACCTGGTCCTCGTTGTGCAACGTGGCCAGCTGCACGGTGGACCCGCTGACGCGCACGGGCTCGAGCATGGCGAACGGCGTGGCCTTCCCGGTGCGGCCGATCGACACCATGATGTCTTTGAGAACGGTCGTCGCTTCTTCGGGTGGGAACTTGTAGGCGATGGCCCAACGCGGCGCCTTCGAGGTGGCGCCGAGCTCGGCGCGCTGCGCAAGGTCGTCGACCTTCACGACGACCCCGTCGATCTCGTAGTCGAGGTCGTGGCGATGCTCGAGCCAGTGGCGGCAAAAGTCGTCGACCTCTTCCAGGGAACCGAGCGTGCGGATCTCGGGGTTCACCGGCAGGCCCGCGTCGCGAAGAAGATCGAGGGTCTCCGAGTGCCGGCGCAGCCTCGGGCCGCCTTCGAGCTCCCCCACTTGATACGCGAAGAACGAGAGATCGCGGCTGGCGGTGATCTTCGGATCCTTTTGTCGAAGCGAACCCGCGGCCGAGTTGCGAGGGTTGGCGAACAACCGGAGACCGGCTTCGCCCTGCTTCTGGTTGAGCTCGGTGAAGGCGGAGATCGGCATGTACACCTCGCCCCGGACCTCCAGCACCGACGGAAGCCGCTTGCCCTTCAGCGTCAGATGCTCGGGCACGGCCTCGATGGTGGCGACGTTGGCGGTGACATCTTCTCCGACGACACCGTCGCCGCGCGTCGCGGCGCGCGTGTAGCGGCCGTTCTCGTAGACGACGGACATGGCGACGCCGTCGATCTTCAGCTCGCACACGAAGTCGACGTCGGCTGAGATGTAGCGCTCCATGCGCTTACCCCAGGCCAAGAGCTCCTCGAATGAGAAGGCGTTGTCGAGCGACATCATCGGCTGGCGGTGGCGCACCGGCGCGAACGTTGACGTGTCCGGAGCGGCGCCGACCTTCTGCGTCGGCGACTCGGGCGTCACCAGTTCGGGGTGGGCCCCTTCGATCTCGCGCAGCTCGCGCACGAGGGCGTCGTACTCGGCGTCGGAGACCTCGGGATCGTCGAGCTGGTGATAGCGGACGTTGTGGTGCTCGATCTGCTGGCGAAGGTCGGCGACGCGGACAGCCGGATCGCGAGGGGCCACGACGCCGAACCTACCGCCGCCATGCGGCCAAGAACGCGGCATCCAACGTCGGCACCGAAGGCTCGGCCGCCGTCGCCGAAGGCCTCGCCGGCTGAGCAAAAACAGCATCCGGCCAACGGCCGGATTCCTTAGAAGCTCGGCTCGGAAGCTCCGCTTCCGAGTCGAAAAACTATGCGCCGATGGTGAGGCGGCGGCTGGTCGCTTGGTCGCGCATCCGCTCACCGAGCTGTGCGGTGAGCGTCAGCGTGCGCTCGGCCTGTGTGGCGCCGTGGCCGGCCAATCCGCACGCGGGGGTGACCAGCGCCCGCTCACGCAACAGCAGCGACGGACAGCCACCGCGCACGAGGTCGGACCACACGCCGAGAAGACGGCGCCAGAGGAAGGTCACGTCGTCGCTCACCGGCGCGTCCGTTGGCACCGCACCCCACGCGACCCATCCGCCACCACCGAGGAAGGCGCGCAGCGCGACGGGTTCGAGCCCGCCGGCCAGCGCTACCGGAAGCGAAAGGATGTCGGGACCGGCCTCGAGCACGAGCGCCCACCTGGTGGGGCCGCAGCAGTGCACGCCGGTGGCGGCGGCGCCGTGCAACGACGCCAACGCAGCCGTCAGCATGTCGACGACCGCGTGGGGCGGCAGCGGAAAGCCTGGGTGCTCGACGACCGCGAGCGACGGCTCGTCGAGGAACGCGACGACAGGGGCGCCGGGAGCGTGGCGCGCCACCTGATCGAGGAGCGCACGGGCGCGCACCTGGACGGCCTCGGCTGCGACCGCAAACGCAGCCCTCGACGGCACGCCCGCCCGCGTCAGCGCCAGGCCGAGGGTGACGGGACCGGTGAGCTGCACCTTGACCGGGGCGTGTCGGCCTTCGATGCGCTCGAGGAAGCGGAGGAGGCCGCCGTATTCGGGCGGGTGCATGGAGCCGTCGATGGGGACGCCTTCGGCGAGGCCGGCTTCGACGGCCTCGACGTCGACCCGGAGGCTGCCGTCGTCGGCCACGGTGACACCGGGAACTCCGTGGGCGGCCTGGGCGATCATGCCCTCGCGCGCTGAGCGAGCCGGCAGCTGGGGGGCAGCCGGAAGGAGTGGGTGGCGGTTTAGGACGACGGTGGCGGCCGCGTCCGGGTCGGTGTGCGGCAGGCTGCCGATCGAGGTCGCCAACCCCGTCGACAGCGCATCACTCACGCGTCCGGTTCCTCCGCGGGAGCACCTTGGTCTTCTTCGAGCGCGGCGATCACGACGGCAGCACTGTCCTCGAGCGCCTCGAGGACCTCTTCGGCCGGCGCTCGCTCCTGACGGACGGCGAGCGAGTACCGCTTGATCACCGCCAGGTCGACGAGGCGCACCTCAGCTGCCATTCACTCTCCTTGTCGGGCCGTTGCGCCAAAAACATGAATCGACTGCAGTTGGCTTGCGTGCCAGTTCACCACCCTTCAGGCCGCAGGCGGCGGATTTGCCCGTAGATTTCGGCCGCCCGTGCTGCCGCCGACCCTCCGACGTGCGTTCCCATGGATCCTCCGCGCTTGGTGGCTGGCGCTCCCTCTCACGGCGGGGCCCATGTTCGCTGACGCCCTGCACACGGCGGCCGTCCCCGTGCGCACCCTGGCGTCGGTCGGCCTTTGGCTCGGGTGGGCCGTCGGCCTGGCCGCGACGCTGGTGCCCCATCCCGCGGCGCTCACCGCCATTCGGGTGCTCGCACCCGCGGGCGTGGTCGCCGCGGTGGTCGGTGCCTTCGGGCAGAACGGCGCACCGCTGGCCGTGGCGTGGACAGCGGTCGCCGCGGCCCTCGCCCTCGCGCCCGACACTGGGATGCTTTGCGTGAACGGCCCCGCCTACCCGAACGAGCGCCGCTTCCCCCTGCGGGCGCCCGGGCCGTTGCTCCTCGGGCCGATCGAACTGGCGTGGGCCGTCGTGGTCGCCGGCCTCGTCACCGGTCCTCTGCTGCTCGCCGCTCGCGAGTGGGTCTGGGGTGCGATCGCGACGGCCATCGGCCTCCCCGCGGCCGGACTACTGGTGCGTTCCCTTCACCAGCTGTCGAAGCGGTGGGCGGTGTTCGTGCCCGCGGGCGTCGTGCTCGTCGACCCGATCGCCCTGATGGACTCGGTCCTCGTACGGCGCCAGCAGCTGCGTGCCCTCGGCCCGGCGCCCGCGGACACGCGTGCGCTGGATCTCACTCAGCGGGCGCCGGGCTTGGCGCTCGAGGCGCTCCTCACCGAGGAGGTCGAGGTGGTGCTGGCCAATCCCGGACGGCGCCAAGGCGAGGTCACCAAAGCATCGGCGATCCTGTTCACCCCGACACTCCCGGGGGCCCTCCTCGAAGAGGCACGCGCCCGCCGGCTCGGATCGCGCCGCGCTGGTTAAGCGACGAGAACGAAGACCGCAACACCCATGAGGACCATGTTGCGGATCAGCGTCCGCGCGCTCACCGCCTTCGTCCTCACCTGGCCGAAGCAGTGGCAGTCGGGGTGAGCACCTCGCGCCAGAGCGGCACCGATGGTGACAGTGAACAGCGCCAAGAGCACCAGGGCGCCGATGGCGCCGAACACGGCCGAGCCCGGAAGCAACAGGAGGCAGGCGACGACCAGCTCGGTTAGCGGCACCAGAAAGCCGACGACACCTGCGAGCTGCGCGGGCACGCCGAACTCGAGGACGGCGTGGCGCGTGCCGGCGGGGTCGGAGAGCTTGCCCCACGCCGCCACCGCGAAGACGGCCGCGAGAACCAGCCGCGCGATCAGAACGTACGGCACAGCAGGAAGCCCACGAGGACGCCGAGGAAGAACACGAAGGCAATGGCGAGTATGGCCTGTTGGCCGGTGGCCGGACCCTTGACCGGCCAGCCGACAACCTCTTCGTCTTGGCCCTCTTGCTCGTGGTCGTCCGCGTGCTGTTTGTCTTCGGTCATGCAGCGATGCCGCCGCCGAGGACTTCGTCGCCGCGATAGAGCACGACGCTCTGGCCCGGTGCGACCCGCCGGTGGGACTGGGCGAAGCGGACGACGTGGCCGTCGATGACGGCCTCGAGAGCGGGACCGTGCGCGCTGCACTGTGCGAGGACTTCTCCGCTGGCCGGGCCGTCGACCCACGTCAGGTTCGTGAGCTCGACCGTGTCGGTCATGAGCTCGTCGAGGTCGCCGACTACGACCGTTCCGGCGGCGGGGTCGACCGACAGCGCGTAGCGCCGGGCGCCGCCGCCAATTCCCAGCCCGCGGCGCTGGCCGACCGTCACCAGCTCGGTGGCGTCCACGTGACCCACGACGTCACCCCGGGCGTCCACCACGCGGCCCGGTCGCAGGCCGACCCGGCTGCGCAAGAGCTCCTCCCGGCCGCCGCTGGCCGTCACGAAGCACACCTCGACGCTGTCGGGCTTGGCGGCCGTGCGCAGGCCGAGCTCGGTCGCCCGGGCCCGCACCTCGGCCTTGGTGATCTCGCCCACAGGGAAGAGGCAGCGTTCGAGCTGGGGCTGGCCGAGGACGTAGAGGACATAGGACTGATCCTTCGCCGAATCGGCGCCGCGGAGCAGACGCACGCGGTGGCCGTCGCGACGGATCCTGGCGTGGTGCCCGGTGGCGACGGCGTCGAACCCGAGCTGAGCGGCGCGGCGCAGCAGGCGCTCGAACTTGATGTGCCGGTTGCACTCGATGCAGGGGTTCGGCGTCAGGCCGGCGGCGTGGGCCGCGGCGTAGGGCTCGACCACGCGCGCCTCGAAGTCGTCGGTGAAACGGAATACCCAGTGGTCGATGCCGAGCTGCTGGGCGACGCGCCGGGCGTCGTCGATCTCGGCGACCGAACAGCAGGTGCCCTCCACGTCGCCTTCCCAGAGGCGCATGGTGACGCCGACGACGTCGTGTCCGGCGTCGAGGAGCATGGTGGCGGCGACCGACGAGTCGACGCCGCCTGACATCGCGGCCAGGACCCTCATTGCGTTCTCAGACGCTCCACGGCCGCGGGGATGACCTCGAGGGCGAGGTCGACGTCGGCGTCGGTGGTGGTGGCGCCGAGCGACAGGCGGAGGGCGCCGATGGCCCGATCGGCGGGCACGCCCATGGCGGTGAGGACGTGAGACGGCTCGACGGCGCCGCTCGTGCACGCCGATCCCGCCGACGCGCAGACGCCCGCCCCGTCGAGGAGCACGAGCAGTGCTTCGGACTCCACTCCTGCGAACGAGAGATGGCAGTTGCCGGCGACCTTCTGCGCACGCGATCCGGTCTCGGTGGTGTCAGGGACGGCGGCCAGCAACCCGTCGGCCAGTCGGTCGCGCAGACATGTCACGCGCTCGACGGTGCGCTGGCGTTCGGACAGAGTGCCCTGCATCGCCGCGGCCATGCCGACGATTCCGGCCACGTTGTACGTGCCGCTGCGACGGTCGCGCTCCTGGCCGCCGCCGTGGATGATCGGGTCGACGCTGATGCCTTCGCGGACGATGAGGGCGCCCACTCCCTTGGGCCCGGCGAACTTGTGGGCGCTGACGGCGACGAGGTCGGCACCCGCCGCGAGAATCGCCACGTCGACCCAAGGGAATGCCTGCACGGCGTCAGTGTGGAGGGCTGCGTTCGGCGCGGCGGCGCGCACGAGGGCGGTCACGTCGGCGAGGGGCTGGAACGTGCCGACCTCGTTGTTAGCGAGCATCACCGAGACGACGGCGACGGTGGGGTCGAGAAGTTCGCCGAGGGCGTCGAGGTCGACGACGCCGTCGGGTCGCACCGCCGCCATCCGCGCCTCGGGCAGCGCCCCGCAGGCGTGCAGCACCGCGTGGTGCTCGATCGCCGTGCAGACGACGGGCCCGGAGCGCACAGCGTGACGGCCGGCGATGGCGAGGTTGTCCGCTTCGGTGCCGCCACCGGTGAAGACAACCTCGCCGGGACGGGCGCCCAGGCACTCGGCTACGACCTCGCGGGCCTCGTCGAGCGCCTTGCGCGCCTCGCGCGCGACCGCGTGGGAGCCCGACGGGTTGCCGAACCGCTCCGTGAGGAACGGAAGCATGGCCTCGACCGCCTCGGGCCGCATCGGCGTGGTCGCGGCGTGGTCGAGATAGGCCGTCATCGGTAACTCAGCCTACGAGCCACGCTTTCGGTAAGCGGCGGCGACCGACGCGAGGAAGAGCTCGGCCGGAACGCCGGGCGGCGGCGGCGGTTGCACCCGCTCGGCCACGGTCTCCCCGATCTGGGCTGCCAGCCGGGCCCGCACCTGTGGCGGGAGCGACGCGGCGCGCAGGAGGAAGGTACGCACGACGCGGTACTCGGCCGGACCGAGACCGGCGAGATCGAGGCTGTCGGCATACGCGTCGAGCCCGACGGGCGGGGCGAAGTCGGTGGGTGTGGGCTGGCGCTGGCCGGTGCGCTCGCGCAGTACGAGCGTCCCCGCCGCCAGGTCGCCGAGGCGCTGGTTTTGCGACGTGGCCAGCACGCAGATGACGGCGCACGCCCCCGATGTGAGCACGAAGTCGACCAGTCCGAGCGCGGTGCGGATGGCGGCGTGGCGGAAGCCGATCTGGCCGCCCTCCTTGGTCACGACTCGCAAGCCCATCGCCGCCTTGCCGACCGTGCGGCCCCGCCACAGGGTCTCCAGGGCGATCGGATACCCCCAGATGACGAGGAACACGAGCAGAAGAACGATCGTCGTGCCCAGCCAGCCGAACGAGGCGTTCGACACGATGATCAGGAGCACGATCAGCAGGGCGCCCTGGATGGCCCAGTCGATGATGAGACCGAGAAACCGGGAGCCGAGGCCGGCCGTCTCCAAGTCGAGGGGGACCGCCTCGGGAATGACGACCGCGGCCGGGCGCGTGTCCATGTCGTTACCGTAGAGCCGAGAGCGCTTGATGGACGTCGACACCTTCCTCGCCACCAACCAGCCATCGTGGGACCGTCTCTCGTTGCTGGTGCGGCGGGCGGGCCGGAAGGTCGGACGGCTCTCGCCCGCCGAGATCGAGGAGATGGTGGCGCTCTACCAGCGCGCCGCCACCCACCTCTCCTACGCCCGCACGACCTATCGCGATCCGGCGCTGACCGCCACCCTCAGCAGCCTGGTGGCCCGCGCCGGCGCCGTCGTCTATGCAAGCCCGCCGCGGACGTTGCGGGCCCTCGGCCGGTTCTTCGCTGTCACGTTCCCGGCTGCGGTCTGGTACAGCCGCCGCTTCGTCGCCGTCAGCGCGGCCCTGTTTCTCGTCCCCGCCTTCGCGGTCGGGCTCTGGTTGGCGAATTCGCCGCGAGCGGTCGAAGCCACCGGGCCCAGGGCGGTGCGCGAGGCCTACGTCAACGAGGACTTCCAGCACTACTACCGCTCGGCGCCGGCGTCGCAGTTCGCGTCACAGGTCTTCACCAACAACGTGCAGGTGTCTATCTACGCCTTCGCGGCCGGGATCGCCCTATGCGTGCCCACCGCCGTCATCCTCGCCATCAACGGCGCCAACGTCGGCGTCGCCGGTGGCCTGTTCGCGTCGGTAGGCCAGCAGCTCAAGTTCTGGGGCCTGATCCTGCCCCACGGCCTTCTCGAGCTGACCGCGGTGTTCATCGCCGGCGGCGCCGGTCTCCGTCTGGGGTGGACACTCATCGACCCGGGCGACCGCACGCGACGCGAAGCACTGGCCGACGAGGGCAGGCGGGCGATGGTCATCGTCGCCGGCCTCGTCGTCGTGTTCGCGGCGGCCGGCACGATCGAGGGCTTCGTCACCGGCTCGTCGCTGCCGACGTGGGCACGCGTCGGCGTCGGCGTGCTCGGGGAGACGGCCCTGCTCTCGTGGCTGTTCATCCGAGGCCGAGCGGCGGCCGGCAAGGGCCTGACCGGGGCGCTGGGAGAGGCCACCTGACCGTTCTTTGCGGATCTCTGACGGTATAGCCGTCGAAAATCCGCAAAGAAGGTGTAGTTAGAGCCGGCCGGTTGCCTTGAGGTGGAGGTAGGCGTCGGCCAGTTGGGGGGCGAGGTGGCCGGGCGGGGCGTCGACCACGGTGGCGCCGAGGCCCCGGAGGCGGGCGACGGTGCGTCGGCGGGCGTCGAGGGCTTCGACGGCGGCCGCCTTGCGATATGCCTCGCCGGCGTTGGCCGGCACCGCGGCGGCCCATTCGTCGACACGCGGGTCGCGGATGGCGGCCACCAGCACGAGATGATCCCGCGCCACCAGCGGGAGGGCAGGCAGCAGCGACTCGGCCACGGGCGCCTCGGCCAGTTCGGTCAGCAGCACGAGCAGGGCCCGACGGCGGAAGCGGGCGAGGGTCTGGGCGAAGGCGCGGCGGTAGTCGCTCTCCACGAGTCGAGGCTCGAGGGTGTACATGGCCTCGGTGACCCGACCCAGCTGGCCGCGCGAGTGGCCGGGACCGACGATGGCTCGCACGTCCTGGTCGAAGGCGACGAGCCCGGCGCGGTCACCAAGGCGCGTGGCCACCGCCGTGAGCATCATCACCGCGTCCATGGCGTGGTCGAGACGGGGGACGTCGTCGACCTGTCCGGCCATCGTCCGCCCGGTGTCGAGCAGCAGCAGCACGGTCTGGTTGCGCTCGGCGCGGTAGGTGCGCACGATGACCTTTGTCGTGCGCGCCGTCGCGGCCCAGTCGATGCGACGGGTTTCGTCGTCCACGCCGTACTCGCGAAGCGAGTCGAACTCGGTGCCGCCGCCCTGGCCGCGCGCCGACCGGAGGCCGACCTCGAGAATGCGGGCCCGGTCGATGCGCAGCTCGGCCTCCTGTCGTGACTTGAACGGCGGGTACACGCGCAAGATGCCCGGGAGCTGACGGCGGCGCTGACGGGCGGCCAGGCCGAACGGGCCCTCGACGCGCAGGACGACGTCGGTGGGTGTGAAGCGCCCGCGCCGCGACGGATGTAGCGCCGTTCTGGCGGTGACGCGCCCATTGGCAGGAAGGCGAAGGCGAGCCCGGCGCGACGTGGCGTGCAGGGACGGCGCCAGCTCGTCCGCCAGCCACACCGTGAGCCGCCGGCCCGTGGGGTTGCGCACGTGCCACGCCACCTCGCCCTCGCCGTCCAACGGCAGCACGCCAGGGAGCTCGCGTTCGACGTCGATGCGGCCCGGGGACGGCGCGCGGACGATGTCGACGGTCGCGGCGGCGAACAGTGCGAGCTCGACGACTGCGAGCGTCCACCAAGGCGGTACGGGCGCCAGCAGCACCACGACGGCGGCCACTGCCGCGACGACCGCCAGGCGCCGGGTGGGAACCGGCATCGGCATCCGCCCTATCTCGGCACCGGCACGGACGCCAGCACGCCGTTGAGGACGCCGTCGGGCGTGGCCCCTTCGAGCTCGACCTCGGGACGGAGCTGGATGCGGTGGCGCAGCGTCGGCAGCGCCACCGCCTTCACCTCGTCCGGCGTGACAAAGGATTTGGCGGCCAGCCAGGCCCACGCCTTCGACGCCCAGAGCACCATGGTCGCGCCGCGCGGCGACGCCCCGAGCGAGACCGACGGTGAGTCGCGCGTCGCCCGCACCAGCGAGACGATGTAGTCGCGGACCCGTTCGTCGACGGTCACCGCGGCCACCTCCTTCCGGGCGGCGGCCAGGTCGCCGGCGCCGGCCACGGGACGGACGCCGACGGACGCCAGGTCGTGGGGATCGAGGCCCTGGTCGTGGCGGGCCAGTATGGCGGCCTCTTCCTCGGGCGACGGATAGTCGACCAGGACCTTCAGCAGGAAGCGGTCGAGCTCGGCCTCGGGCAGCGGATACGTGCCCTCGTACTCGACGGGGTTCTGGGTGGCGGCCACGAGGAACGGGTCGGGAAGCGGCTGTGCCTCACCTTCCACGGAAACCTGCCGCTCCTCCATGGCCTCGAGCAGCGCGGCCTGGGTCTTCGGCGGCGTGCGGTTGACCTCGTCGGCCAAAAGGAAGTTGGTGAAGACCGGCCCCGGCCGGAAGCGGAACTCCTGGCGCTCGTAGATCAGCTGCCCGATGACGTCGGATGGCATGAGGTCGGGCGTGAACTGCAGGCGCTTGAAGTCGAGGTCAAGCGACGCCGCCAGCGCCTTGACCAACAGGGTCTTGGCCACGCCCGGCACGCCTTCGAGCAACACGTGGCCGCGGACGAGCAGGGCCACCACGAGGGCCGTGACGACCCGTTCCTGGCCGACCACCGCCTTGGCTACCTCTTCGCGGACGCGCAGCACCGCCTCACGGGGCTCGGCGTTCCTAGACGGCACCGTTCACCTCCCGATTCAACGCTTCGATCTCCTGGGCGATCGCCACCAGCGCCCGCTCGTCTCGCGGGTCCGGGCCGGCCAGCACGTCACCCACCTCGTCGGGGGGACGCCCAGTTCGGCGGGCGACTTCGTCGGCAACCTCGCGGACGGACGCGTCCGGCGCCAACCCGAGGCGGCCGGCCAACGACCGGCGAGCGCCGTCACGGACGACCTCGGCCGCCCGGGCTCGGGCGTGGGCCCGCTGGAACAGGCGGCCGACTGCCGCGACCAGCTCGGATCCCGGGATCTCCACCGGCCGGGGCTCGAGCACGGGCCGGCCCAGTCGGCGGGCCCGCCAGAGGGCGAACACGACGAACGCCACGCCCAGCTGCACGAGCGCCAGCTTCACGTTGGCCGCCACCAGGTCGGCGAGCGTCTTGCGTCCACCGCCGGGAACAGGAAGCGGCAGCACTTGCACGCGCCCGTTCCTGTTGGGCGCCAGCAGGGTGACGGCCAGCAGGCCATTGTCGGCCGCGCCAAGCGACCCGTTGGTGAACGGGTCTGCCCCGCCGAGCACGACGAGGTTGCCGCGGCCCTGGGTCTCCGTGACGAGCCAGGCGTCGCTCCCGCTGGTGAAGCAGCCCACGGCCGGGGCCCGCACCTTGAGGAGGCCCGCGTGGGGCACGAGGACGTGGCCCACCTGCTGAAGGGCGGGTTCGTCGCAGTGGCGGGAAAGGTCTCGCTGCACGAGCCCGAGGATCGTCGGACGGGCGGCGCGGTACGGGTTCAGGGGCGAGTCGGGGTCGGCCAGGACCAGCGTTCCGCCGGCGTCGACCCAGGACGAGACAGCGCGGCGCTGGGCGTCCGTCATGCCGTCGACGAGCACCAGGAGGGCGGTGGTCCGGGGGCCGGGGGCGCCCACATCCACGGCGACGGGGACGTCGAGGGCGCGCAGCGAGTCGACCAACGCCTTCGTGCCGGTCGGGCTCGTCGAGGTGGGGTCCAAGGCGCGGCCGGTGTCGTTGCCACCTCCACCGACGACGGCGACCGCCACGGCAATGCCCGCCGCGACCAGCACGAACGGCAGCCACCGGCGCGTCCGCCCGGTCAATGCGCCGCCTCGAGGACGCGGTCGGCCAGCTCGCGGAAATGGGCGGCGTCGGCGGCCGCGGTCGGCCTCCTGCCGTACCAGGCACCCTCGAACAGCTCGGTGGCGCCCGTGAAGGAGGGCGAGGCCACCGGCAGGGCCGCGCCCAGCTCAGCCCGGTACTCGCCGGCCGTACGTCCCGGGATCTCCTGCAGCACGCCGCGGTCCGCAAGGTCGGCAACGAGGGCGCGGTAGCGGGCGCGCACGGCTTGGCGCCACTCCCCCGCCCGCTCGTGGGCCGCGGCCTCGGCCCGCCAGTCCGCTGCCGGGCGCGTGCGGCCGCTCGACACGGCGACGCCGTGACCGGGATCGCGAGTGACACCGCCGGCCAGTCGCCACACGACGAGTGCGACCAGGCCCACCACCACGAGCACGACGATCCACGCCCCGATGCCCGCGCCCACGACGCCCGTCAGCACCCGGGCGAGCCAGTCCAGCACGTCGTTCTGGATGCGGTTCAGCCACGACGGCCCCTGGTGGCGGTACTCGGGGCGGGCCAACACACCGTGCACGGCCCGTGTCACCTGGCCGGGCGGACGGGTCGGCGTGGGGAGTTCGGCGAGGACCGCGACCAAGGCCGCCGTCACTGTGCGGGCCGCCGAGCCAGCTCGTCGGCCATCACTTGCAGATCGAATCCCTCCTGGCGGATGCGGCCGTCGAAGTAGAGCAGCGTCGCGACGATCGCGACGAACGGCGTGGTGATCAGCGCCGACAGAATCGACCCGGCGGCCAGGAGGGGCCACGCGTACTTCAAGCCGACGAGCAGGGCGACGAAGGTCGGCACCGCTCCGAGGGCGTTACCGACGGCACCGGCGAGGAGCCCCGCGACCAGGGCCACGCCCAGCACCGGGAAGAGCCTGGGCGCCGTCAGTCGCCACGACCGGCGCATGCCCCGGATGACTCCGAGGTCCTCGATCACGATCGCCGGGGCGACCGCCACGAACAGGGCCATGAAGAGGAGACCCGGTAACACGCACAGCGCACCACCGATGAGCTCGAGCACGTGCACCAGGAACCAGGCACCGAGCAGGGACCCGGTCTTCCGGCCGGTCGCCCTGAGGGCCGAGCCGACCGTCTCCTCGCCGCCGAGGTACGACGCGGCGACGACCTTGCTGATGGCGCCGGCCACGAACGGGGCGATGAGCAAGCCGATCAGGGCCACGACGCCGGTGACGACGAGGCGGGCGTTGCTGCTGTCGGCGGTGCTCGACTGGACCGTTGGATTGGTGACGGCGTCGAAGAAGCTGCGACCGCTGTAGAGGTTGCGCTGCACGAAGGCCGAGACGAGGTTCAGCGGCACGACGAAGGCGGCGGTGATCAGCAGGAGCGTCCGCCAGTTGGCCTTGAGGAGTTTGAAGGCGCCGTCGAGGATGTCGCTCAGCGTCATGGGGTGCAGCGGCAGCGGGCCGGTGCGGGTGTCGCCCGCCTTGGGTGGACCGCTGTACGGCGACTCCCACGGGAGGGGCGCCGGCCGCGGGGCTGTGGGCGCGGCGGTGGCCGCAGGTTCCAGCGGTGCCCAGGGCGCCGGGCCGCGGTCCTCCTCCGTCACTGCCTCAGTTTGCTCTGTGTACTCGTTACGGCCGCATGTCGAGGACCCGGGTGGCGCCGTGGGAGGTCAGCCTGGCGTCGAGACGCCGGCGGTCGAGGACGACGAACTGGGTGACCGTGAGGTCGCGGTCGAGCTCGCGCAGCAGACGTCCCGGGCGCCCGTTGGGTTCGAGGCTGATGTAGACGATCAGCTCCTCCTGGCCGTCCACGGTGCGCAGCTCGGCCTGCCAGGCCTGGACGCGGGGATGGGAGTCAAGGACACGGGCAAAACCGGGCTCGGCCGTCGACATGGGCATGAGCCGCGGTGTCGACCGGCCACACGCCGGGCACGCGCTCTCGTCGATCGCTCCGAAGACGCCGGTGCGCAGCCGGAGGAGGACCGTGCCCTTCCAGTCCAGCGCCGTCCACACCACCTCACCTTCGGTGCCGTCGGCCACCGGCACAGCCGAAAGGGGATCGACGACCTCCATGAGCTCGGCGTCGGGGGCCGTGTGCAGCCCCTCGCCCTCCCGGCACTGGCACCACAGCGCCCGCACCCCCGGCGGAGCCCACGCGGCCACGACCGCTGCCTGGCCGTCGACCAGGTTGGTGAGCTGGCGGCGGGTGGCGTCGTCGAGGCGGCCGCCAGCCACGAGCACCGTGCGCAAACCGTCGAGGTTGCGGGCGACGGGGCGGGCCGCCTCGAGCAGGCGAACCAGGTCGCTCGGTCGCCCGGCGACCACGTTGGGGCGGGCGGCGGCCAGCTGGTCGACGGTGGTCGACGGGTCCATGTGCAGCGCGGAGACGCCGGCCTGGCGGCTGCCCAGCACAAGCTCCCAGTAGGCCAGGTTGGGCCCGGGCGGGAGCACGCTGACCAGCACGTCGTAGCGGGCCACGCCCGCCAGCTCGAGCCAGCGGCGGCCGAGCTCGGCCAGGCGGTCGACGTCCTCGGCTGACGACCCGATCGGGAACCCGTCGTCGACGTGCCAATGGAGCGGCTTGTAGACGGGGTCGATCAGGCGCTGGTTGACGACCCACTCCCGGCGCCAGAGCTTGGCCCAGAACACGCGGGCGACCAGCCCGATGCGCGCGAACTGCTGGATGTTCTGCTCGTCGGGGCGCAGGACGACCGAGGCGGGATTGACGATCTCGTCAAACGTCGTCAGCGGCAGCTTGTCCAGGTCGGCCCGGGACTTGACGCCCTTCTGCCCCACACCGGCCTCGTCGAAGCGCACCTGGTAGTAGGGCGAGTACGGGTACACGTCCTGCGCCAGGTAGCGGCGCAAGGCACGCTCCTGGGCGTTCTTGATCCACGACGGCTTCCGCCGGTCCCAAGCCACGGCCTGAAACGTTATCCACAGGCCACGGCCGGTAACAGTTGAGCCATGACGTCCATACGTGTCGAAGAGACGATCGCGGCCCCGCCCGAGCAGGTCTGGGCGGCCGTGGAGGACATCTCGTCCCACGTGCGGTGGATGGAGGACGCCGTCGCCATCCGCTTCACGTCCGTCACCCGGTCGGGGGTCGGCGCCGCCTTCGCCTGCGACACCAAGGTCGGGCCCTTCCGTCTGACCGACCGGATGGTGGTCACCGACTGGGCCCCGCCCCGGGTGATGGGGATACGGCACGAGGGCGTTGTCACCGGAATCGGGCGGTTCGTGCTGGCGCCGGTCGTCGGCGGCACCGCGTTCTCGTGGGAAGAGGACCTCTCGTTTCCTGCGTGGATGGGGGGCCGTCTCGGTGGGGCGGCGGCTGTGCCCCTGCTGCGCCGGGTGTGGCGGCGCAACCTCCGCAACCTCAAAACGCTGGTCGAGAGGTAGCCGGCGGTTTACCCTCTCCCCGCCCACTGACTGCGCTGAATCTGACTGACCAAGAGGTTTTCATGAAGCGAGTGCTGGCGTCTGTCACAGTCGTCCTCTTCGCCGCCGTGCTCCCGGCGTGCGGGAACAGCGGCGGCAAGAGCGACCAGGCCAAGAAGGCGGCGGCGATGGTGCCGTCGACGGCGCTCGCCTATGTCGACGTCGCGGTCAACCCGTCGGACTCCCAGAAGAGCAACATCGACGGGATCCTGGCCAAGTTCCCGAAGGCCAGCCAGAAGACGTTCGACGGATTCAAGGACGACGCCCTGACCAGCGCCGTCAAGAAGCTCGGTCTCAACTACGCGCAGGACGTCAAGCCCTGGCTGGGCGACGAACTGGCCGTGGCGGTGATGCCCGGAACGCCGAACCCCAGTCCCCTCGGCCTGATCAAGAGCAAGGACGACGTCCAGGCCACGGCCGCCCTCGAGAAGGCGGCCAAGAGCCCCAACTTCGACGCCGCCTACAAGCTCGTGAATGGCTACGCAGTCGTCGTGCAGAAGAAGGACGCCGCCCTCCTCGACACCGTGGCCAAGCAGGCCAGCAACAGCAGCACCGCCCTGTCCGCCCAGGCCAAGTTCACGAGGGTCGTCGACAAGCTCAGCAGCGACCGCCTGGTGACGGTGTGGGCCGACGGCCACTCACTTCTCGCGCTCGCAAAGGCCCAGCTCAAGCAGCAGGCGGGCAAGGCGCACGTGGACCTGTCGGGCCTGCCCGACATCGGATCAGCAGCCGCCGACCTCCACGCCGTCGACTCGGGCGCCGTGATCAGCGGGCTGGTCGAGACGCCGGGCACCACCGGCGGCGGCGAGATGGCAATCACCAACAACCTGCCGTCGGACAGCCTGGGCGCCATCAGCCTGTGGAACATCGGCGGGGCCTTCGACACGGTGCTGGGTGCCGTCGTGCAGAGCAACCCGGCGGCGGCGAAGGGCCTGCAGGACGCCCAGAAGACCCTCGGGCTCGACATCCGCCAGGACGTGCTCTCATGGATGCACGGCGAGACCGTCATCGCCGTCGGTCCGCCGACGACGGGACCAACACCCGACTTCGCCCTGCTGGTGCGCCCGACCGACCAGGCCAAGGCCCAGGGCGCCGTCACCAAGATCGCGTCACTGCTCGAGCAGCGCCTCGGCATCAAGCTCGACCAGAAGCCGGCCCCCGGCGGCGGCACCATGTACGTGTTCCCGGCGCCGATCCGCACCGGCATCCAGCCGGTGATGGCCCTGCTCAGCGACAAGTTCATCCTGGCCAGCTCCGCCGACTACCTCACCCGGCTGGCGAAGGGAAGCGGCGGCTTCGACGGGAGCAAGTCGTTCAAGGACACGTTGGGATCGGCCGAGTCCGGCACCCAGTTCCAGTTCGTGCTGCAGGTGAGCAGCATCCGCCAGTACGTCGAGGGCCTGCTCACCGGGGCGTCGAAGCAGCGTTACGAGACCGACGTCAAGCCGTGGCTCGACCCGTTCTCGGCCGCCGCCGTCCGCGTCCGCAAGGACGGCAGCGTCAGCACGTTCGAGGTGAAGGCCACCGTCAAGTAAGC
>DASZJL010000033.1:0-47274 GCA_035948135.1 Acidimicrobiales bacterium | reverse complement strand
CTGGCGCAGCAACCCCTCACGGCGGAACGCGCACTTCTCGAGAGAGCGCTGTTCGGCGACGTTGTCGGCCTCGGTGAGCGCGACCAGCCGGTGCGCTGGCGTCGTCGCGAACAGGTGCTCGGCGAGCAGGCCCTGGGCCACCGTGCCGAGCCCCCGCCCTCGGTGCTCGGGCGCCAGCAGTATCCCGACGACCCAGACTCCGTCGCCGCCGAGGCCCCGGGAGCCGTGCTCGTACATCACCCAGCCGAGGGCGCTGTCGTCGTGGCCGGCGACGACGAGGTAGTGCGGGTCCTGCTCGAGGAAGCCGTCCTCCTCCCAGCGCTGCCGCAGACGCTCGGGCGAGCGGAACCCATCCCACTCGAAGGGCTCGGAGAACAAAGGATCGGTTGCGAAGCGCGCCAGTAACTCGAGATCTTCCTCACGGAATGGCCGAAGCCGAACGCCGTCCGGGCCCACCTGCTGATTATGCACACGGGCCGGGCGGGGAATTCGCTCGCCGGTCCGCGCTGCCATGACGATGATGGGACGGTGCTGACCGGGTCGGAACTCGACGACTTCGTAGAACGCGGCTATGTGCGCGTCCGCTCCACTATGTGTGCGCCCCCGAACGCCAGGTCGGGGTGCCTCTGGGTGCCCTCTGGCAGGCTGTCACCCGTGAAGCACGCCGGACCGACGGCATTGGATCAACTGGAGCCAGTCCTCGTGGCGCTTCGAGAGCTCCCAGAACTCCGCGAGAAGAGCCGTGGCGTCTTCTATCGGGGGTCCCGCGCGTTTCTCCACTTCCACGAGGATCCCGCGGGCCTGTTCGCCGACGTTCGAGTCGATACCGAGTTCGAGCGTGTCAGGGTTATGAACGCCACGGAACAACAGGCTCTCTTGCGGCGCGTCAGAGCCGCACTCTGACGTCGTCACTTCCCGGATCCCACGGACGCGGCGATGCGTGCGGCCCAGGCGGCTCGCACGGCATCATGGTCCTTGGGGCGGTGGGGGATGTCTCAAGCAGAGCTCGGGCGGCAGTTGTATCGAGAGCGAGCCGAGATCCGCGTCTACCTAGGCTCACTCTCTGACGAGCAGTGGCATCAGCCGTCATCGTGTAGTGGTTGGAATGTGATTGAGGTTGCTGCCCATCTCGCGGGCTTCCTCAGCGTCTCGGTCGTAGGGCTCGCGAGGCGAATGGCACGGGCCGGATTTTCGCCACAGCGCGCGAACGCGCGAGATGTCGCGACCTGGACGAACCGCGGAGCGCCCGCCATCCTGGCGGCTCTCAGCGACGACCAGCCCCTCGGCGTCGCAGAGGTCTATCGAACCGTAGGGCTCACCGAAGCGGTCATCCACCACCAAGACATGCGGCGACCGTTCGGCGAACGCCGGGCGATACCGGAGATTCGACTTCGCGCCGCGCTTGGGCTCATCTCACATCGGCCTGGGACTGGCACCGGCGCGCTTCGGCGGCGACGGGGCGTAAGGCTCACGGCGACAGATATCGATTGGTCTATCGGCAGCGGTCCTCTCGTCACCGGCCCTAGCGAAGCCATCCTGATGGCTCTCGCGGGTCGCATGGACGCGCTAGACGAGCTGTCGGGCGAGGGAAAGGCGCTTCTCGCCGAGCACTTCGCATAGGCGGCGGCTCATCGCCGCCGTCGGTTCGGGCTTGGAGGGGTCTCTAGGTCTCCCACCACCAGGACAGGCCGACGAGGCCCAGGCCGGTGTGGACGACCATGACCGAGTTGAACGGGGCGACGAAGGAGGTGGCCGGCACCACCTCGGACTCGACCTGCTTGAGGAGGCGGCTGGCGTCTTCCTCGGCCTCGGCGTGCAGCGCGCTGACGTGGAGGCGCGCACCTCGCACCATCGTGTGGCGCCATGTCGCCAGCATGCGCTCGAGGGCCCCGTCGCGGCTGAACGCGGGGCGCAGCGGATGGGCGGTGCCGTTGCGGAACTCGAAGAGGGGGTTCATCCCCAGCCACCGGTTGGCCAGCGCCGCGACCCCGGGCACGCGCCCGCTGGCAATGAGGCGCTCGAGATTCTCGACGGTGGCCACCAACCGGACCTGCTTGATCACGCGCTCCGCCGTGGCCACGACGCCGTCGACGTCGTCGCCGCGGGCGGCCGCCTCGGCCGCGGCAAGTACCACCAAGCCCTGGCCGCCGGCCGCGGTGCGGGTGTCGATCACTCGGGCCTTGCCCCCGGCCATGTTGGCGGCCGTGTAGGCCGCCTCGTAGGTGCTGCTCATCTGGGCCGAGATCGTGAGCACTACGACGTCGCCGTCGAGGGGCTCGATGGCCTGCAGGAACTCGCCGGGGTTGGTGCCCGACGTCGACACACCCTCGCCGACGCGAGCCATCACCTCGTCGAGGCCGAGCTGGCCGTCGGGGTAGACGGTGCCGCCGATGATCACCGACATGGGGACGACGACGATCCCCAGCTGCTGGACCAGTTCGGGCGGGATCGAGGCAGCGCTGTCAGTGACGACCGTGACCGTCATGCCCGCACAAGCCTACGACGCTCCGTGGCCGAAGCCCGGTTTCATGGTCGTGTCCTACCCGCTCTTGCGGGTCAGTGCCACGGCGGCCGCGATGTGGGAGAAGTGACTGATGCCCTGGGGGAAATTGCCGAGGAGGGAGCCGTCGCGCGCGTCCACCTCCTCGGAGAACAGACCGACGTCGTTCGCCGAGCCCGCCGCCCGATCGAACACCTCGCGGGCCTCGTCGAGGCGCCCCTGGTAGGCGAGGCACTCGGCCAACCAGAACGAGCACGGGAGGAAGGTGCCTTCCTCTCCCTGCAGGCTGTCGTCGCCCTTGTACCGGCGCAGCAGGCCCCCACCTTCGTCAAGCTCGCGCCGCACGGCGTCGGTGGTGCCGATCATGCGGGGGTCGTCGAACTCGACGAAGCCGAACATCGGCAGCAGCAGCAAGGCGGCGTCGACCTCGGTGGTGCCGTAGGCCTGCACGAACGTGTTGGCGTCGGCGTCGAACCCCTTGGTGTCCAGGTCGTGCTTGATCTCGGCTCGCGCCTCTCGCCAGCGCTTTATCGGCGCCCGCCGCAGGGACTCGTCGGCCAGCTGGAGGCCGCGGTCGACCGCTACCCAGCACATGGCCTTGGAGTGGACGAAGTGGCGAGGCTCGCCCCGCATCTCCCAGATACCAGAGTCGGGTTGCTTCCACCGCTCGGACGCGGCGTCGACAAGGCTGACGAGGAAGCGCCAGTAGTCATCGTCGGGCGAGCTCCCCATCTTGTGCCACTCCCACGCCAGGTCGAGGAGGTAGCCGTAGACGTCGAGCTGCTGCTGGGTGGCGGCCGCGTTCCCGATACGGACCGGTGACGAGCGCCGGTAGCCCTCGAGATGGGGGAGCTCCTGCTCGACGAGACGGTGCTCGCCGCCGGGCCCGTACATGATCTGCAGGCCGTCGACGCTGCCCGCCGCGCTGCGCTCGACGAAGCGCCGGAAGCCGTCGGCCTCCTTCTCGAAGCCGAGCTCGCGCAGTGACCGCACGGTCCACTGCGCGTCCCTGATCCAGCTGAAGCGGTAGTCCCAGTTGCGACCCTGGCCGACGGCCTCGGGCAACGAGGTGGTGGCCGCCGCCACGACGGCACCGGTGGGGGCGTTGGTGAGGGACTTCAGTACGAGGGCCGAACGCAGGCACCCCTCGGCGTACGGGCCTTCGAACTGGCTCTGCCGCCGCCACCGCTGCCACCACCTGATGGTCTCCTTGAGGCGGTGGTCGAGGTCGGCCGGGGTGGGTGGATCCGGCGGCCGTGGGTCGATGAGCGCCGGGTCCGCAACAACCGTCGACAGCCGGACCCGCTCGCCCTCGGCCACCGTGAAGACGGCCTCGAGGTCGTGGCCGTCGACAAGGTTCAGGTCGACGTCGCTGCAGATGACCAGCGCGTCGTCGCCGCCGATGGCGCTGTACAGCCGCTGGCCGTGGTGGCGGATCCAGGGCTTCAGCTGGCCGTAGTCGAAACGAACGGCCAGGTGCACGCGCATTTCGACGCGTCCCCGCACGCCCTCGACGATGCGCAGCATCTCGCGGCGCGGATATCCGGCCCCGCCGCGTCGCATCGTGCAGCAGTCATAGAGGGTGCACTCGCCCTCGTCGGACCGGAAGGTGGTGGCCAACACCATGGTGCCCTCGACATAGGACCTCGTGGGTGGTTCGGCCATGGCAGTGGGAGTGATCGAGTAGTGCCCGCCGTGTTCCCAGTCGAGCAGGCGGGCGAAGCAGCTCCCGGCGTCGAAGCGCCGGGGACACCCCCAGTCGACCGAACCCGTGCGCGATACCAGGGCAATCGAGTGGCAGTCGCCGACGACGGCGTAGTCCGCGATCGGCGGGTAGGGGTCGGTCAGGCCGCTCATCGTTTCGTGCTGGTCAGAACCGGGAAATCCACCTGGTGACGATATCGACGGCTGGTGCTGTCGGAGAGGGAGGGCCTCGCATGCCCGACGGGCGAGTTGTGGTGGTCACCGGCGGGTCCGCGGGCGTAGGACGGGCAACGGTCCGGGCGTTCGCCGAGCGGGGCGACGACGTGGCCGTGCTGGCGCGAGGCCGCGAGGGTGTCGACGCGGCCGTCAAGGAAGTCGAAGCGGCCGGCGGGCGGGCCGTCGGCGTGAGCGTTGACGTTGCCGACGCCGACGGTGTGGAAGCGGCGGCCGCCGAGGTCGAGCGCGAGCTGGGTCCCATCGACGTCTGGGTGAACTGCGCGATGACGTCGGTGTTCGCGCCCTTCAAGGACGCCGAGCCCGACGAGGTGCGCCGCGTCACGGAGGTCAACTACCTGGGCTTCGTGTACGGCACCAAGGCCGCCCTGCGACGCATGTTGGCGCGGGATCGGGGCGTCATCGTCCAGGTCGGGTCGGCGCTCGCGTACCGGGGCATCCCCCTGCAGAGCGCGTACTGCGGGTCGAAGCACGCCATCAAGGGCTTCACCGAGTCCTTGCGCTGTGAGCTCCTCCACGACAAGAGCAAGGTGCGGGTGACGATGGTGCAGCTCCCGGCGCTCAACACGCCGCAGTTCGACTGGGTGCTCTCCCGCTTGCCCCGCAAGCCCCAGCCGGTGCCGCCGATCTACCAGCCGGAGGTGGCGGCGCGCGCCATCCTCTGGGCGTCGGAGCACGACCGGGCCGAGGTGTTCGTCGGCGGCTCGACGGTGGGCACGATCATCGCCAACAAGCTGGCGCCCCGACTCGTCGACCGGTATCTGGCCCGCACCGGCTTCGACTCCCAGCAGACAAAAGAAGCCGCCGACCCCGACCGGCCGGCCAACCTCTGGCGGCCCGTCGCCGGGGACCACGGGGCCCACGGCGACTTCGACCGCCGGGCCAAGGCCCGTAGCGTCCAATGGTGGCTGACCAGCCACCGACGAGGAGTTGCGGGGGCCGCACTCGGGGTGGCCGGAGCCATGCTGGCGGGCCGATTCCGGGGTTGACCGGAACCTTCGGGGAGGTCTGACCGTTGAGATCCGCGAATTGAATCCCCAGGAACCCTTCAGGCCGGCGGACCTGGCACCGATAGAGAGGAATGCCTGCCCGGGTGGAGATCCCTCGCCTTCGCACGATGGCGCGGCACGCGCTGCCTCACCTCATGGAGGCGACGTTCATACCGCTCGTCCTCTTCTATGCGTTCCTCTGGACGGCTGGCGTCTGGGGCGCCCTGGTCGCAGCTCTGGCCTGGTCCTACTGCGCCATCATCCGCCGGGTGGTCACCGGCCAGCGCATCCCGGGCATCCTCGTCCTGGGGACGCTCGGCATCACGGCCCGTACGATCGCCGCTTTCGCCAGCGGGAGCGTGTTCGTCTACTTCCTGCAGCCGAGCCTGACGACGGTGGCAATCGCCGGTGCGTTCCTCCTGTCGGTGCCCGCCGGTCGTCCGCTGGCCGAGCGCCTGGCCCACGACTTCGTGCCCCTCGATCCCGAGGTGATGCACCTTCCCGGCGTGAAGAAGGTGTTCATCCGCATCACCCTGCTGTGGGCCTTCGTGAACCTGGCCAACGCCATCGTGTCGATCGCACTTCTGATGAGCCAACCGGTCGGGACCTTCGTGGCCATGAAGACAATTGGCGGCATGGTGCTCGTCGGTTGCGCCATCGGCATGTCGACCATCTGGTTCAAGCAGGCGCTGCGAAATCACAACATTTCGGTCGTCGTAGCGCACAATGCGGGCGGTGCAGCGCCCGTCTTGGCGCCTGCCCTCTGACAAGCGCATCGCGCGCAGTACGCTGCGCCGCAGCATGACGATGTTGACCACGAGCGACGGCATCGAACTTGCTACGCGCACCTGGTCCGCCACCGGCGAGCCCCGCGCCTCGGTCGTGCTCGTGCACGGCCTGGCCGCCACCAAGGACAACCCCGAGCTGGTCGCCGTCGCCACCGCGTTGCAGGAACGCGGCTTCGACGTGCTCGCCTACGACGCGCGCGGTCACGGCCAGTCGGGCGGCATCTGCACGCTCGGCGATCTCGAGCGTCACGACGTCGCCGCCGCGGTGGCCCACGTCCGCACGAGTGGTCTTCCGGTCATCATCGTGGGCGCGTCCATGGGCGGCATCGCCGTGCTGCGCTACGCGGCCGACGATCCCACGCTGGCCGGCGTCGTAACCGTCAGTTCGCCCGCCGACTGGCGACTGCACCGGTCACCGGGCACGTTGCTCCTGACGGGCATGATCCGCACGAGGCCCGGTCGGGCCTTCGCCGCTCGCCTGTTCCACGTGCGGCTGTCGCCCCACTGGAGCAACGCCGAACCGCCCCGCGCGCTGGCCGGGCGAGTCGTGTCTCCACTCGCTGTCGTGCACGGCGAGCGTGACCACTTCATTCCGGCGCGGGAAGGCGCCGCGCTGTTCTCCGCCGGCGGCGGTGAGCGACGCCTCTTCCTCGTGCCCAAGATGGGCCACGCCTTCCATCCGGAGGCCGTGCCCGTCATCGGCGAGGCGGTCGAGTGGGCGCTGGCGGCGTCGGCCGTGCCGTCGCCCGCCTAGTTACTCGTCTTCCTCTTCCTTCTCTTTGCCGGCGGTGTCCCGGTCGAACACCAGACGGTTGACGTAGACGCGCGCCCGCTGCCCGGGTGGTACCGCGGCGTTGCCGGCGAGCCGTTTGGCGAGCATGACGGCGACCACGCCGGCCCCGGCCAGCGCGCCCCGGCGGCCGTCGGTGCGGGCCAGGATGGGAACGAGCACGGCGTCGGCCGCGAGAGAGCCGAGGGCGGTCTCGCCGCCCAATCGCCCCACGGTCATGCCGCCGAGCAGGATGGCGCTCCCCGCCGGTGCTGCCGCGCCGAGGGCGCCGATGGCGGGGGAGATGCCGCGGCCCCCGGCCCCGCCGAGGAACGGCGACCAGTTGTGGCCGGCCACCGCCGCCGCGCACGCCGCCGCCTGCAACCCGGGCCGGTCGCGCCCGGCCAGGGCCGGTCCGACCGCGCCCTTGGCGATGTCGCAGATGCCGGCGAGGGCGAGGGCGCCGAACCCGGCGACGTGGTACAGCGAGGTACCGGACACCGTGCCCGACCCGACCGTGCGGAGGTCGACGCCCCGCCGCCGCCGGGCCATGAGGTTGGAGAAGGGAATTGCGCCGGCGAGATAGGACACGACGAGCACCACGAACGGCTGGCGCCACCATGGCGGTGCGCCCGGTCGTCCAGCCATCACCCAGGCATAGCACGGGCTCTGGGCTCCGACTGCTGCTGCTAGGCAGCAGGTCCTTCGGTGACCCAGCCGCGAAGTCGTTCGAGGCTGCGGGCCAGCAGGCGGGAGATCTGCATCTGGCTGCGGCCGACCCGCTGGGCGATCTCGAGCTGGGTCAAACCCTCGACGAAGCGCAACCGCACGACCTCCTGCTCGGCGTCCGGTAGCCGCTGCACGACGGCCGCCAACGTCAGGTGTCGCTCGACGCCCGCCAACGCCGAGTCTTCAGTGCCGAATGACGAGGCAATCGAGCGGTCGTCATCAGGTGCGAGGCCCGCATCGATCGACGCCGAGCGTCGGAGGCCGCCGGCCTCGATCGCCTCCACCACGACTTCGACCGACGAGCCCACTCGAACCGAGATCTCTTGCAGCGTCGGCGACCGGCCGAGCTCCTGGGCCAGCTCGTCGATGGCCTGCTGCACGTTGAGGTACAGGTCGTGCACGCGCCGCGGGAGGCGCACGGACCAGGCCCGGTCCCGGAAGTGGCGCTTGAGCTCGCCCAGGATCGTGGGCGTGGCGTAGGTGGAGAAGCGCAGCCCCCGGTCGGGGTCGAAGCCGTCGAGGGCCTTGACGAGGCCGAGCATGGCGACCTGGGTCAGATCCTCGGGCGCCTCGCCGCGGTTCGAGAAGCGGCTGGCCATGCGGTGGGCGAGCCCGGTGTGGGCTTCGACCAGGCGCTCGGCGAGGGCGGGATCCCGCGTCCGCAGGTACTCGCGGTGGAGGCCTTCCAGGTCTGTCGGCGTGCCGGCCCGGGGCGTTGTGGTGGAGGCGGCCGTCATCGCCGGCTACGGCGAGACTTCGTTCCCTCCGGATCGATCAGGCTCACGGCGAGACTCCCCCCTGCGCAGCCGGGGCTGCATGCTGAACCCCCGCGTGCTGAATACCCGCCCGAGAACTGGCCGAAACCGACCGGCTGGGGGCCGGCCGCCGGGCCTGGTTGTATGAACCCGTGAGATCCCGCCTCTTCGCCGGTCTGGCCGCCGCGGGCTGCCTGCTGGTGGCGTGCGGGGGTGGCGGCAGCAAGAAGGCGTCGTCGACGTCGTCCGACAAGGACCCGAACGGCGTCTCGGCCGAGACCGCCAGCTTCGACCTGGCCGTCGGCCCACCGTCGCGCTACCTGATCGGCCTGTTCACCAACGACCAGCGGGGCGTGTCCTTCGGGTCGATCCAGCTTCAGTTCTGCTTCGTCGGGGCGACGAAGGTGAGCCAGCCGTGCCAGCTCAGCGCCCCGGTCACCGCGAACTTCCTGCCGACGCCGGGCACCGATGTGCCGGCCGACAAGAAGGCGCCCGAGGTGATCTCGCCCTCCGGCCCCAAGGGTGTGTACGAGGCCCAGGCGGGGTTCGACAAGGCCGGCATCTGGCAGACCCACGTCACGGCGACAGTCGGCGGCGTGGCGCGCCAGGCCGACGCCAGCTTCCAGGTGCTCGAGCGTCACGCCATTCCGGCCCCGGGCGACACCGCCATCCCCAGCGACAACCCGACGGCAACCACCCCGGGTGTCTCGCCTGCGTCGGTCGACTCGCGCGCTTCGGCCGGCGGCTTGATCCCCGACCCCGAACTGCACCAGTCGACGATCGCGGCAGCCATCGCCGCCCACCGCCCGACGGTCGTGGTGTTCTCCACTCCCGTGTACTGCGTCAGCCGCTTCTGCGGTCCGATCACCGACATGGTCGGGGAGCTGGCCAAGACCTACAGCGACCGGGCCACCTTCATCCACGTCGAGATCTGGAAGGACTTCCAGCAGCAGACCGCCAACAAGGCGGCCACCGACTGGCTGTACCGCAACGACAACCTCAACGAGCCCTGGGTGTTCCTGATCGGGGCCGACGGCAAGATCGCGGCCCGCTGGGACAACGTCGTGACCCGCGCCGAGATCGAGCCGTCGCTGCAGGCGCTCCCGGTTATTGGTAAGGGCTAGCGTTCTCGCGGCGATGGCACGCGGCGCCGCCTTCTTCGATCTCGACCGCACGCTGCTGCGGAAGGCGAGCGGCCCGGTCTTCACCGAGGCGCTCGTCACGGCCGGCGTGGCGCCCGACCGTCACATCCCGGGGATGCAGTTGGTGTACCGGGCCAACGACGTCCTGGGTGAGTCGGCCGCAGCCATGGGCCTGGCCCGCATGGCGGCCAACGTGGCCAAGGGATGGCAGCCCGAGGCCGTGCGGGCCGCGTCCGAAGAGGCAGCCGAGCGGCTGGCGAAGGAGGTCGTGCCCTACGCCCGACCCCTGCTCGACGAGCACCGCAAGGCGGGCCGGCCCGTCGTGATGGCGACGACGACGCCGTATGACATGGTGGCGCCGCTGGCCGCCCGCCTCGAGATCGACGACGTGGTCGCCACCCGCTACGCGGTGCGCGACGGCAGATACACCGGCGGGCTCGACGGTGAGTTCGTCTGGGGCCGGGGGAAGCTGGCCGCAGTCCGTCGATGGGCCGCGGCGCACGACGTGGACCTGGCCGAGAGCTGGGCGTACTCCGACAGCTTCTTCGACGCGCCACTGCTGTCGGCGGTCGGTCATCCGGTCGCCGTCAACCCCGACCTCCGCCTGCAGGCGCTTGCGTTCGTGCGCCGCTGGCCGGTTCGACATCTCGACGTCCCACCTGGCGTCCCCAAGGTCTTGGGCATCGAGCCCTTCGACCTGCTGCGCCCCTTCCTCAATCCGATCGCGTATCCCTACGCCCGGTTCGACGTCGACGGCACCGACCGCATCCCACGGCAGGGCCCCGTCATCGTCGTCGCCAACCACCGCAGCTACTTCGACGTGGCGGCGATGGCGGTCACCGTCGGCCACGCCGGACGGCCGATCCGCTTCCTCGGCAAGGCCGAGGTCTTCGACGCCCCGGTGATCGGGCCGCTGGCATCGGCCCTCGGCGGCATCCGCGTCGAGCGGGGCAGCGGCTCGGACGAACCGTTGCGGGCCGCGGCCGAGGCGTTGGAGGGCGGTCAGCTGGTGGCGCTGATGCCTCAGGGCACGATCCCCCGCGGCGAGGCCTTCTTCGAGCCGGAGCTCAAGGGCAAGTGGGGCGCGGCCCGCCTGGCGGCGATGACCCGGGCTCCCGTCGTCCCCATCGGCCTCTGGGGCACCGAGAAGGTGTGGGCCCGCAGCTCGCGCGTGCCCAACGTCTTGAACGTGTTGCAGCCGCCGCCGGTGCGGGTGCGCGTGGGCGAACCGGTGGCGTTGGACTACGCCGACGCCCAAGCCGACACCGACCGCATCATGGCGGCGATCATGGACCTGTTGCCGCCCGAGTCCCGCGAACGCCACGAGCCAACGGCGGAGGAGCTGGCGAGGACCAAGCCCCCCTCCTGACCGCCGTTCGCTTTTGCTGACTTGTGTGCGCTGAGCGCACAGAACTCAGCGAAAGCAGACGGATCGGCTGTGGACTAGCCGGCGGAGTGGTACTTCTGGCGAATGAGGTTGAGCGCTGAGCCGGCGTGGAACCACTCGATGTGTTCGGCCGACATGGTGTGGGTGCACTCGAAGTCGACGGTGGCGCCGTCGGCGTGGGTGATGCGGCAGCGGACCGGCACGTCGGGGGCGAGGTCGGCGAGGCCGAGGACGGAGATGGTGTCGTCCTCGCGGATCTCGTCATAGGTCGACGGGTCGGCGAAGGTGAGGGCGAGCATCCCCTGCTTCTTGAGGTTGGTCTCGTGAATGCGGGCGAACGAGCGAGCGAGCACGGCGCGGCCGTTCATGAAGCGGGGCTCCATGGCCGCGTGCTCACGGGACGAGCCCTCGCCGTAGTTCTCGTCGCCGATCGCGACCCACGCCACGCCCGCCTCCCGGCAGTGGCGGGCGGCGTCGGGGTATGACTCGGTGGTCTGGTGTACCGGGCAGCGGCCCGAACCGGCCTCATCGGTGAAGGCGTTGATGGCGCCGATGAAGAGGTTGCCGCAGATGTTCTCGAGGTGGCCCCGGTACTTGAGCCACTTGCCGGCGGCCGAGATGTGGTCAGTGGTGCACTTGCCCTTGGCCTTCATCAGCACCGGCAGGTCGATGTAGTCGTCGCCATCCCACGCCGTGAAGGGCTCGAGCACTTGCAGTCGCTCGCTCGACGGCTCGACGACGACGTCGACGCTTGACCCGTCCTCGGGAGGCGGGACGAAGCCCTCGGTGCCGGATTCGAATCCCCGCTGGGGGAGCGTCACACCGTGTGGCTCCTCCAGGCGTACACCGTCGACGTCGTCGGTCAGAGGATCGAAGTCGAGGGTGCCCGCCAGGGCGTAGGCCATCACGGTCTCGGGCGACGTCACGAACGCGAGCGTCGACGCCAGCCCGTCGTTTCGCTTCGGGAAGTTGCGGTTGTAGGAGTTAACGATCACGTTGACGTCGCCCTCGGCGACGTCGTCGCGCTTCCACTGGCCGATGCACGGGCCGCACGCGTTCGCCAGCACGGTTGCGCCGATGGCCTCGAGGTCGGCGAGGAGGCCGTCGCGCTCGATGGTGGCCCGCACCCGTTCGGAGCCGGGCGTGACGAGGAGCGGTGTCTTCACCCGCAGCCCCGCGCGGGCCGCCTGGCGGGCGATCGACGCGGTCCGGGTGATGTCCTCGTAGGACGAGTTGGTGCAGGAGCCGATCAGGGCGGAGCTGATCTGCAGCGGCCACCCTTCGGTGCGGGCGTGCTCGCCCACCTCGGACACCTTGTGGGCGTAGTCAGGGGAGTGCGGGCCGTTGATGTGGGGCTCGAGCGTCGACAGGTCGATCTCGATCACCCGGTCGTAGCAGCGCTCGGGATCGTCCACCACGGCGGCGTCGGGCGCGAGGTCGGCGAACACGGCGCGGGCGGCGTCGGCGATGGCCGCCCGATCCGTGGCCCGCAGGTAGGCGTCGCCGTGGTCGTCGTAGGGGAACAGCGAGGTGGTGGCGCCGATCTCGGCGCCCATGTTGCAGATGGTGGCCTTGCCGGTCGTCGAGATCGACTCGGTGCCGGGCCCGAAGTACTCGACGATGGCGCCCGTGCCGCCCTTGACCGTGAGCACGTCGGCCACCTTGAGGATGACGTCCTTGGGTGACGTCCAGCCGCTCATCGTGCCCTTCAGGTGCACACCGATCAGCTCGGGCCAGCGCACGCCGAAGGCGCCGCCGACCATGACGTCGACCGCGTCGGCCCCGCCCACCCCGATCGCGACCATGCCGAGGCCGCCGGCGTTGGGCGTGTGGCTGTCGGTGCCGATCATCATCCCGCCCGGGAAGGCGTACTGCTCGAGGACGACCTGGTGGATGATCCCCGAACCGGGCCGCCAGAAGCCGATGCCGTAGCGCTCGGAAACCGTGCGCAGGAACTCGTAGACCTCCTGGTTGGTTTCCACCGCGGCGAGCAGGTCGCGCGCCGCGCCGTCGTGGGCCTGGATCAGGTGGTCGCAGTGCACGGTTGTGGGCACAGCGACGCGCGGCAGCCCGGCGGTCATGAACTGGAGGAGCGCCATCTGGGCGGTGGCGTCCTGCATGGCGACGCGGTCGGGGTAGAGCTCGCTGTAGCTGCGCCCCCGCTCGAGTGGCTGGCCCTCGGGATCGGCCAGGTGGTTGAAGAGGATCTTCTCGGCCAGGGTGACGGGACGGCCGAGGCGGCGGCGGGCGACCTCGCTGCGCTGTGCCAGGCGGCCGTACACCTCCTCCACCAACTCGATCGGCGTGGACGCGGTGACAGCCATATGGCTCAGGATATGGGCCCATCCGTGTCAACTGCCGGGTCGAGCGGGAAGACTGAGGGCTGATGGCGGACACGATGGTGCGGAGGGTCGAGCGGCTCAGCGGCGACGGGCTCAGCCCCAAGCTGCGGGGCTGGCCACTCCTCGTCGGCTTCGTACTTGCGGTGCCGCTCGGCGCTGTCCTGCTGGTGCGTGCGGCGAGCAACGGTCATGCGGTGCCGACGGCCATCTACGTGGCGGGGCTGGTCGCGCTCTACGGCATCGGCTGGATCTACCACCTGCTGCGCTGGAAGCCGGGCGCCCGCGCCCGCCTTCGTCGCCTCGATCACGCCGTCATCTACTTCTTCATCGCCGCGACCTATACGCCGATCGCCGCCGTGGGCTTGCACGACGCGGTCGGCTGGGCGCTGTTGGGCGCGGCGTGGCTTGGTGCGACCATCGGTGTGCTCGCCAAGCTCGTGCGCTTCGACGGCAGTCGCGTGATCGGCGGCACGATGTACATCGTCGTCGGCTGGCTCCCGATCTTCGGGATCCCCGCCTTCGTGCGCCACTTGGGCGGCGCCAACACGGTCCTGATGTTCGGCGGCGGCATTCTCTACACGGCTGGAGCCGTCGTCCTCGCCGCCCGCCGCCCCGACCCGGTGCCAACTGTGTTCGGCTACCACGAGGTCTGGCACGCGATGGTGCTGGCCGCCTCGGCCATGCACTATGTCCTCATATGGAGAGTGGTCGGGTAGCAGCGGACGACCTCGGACGGTCTCGCTGGCGGGGACAGCGCCACCGCCTCGAGGTCTGGTACGCCACCTTCACCGACCCGGCCACGGGCGACGGCTACTGGCTGCACCACGAGGTGGTCGCGCCCACCGACGCCGACGCCCGCCCCTACGCCCACGGGTGGCTCTCGGTGTTCCCGACGGATGGCGCTCCTTCAACGGCGCGCTTCGGGCCGGCCGCGCCGGGGGAGAAGGGTTGGTTCTCGGCCGGCGACGTCCTCGTCGAGGACGGTGTCCTGCGGGGCCCGACGTGGGATCTGACATACGCCGACGACGATGCTCGCCCGCTGTACACGTTCCCGAAACTGGCATGGGACCGCGAACTGCTTCCCGCGGCCCAGATCGTGCCGTTCCCGACGGCGACGTTCCGCGGGACGCTGAACGGCAACCACGTCGACGCCGGGCGGGGCGCGCTGGCCCGCATCTACGGCCACGGCAGCGCCGAGCGGTGGGCGTGGCTGCACGCCGACCTGGGCGACGGTGACGTCATTGAGGTCGTCGCGGCCGCGCCCCGAAAACGAGGACCGCTGAACCTCCGCCCGCTACCGGTTGTCCGGCTTCGGCTCGACGGTGGGGACTGGCCGCGCGCCAACCTCACCAACGCGGTCGTCGGCCGGGCCCACGTCGACCTGCCCCGCTGGAGCGTCAGCGTCCGTACCCGTCGGCGCCGGTTGCGCGCCTCGGTGCTCATCGCCCCCGAGCGTTCGGTCGCCCTCACGTACGTCGATCCCGACGGCAGCACGGCCACGTGCACCAACAGCGAGCGCGCCAGCGCCGAGATCACGCTCGAGGCCTACGACGGCGGCTGGCGCACGGAGCGCCACTGGTCCGTCGACGGAAGAGCGCACGCCGAGGTCGGCGCCCGTCCGTAGACCCCGTGCGTTCTCGGGGTGGATAGGGGGCTGTGGGCCCGTTATCCAGCGCAAGAACGCAGGGAGGCGCGCTAGACAAGCCGACGTGACAGGTTGGGCCGACCGGGACGCGGCCGTGGTGTGGCATGGGTTCACGCAGATGGCGTCGTATCTCGACAACGCGCCGATCGTCGTCGACCGGGCCGAGGGTCGAGAGCTGATCGACGTGGACGGCAAGCGGTACCTCGACGCCATCTCTTCCCTCTGGGTGAACACCCTCGGGCATCGGGTCCCCGAGCTCGACGCCGCCCTCGTCGACCAACTCGGCAGAGTGGCGCACTCGACCATGCTGGGCAACGGCAACACGGTCGTCATTGAGCTGGCCGAGGCTCTCGCCGCCGTCGTGCCCGTCGACCGCCCGCACTTTCTCTTCGCGTCCGACGGCGCGGCGGCCGTCGAGCAGGCGCTGAAGATCGCCTTTCAGTTCTTCACCAACCAGGGGATCGGGAACCGCAAGCGGTATCTCGCCTTTGGTGGCGCCTACCACGGCGACACCGTCGGCTCGCTCTCGCTCGGCGCCGGCGGATTCGGTACCGACGTCTTCGATCCCCTCCGATTCCCTGTGCTGCGCGCGCCGGGCTACGCGGACCCCGATTGCTATCGAGCGGCGGCGCGCATGGTCGACGAGTTCGGACTCGAGCTCGCCGCCGTTGTTCTGGAGCCGCTCGTGCAAGGCGCGGCGGGGATGGCGATGGCGCCCGCGGCCGGCCTGGACCAGCTGGCTGAGGCCTGCGAACGTCACGGCGTCCTCCTGATCGCGGACGAGGTCGCCACCGGATTCGGCCGTACGGGCACGCTGTTCGCGTGCGAGCAGGCCGGTCTTCGCCCCGACCTCCTCTGCGTGGGCAAGGGACTCACCGGGGGCTACCTGCCGATGTCGGCCACGGTTGCCTCTCAGCGCGTGTACGACGCCTTCCTCGGCCCGGACCTCAGCGAGCGCACCTTCTACCACGGGCACTCCTACAGCGGGAACGCGCTGGCCGCGGCCGTCGCCCTGCGCCACCTCCAGCTCATAGGCGAGTGGTCGGTGCTCGAGAACGTGCGGGCCCGCAGCGAGCAACTGGCGAAGGCGCTGGACGCGCAGGTCGCCGACAAGCCCGGGGTGGCCGAGGTCCGGCTGCGGGGCCTGATGGGCGGCGTCGAATTGGCACCCCCGGCTGACGGGCTGCGGTGGGGTCGACGGGTGTGCGCCGCCGCCGTCGAGCGCGGCGTCCTGCTGCGCCCGCTCGGCGACGTCGTCGTGCTCATGCCGCCACTGACCACGACCGCCGACGAGATCGAACGCATCGTCGCGGTCCTCGCCGAGTCGATCGACGAGGTCACGGCCCCATGACTGAGTGGTCCCGGTGGGTGGCCGACCAGTGCGCCCGCATCGCTTCTTCGGGCCAGTGGCGACGAACTCGTGACCTCGACGCGGCCGGGCCTGCTGGCGACCTCATGGATGACGGGGTGCTGCGGCCAGTCGTCTCCTTTGCCTCCAACGACTACCTGGGGCTCACCCAGCATCCGGCGGTCGTCGCTGCCGCCCACGCCGCCCTCGACCGGTGGGGTGCGGGCTCGGGCGCGGCGAGGCTCATCGTTGGCTCCCGGCCGGTGCACCGCGAGCTCGAAGAAGCGCTGGCCGCATGGAAGGACAGCGAGCGCGCCCTCGTCTTTCCCACCGGCTTCGCGGCCAATCTCGGGGTGCTCTCCACGCTGGCCACGCCCGGCGTGCGCGTGTGCAGCGACGAGCTGAACCATGCGTCGATCATCGACGGCTGCCGGCTCGGCCGGGGCGACGTGCACGTCTATCCGCATCGAGACGTCGAGGCCGTCGACCGCCTGCTCGAGGGCACGGAGCGGTCGATCGTCGTGACCGACACCGTCTTCTCCATGGACGGCGACGCGGCACCGGTCGACGACCTCATCGACGTGTGCACGCGCCACGGGGCCCTGCTCGTGCTCGACGAGGCTCACGCGGTGCTCGGCCCGGACGTCCGCCTCCCCGACGGTGCCGACGTGTTGCGGGTCGGCACCCTGTCGAAGACGCTTGGGTCGCTCGGCGGCTTCGTCGCCGGCCCCGCGGAGTTCATCGACCTCCTGATCAACCGGGCGCGGCCCTTCATCTTCACCACGGCCTCGACGCCGGCCGACACGGCCGCGGCCCTCGCCGCACTTCGAATTCTCCGGTCCGAGGAAGGCGACGCCCTCTGTGCCACGCTGCGCCGCCACATCGACCGCATATCCCCGGGCCATCCGTCGCCGATCATCCCCGTGGTCCTGGGCGGCGAGGCACGGGCGCTGGCGGCCAGCGCCGCCCTGCTCGAGCGGGGCCTGCTGGTGCCCGCCATCCGGCCCCCGACGGTGGCACCCGGCACCTCGCGTCTGCGCATCGCCCTGTCGGCCGCCCACACCGACGACCAGGTCACTCTCCTGGCCGCCGCCCTACGGGAGAGCGTTGGTAGAGCGGCCTGAGCGGCTCGTCTTCGTCACCGGCACCGGCACCGAGGTCGGCAAGACGTGGGTGGCGGCGAGGCTGGCCGAGGTGCTGCGCGCCCGAGGGCTGCGCGTGGTGGCGCGCAAGCCCGCGCAGTCGTTCGGACCTGACGAGAATCGTCCGACCGACGCCGATGTGCTGGGCGCCGCCACCGGTGAGGCGCCCGAGACCGTCTGTCCCCGTCATCGCTGGTACGAGGTGGCGATGGCGCCGCCGATGGCCGCGGACGCTCTGGGACGAGCGCCGATCAAGATCGCCGAGCTGGCGGCCGAGATCGAGTTCGGCGACGGCGTCGAAATCGGACTGGTCGAGACGGCGGGCGGCGTTCGCTCACCGCTTGCCCACGACGGCGACACCGTCGACCTCATGGGCGTGCTCAAGCCTGACGCCGCCGTCCTCGTCGCCGACGCCGGCCTGGGGACGATCAACGCCGTGCTCCTCAGCTTCGCCGCCCTGGCGCCCGTGCCGGTGCCCGTCATTCTCAACCGCTTCGATGCCGGCAACGAGCTCCACGTCGCCAACCGGGAGTGGCTTGGGGAGCATTACGGGTTGGACGTCGTGGTCGACGTCGATGCGATCGCCGATCGCATCATGCCGATAGCTTGAGCCGCCGATGATCCAGACGCGTGAGGTGCTGTCGGACGCCGCGACCACACTGCTCGACGAGCGCCGTGAGCTGGCGCCCGACGAGCTGGCCCGTCTGGCCGCACTGCCGCCGGAGTCCGTGCCGGCGCTGGCGTCGCTGGCCCACGAGGTTCGGCTGGCGTGGTGCGGTCCCGAGGTCGAAGTGGAGGGCATCCTGTCGGCCAAGACCGGCGGCTGCCCGGAGGACTGCAGCTTCTGCAGCCAGTCAGCCCGCTTCGAGTCGCCGGTGAAGGCGACGCCCTTCCTCGACGCCGACGAGATCGTGGCTGCCGCGGAAGAGACGGCCAAGGTCGGCGCGTCGGAGTTCTGCATCGTGTTGGCCGTGCGCGGTCCCGACGAGCGCATCATGCGGCAGATCCTCGACGTCGTCCCCCTCGTGCGCGAGCGCACCGGCCTCAACGTGGCTTGCAGCCTCGGCATCCTCTCCCCCGAGCAGGCCGAGCGCCTGGCCGCCGGTGGCGTGCACCGGTACAACCACAATCTGGAGACGGCGCGCTCGTTCTTCCCGACGATCGTCACGACCCATACGTGGGACGAGCGCTTCGACACCTGCCGGCTCGTACGCGACGTCGGCATGGAGCTGTGCTGCGGCGCCCTGCTGGGTATGGGCGAGACCGACGAACAGCGCCTCGAGCTGCTGCAGCAGCTGCGTGACGTCGATCCTGCGGAAGTCCCGCTGAACTTCCTCAACCCGCGTCCGGGCACGCCGCTGATGATCCGCAAACTGGTCCAGCCCCTCGAGGCCATCCGCTGGATCGCCTTGTTCCGCCTCGCGCTGCCCGGCGTCATCCTTCGCTACGCAGGCGGCCGCGAGGTGACGCTGCGCGAGCTCCAGGCCATGGGGATGACGAGCGGCATCAACGCCCTGATCGTGGGCAACTACCTCACGACGCTGGGCCGAGAGCCCGAGCAAGACCTGCAGATGCTCCAGGACCTGCGCATGCCCGTCGGGGTGCTGTCGAAGGTCATTTGAGCGAGCGGCCCTCGTTCTGCACCGGGTGCGGCAAGCCTGTCGACCAATGTGCGGGCTGCGCGCCACCCCTGGACCCGGCCCGCTTCTGCGCGCAGTGCGGGCGCCGGCTGACCGTGCAGGTCACGCCGACGCGCGTCACGGCCCGGTGCCGCGACCATGGGTTGGTCAGTCCAAATTGATGAGTCAACCCACGCGCATGACCGGCGACGTGCCGAACCGCGCGGCCGTCAACCGTTTGGTGCCGGCGGGGAAGTCGTCGCCCTCGGCCCGGCGGACCGCCGCTAGCTGACGCTGCGCGTCGACGTCGCCCGCGAAGGCGGCGACGCACCGCTCGGGGTCGACGTTGGCGAGCGAGAGGATGGCGCCCGCGCAGCCGGCCGGGCCCGCCAACGCGAGCAGCGCGGAGGATCCGGTGTAGAGCGGACGGTCGAATACGTCGAGGGTGTCGAGCAGGCGTCCCGGGTCACCGCTCGAGTCCTTGCACCCCGCGACGGGCAACGAGGGCAGCACCTCGAGCGGAATGCCGGGCGGCGAGAAGCCGGGGAAGTGGTACGCCAGCAGCGGCACGTCGCCGGCGGCCTCGGCCACCGCTTCGTAATACGGATGCACGTGGGCGATGCCCGGCGGCGAAAGGGCGAGCACCGCGTCGGCTCCCTCGTCGCACGCGTCCCGCGTGAACGCCACCGCCTGCCGGCTGGACGGCGCACCGGTGCCGGCGACGACGGGAACCTCGACCTGTTCACGCACAGCTCGCATGAGGTGGACGCGCTCGTCGCGATCCAGCGTGGCCGCTTCGCCGGTGCTTCCGGCCACGACGACAGCTCGCACGCCGAGGTCGACGAGGCGCTCGGCGTGCTCGGCTGTAGCCGCCGCGTCGAGGCCGCCGTGGTCGGCGAACAGCGTCACCAGGGCGACCCCTACGCCTTCGAACACAGGTGCACTCAAGGCTGAGGATGCTAGGCATGCCCCGTGCCGATCGGAACACCGTTCCAGCAGTCGCTCGGCCTTCGCTGGCTGGCGGGCGACGAGCCCGGTCAGGTCGCGGTCGAGCTGGACCTCCGCGACGACCTCAAGGGCCCGGCCGGCTCGCTCGAAGGCGGCGTGGTCTCGACCATCGTCGACGTGGCCGGCGCCTCGGCGGCGGCGCAAGCGGTCGGCGGCCTGGTCGCCACCCAGCACATCTCGATCTCCTTCCTCGCACCCGGACGCAACGGTCCCGTTCGAGCGACGGGCACGCCGCTGCGCGTCGGCAAGTCCGACGCCGTCGTCGAGGTGCGCGTCGTCGACCTCGGACGCGACGACCGCCTGATGGCCGTCGCCCTGGTGACGGTGAAGGTGATCGACCCGAACTGGACGTCTACGTCGTCGACGGGTCGATGACCTCGGGCGTGAGCTCGTTCAGGTCCGAGATGACGACGTCGGCCCGGTCCAGGACGTCGGCCTCAGGCGGGTAGTCGCGGTTGGGAACGGCGATGGCGCGCATCTCCGCCGCGAACAGGGCGCGCAGACCGTTCGTGGAGTCCTCGATTCCCGCGCAGCGCGTCGGTGTCACCGCAAGGCGGCGAGCGGCCTCGAGGTAGACGTCGGGCGCGGGCTTGCCGCGGTCGACCTCCTCGGTGGACACGGTGGCCCCGAACGCCGACGTGAGGTCGAGCTCGTGGAGCACGAGGTCGATGAGCGGACGGTTGGCCGACGAGGCCACTGCGAGGGGCCAGCGCCGGGCGAGCCGCTCGACCGCTTCACGAGCGCCCGGCAACACCGGGATGCGCTCGCGATAGCGGGCCGCCATGGCGTCGACCACGCCGGCGACGATCTCGTCCGGCGTCGGCTCGACCCCGAGGTCCTGGTGCATGAACGCCGCCCACTCGGGCGAGCTCATCCCCATCATCTTCTCCTGGGTGCCTTGACCCCAGTGGCCGCCATGCTCGAGCGTGAACTGGCGGCGTACCTCGGCCCAGATCGACTCCGAGTCGATCAGCACGCCGTCCATGTCGAACAGGACGGCCTCGATAGGGCCCGGGAAGCTCAGGCGGACGCCGACACCCGGCCCGCCTGCTCAGCCTGGATGCGGCGGATCTGGTCGGTCGGCGCCACCAGCCACATGTGGTTGACGGTGCGGGCCCAGTCCTTCAGAAGCTCGGCGGCCCGCGGCGACTGCGTGAGCTCGTGGTGGCGCTCGATGAGCCAGCGCACCTCTTCGAGGAGCTCGGCGTCGGGACGCACGGCCTCGACGAGGGCGGTGTTGAGCCGGGCGGTGAGGTTGGCGTCGGGGTCGTAGACGAAGGCCTGGCCGCCGGTCATGCCCGCGCCCACGTTGTAGCCGACGTCGCCGAGGACGACGACGGTGCCGCCGGTCATGTACTCGCAGCAGTGGTCGCCCACGCCCTCGACGACCGCAGTGGCGCCCGAGTTGCGCACCGCGAAGCGCTCGCCGGCGGAACCGGCGATGAACACGTCGCCGGCCGTGGCGCCGTAGAGACAGGTGTTGCCGGCCAGGACGGGGTCGCCCTTGTCGTTGGCGGGCGGGCGGATGACGACGCGGCCGCCGCCGATGCCCTTGCCGACGTAGTCGTTGGCCTCGCCGACGAGGTCGAACTCGATGCCGTGGGTCAGGAAGGCGCCGAAGCTCTGGCCCGCCGATCCGTCGAAGCGCACGCAGGCCGTGCCGCGGGGCGGGACGGCCCCGTACTCGAGGGCGATGGCCCCGCCGAGGGCGGCGCCCACGGTGCGGTCGGAGTTGGTGATCGGGTACTCGAGGTTGATCTCGTCGCCGTCCCAGATGGCGCGAAAGGCGTCGGCCAGCAGCTGGTCGCCGAGGGACGAGCGCGTCTTCTGGATGTCGACGGGGGCTACGAAGCGTCGCGGCGAGTCCGGGTCGTCCGGCGGGGTGATCAGCGGCGTCAGGTCCATGCTGTTGCCGCGCTCGTTTTCGACCTTCTTCTGGCGCAGGCACTCGACCCGGCCGATGGCCTCGTCGAGGGAGCGCAGGCCGAGTGACGCCAACAGGCCGCGAATCTCCTCGGCGATGAAGACGAAGTAGCCGGCGACACCCTCGGGCGAGCCTGCGAACTTGGCCCGCAGGTGCGGGCGCTGGGTGGCGACGCCGGCCGGGCACGTGTCCTTGTGACAGGCCCGCACCATGATGCAACCCTCGGCGATCATGGCCGCGGTGCCGAACGAGTACTCGTCGGCGCCGAGCAGGGCGGCGATGAGGACGTCCTTGCCGGTCATAAAGCCGCCGTCGACGCGCACGCGAATTCGGGCGCGGAGTTTGTTCTCGACGAGCGCGGCCTGGGTGTCGGCCAGGCCGAGCTCCCAGGGCAGGCCGGCGTGCTTGATCGACATCAGCGGTGAGGCGCCGGTGCCGCCGTTGGCGCCGCTGATCTGGACGACCTCGGCCAGGGCCTTGGCCACGCCGGCCGCGATGGTGCCGACGCCGTCCTCGGCCACCAGCTTCACCGAGACGTCCGCCAGGCCGTTGACCTGCTTCAGGTCGAAGATGAGCTGGGCCAGGTCCTCGATGGAGTAGATGTCGTGGTGGGGCGGAGGAGAGATGAGGCCGATGCCGGGCTGGGTGTGGCGCAGGCCCGCGATCTCGTCGGAGACCTTGGCGCCCGGGATCTGGCCGCCCTCGCCGGGCTTGGAGCCCTGGGCGATCTTGATGTTGAGCTCGTCCGCGAACGCGCAGTACTCGGGGGTCACGCCGAAGCGGCCCGACGCGATCTGCTTGATGCGGCTGTTCTTGTCGCCCTTCTCCTGGCCCCGGGTGCGGAAGCGGTACGGCGCCTCGCCGCCCTCGCCGCAGTTCGACTTGCCGCCGACCAGGTTCATAGCCTCGGCCAGCGTCTCGTGCGCCTCGCGACTGAGCGAGCCGTGGGACATGGCGCCCGTCGAGAAGCGGCGCGTGATCTCGAGGGCGGGCTCGACTTCGTCAATCGAGATTGGTTCGCCCGCGGCCACAAGCTCGAGGAGGTCGCGCGGCTCAGTGGGCGGGCGGCCGTTGACCAGTTCGGCGAAGCTGTCGTACAGCTCGTCCTTGCCGTCCTTGAGGGCACGCTGCAGGAGGTGGGCGGCCTTGAACTCGTTGAGCGACTTCACCACGTCGTCGTTGTGGGTGTGGTACTCGCCGCGCTTGCGGGCGCGGTAGTAGCCGGCGTCCACCAGCCGGCCTTCGGCGTGCCGGGCGAGGGCGTCTTCACCAAGCTCCTGCCAGCCGATGCCGTCCATCACCGACGGCGTACCGGTGAAGGAGACGTCGACCACGTCCCGACCGAGGCCGATGGCCTCGAAGATCTGGGCGCCTCGGTAGGAGTCGACGGTTGAGATACCCATCTTCGACATGATCTTGAGGACGCCATCCTCCATCGCGGCCTGCAGCCGAGCCTGGGCCTCGGGACCGACGAGCTCGGAGTCCTCGTTGGCGTCGGCCTCGGCCGCCACCGTCTCCAACGCCAGGCCTGGGCAGATGGCGTCGGCGCCGTAGCCGAGAAGGCATGCGATGTAGTGGCTGTCGCGGGCGTCGTCGGCCTGCACCACGAGGCTGGTGTTCATCCGCAGGCCCTTGGCCACGAGGCGGTGATGGACCGCGCCGGTGGCCAGGAGGGCGGGGATGGAGGCGCGCTCGGGAGAGATCCCACCGTCGTCGATGATGAGGATGCCGGTGCCGGCGCGGGCGTGCTGCTCTGCTTCGTCGCCGAGTCGTTCGACGGCCGTGTGCAGGCCTTGCGGTCCGTCGGCCACGGGGAAGGTGGCGTCAAGGCGCGCGCAGCCGAAACCAGAGCCTTCGGTTTCCATGAGGTCGACGATCGTCGACGGATAGACGAAGAACGACTTGAGGGTGAGGAGCTGCGCGGCCTCGGGCGTCTCAGTGAGGATGGGCTTGCGGGGGCCGAGCAGGGTCCGCAGGCTCATCACCAGCCGCTCGCGCAGGTGGTCGATGGGCGGGTTGGTCACCTGGGCGAAGCGCTGGCGCAGGTAGTGGTGCATCGGCCGCGGCCGCCCCGCCAGGTTGGGAAGCGGGGCGTCGTCGCCCATGGCGAACGTCGGGTCCTTGGCGTCGTGGGCCATGGGCCGCAGCACCATCGCCAGCTCTTCCTTGGTGTAGCCGAAGCCGGCCTGGCGGGTCTCGAGGGTCTCGGCGCTGTCGGGGTCCTCGACGGGGCGACCGGGGTCGAGCTTGCGCAGGCCGTCGGCCGCCCAGCGCGCATACGGCGCCGCGGCCGCCAGGCGCTCCTTGCACTGGTCGTCGCGGAGGACACCGCGGCTGGGGTCGACGAAAAGCATCTGGCCGGGACCCAGGCGACCGCGTTCGACGAGGCCATGGCCGCTCACGTCGACCGCGCCGGCCTCCGAGCAGCACACGACGAGACCGTCCTCGCAGACCGCGTAGCGCAGCGGTCGGAGGCCATTGCGGTCGAGCGCCGCGCCCACGCCGACGCCGTCGGTGTAGATGATGCCGGCCGGACCGTCCCACGGCTCCATGAGGGACGCGTGGTACCGGTAGAAGCCGCGCACCGCGGGGTCGAGGTCGCGGGCGCCCTCCCATGCTTCGGGGATGAGCATGGCCACGGCGTGGCGGATGTCGCGGCCGCCGCGCACGAGGAGCTCGACCATCGAGTCGAGCTGGCCGGAGTCGGAGTCCGCGGGGTGGATGACCGGGTGGAAGACGTCCTCGGGCCCGAGGCCGGCTTGTTCGGTGCCCAGGTTGGCGCGGGCCCGCATGCGGTTGACGTTGCCGGCCAGGGCGTTGATCTCACCGTTGTGGCAGAGCGTGCGGAAGGGCTGGGCCCGGGCCCAGGTCGGCGTGGTGTTTGTGGAGAAGCGCTGATGGAAGACGACGAAGGGGGCGTCGAAGCGGTCGTCGGTCAGATCGAGCCAGAAGTCGCCCAGGGTGTCGGCCGCGACCAGCCCCTTGTAGACGACGGTGCGGAAGGAGCAGCTGGCGACGTAGGTGCCCTCGGTGGTGGCCTGGATGCGCTTGCGCATGCGGAAGGCGGCCCGCTCGTCGCTTTGGGGGTGGGCGAGCACGGCCTGCAGGAACCGGGGCTTGAACTGGCGCGCTTGGTCGCCGAGCTGGTCGTCGTCGGTGGGCGGCTCCCGCCAGTCGACGACCTCGATGCCTTCTTCCTTGGCGGCTGCTTCGACCTGGGCGCGGGGGTCGTCGCCGCGGACGAACAGCATGGCGAGCCCGTGGCCCTCGCCGAAGATGGACGCAGGGATAGGGAGGAGGACACCCGAGCCGTCGGCTGTCTTGGCGTCGGCGGCCACGGCGCCGCGGTGCTTCACGCAGGCGAGCCCGCGGAGGGCGGCCTCGACGATCGCTCGGCTGGACCGCCCCTGGGCGTCGGCCACGAAGCCGATGCCGCAGGAATCGAGTTCAGGGCGCATTGCTCGGGCTACCTCCGCGCGAAAGGACAGGGATTGGTGTTACAGCTGCGGTGCGGTCCGGGGCGCTTCCTCGTCGAAGGAGCGCCATTGCCCGAGCCCCGGGGCGATCAGATTACACCGGATCGCTGTAGGCCCACGAGGCCCATCTGGTGGCGTCGATGACGACCATCCGGCCCAGGGCGCCCGAGTTGTCCCGGTATTGCGGGTACTTGCCGGCCAGCAGCTCCCGGCCGTGCTCGTGGGTGTCGTGGACGGCCGCCATGCCATCCACCCGCACCCACCAGACCTTGGCCCAGTCGTCCTCGTAGTGGTCGACCAGGAGGGTCACGTTGGCGTTGTGCTGGATGTTGCGGAGGCGCTTGAGGCCGGGGGTGGTCTTTGGCTTGGCGTCGACGGCTGAGTAGATGGTGTCGGTCGCCTGGTCGACGGCAAAGCAGATCGGCACGAGGTGGGGCGTGTCGTTGGCGTCGATCGTGGCCAGGCGGGCGACCCGCGCGTCGGCGAACCGCCGTTTGGCCTCTTGTTCTGTCATTGCCGCGCCGCCTTCTCGAGGAGGTCGACGGCCTCGTCGACCCGGTCGCGATGGGTGCGGTGGCTGAGGATGGCGATCCGGAGGATGTGGCGTTGGTGAATCGTGGTGCTGGAGAGGAAGACCCGCCGGCTGGCGTTGACCTCCTCGAGGATGCGGGGGCCGTCGGGGTGGTGGAAGGCGACGACCGAGAGCTCGGGGTGCCACGGGAGGTCGAAGAGGTTCGTCGCTTTGAGGCGCTGGTAGGCGTGGCGGGCCAGGTCGAGCTTCTCATCGAGGGCTTGGGTGAACGCTTGCTCGCCGTGCAGCTGCATGGGGAGCCAGATGCGGAGGCCGCGGAAGGCGCGGGAGAGCTCAGGGGAGTACTCGGCGTAGTTCGGGAGACCGACGTCGGACAGGTCCTGCATGTACTCGGCGCCCGCGGTGTGCGCGGCCTTGAGTTCACTGCCGTTGCGCACGATCAGGCAGCCGCTGCCGTAGGGGAGGAACATCCCCTTGTGCGGGTCGAGGGTGATGGAGTCGGCCCTTTGGACACCGGCGAGCTTCTGTTTCCCGCGGTTGGTCAGTTGGAAGAAGCCGCCGTAGGCGGCGTCGACGTGGAACCAGAGTTGGTGGGTGGCGGCGATCGTCGCCAGGTCGTCCAGTGGATCGACGGCGCCGGTGTTGGTCGTGCCGGCGCTACCGACGATGAGGAACGGGTTCTCGTCCTCGTTGATGGCGGCGTCGAGGGCTTCGACGTCCATGCGGAGGTCGGCGTCGTCGGACGGGATGACTCGGATCGCGTCGGGGGGGAAGCCGGCGAGGACGGCGGCCTTGGCGATCGAGTGGTGCGCCTGGTCGTCGACGTAGATGGTGCCGCCATGGCCGCCGAGGGACTCCCTGGCCGTTACCAGCGCAGAGAAGTTCGCCATGCTCCCGCCGGTTGTGAGGATGCCGTTCGCTTCCGCGGGGAAGTCGAAGAGGTCGGCGATCCAGCGGATGACGCTGGCTTCCAGTTCGACGAAGGCCGGCGCAAGAGCAGCCACCGTCGTGTACCGGTTGACGGCGGCGGTGATGAAGTCGGCGAGGGCCGCGGTGTAGAGGCCGCCGCCGGGGATGTAGGCGAGGTAGCCGGGGCCCGCGGGGTCGACCGCCTTGCGGGCCGCGTGCCCGATGTAGTCGAGGACGTCGTCGACTTGCTGGGGGAGGGCGTGGTCTCGGTCGTCGGCCGGCGCCGTGGCGCGCTGCTCGATGAAGTCGACAACGAAGTCGAGTACGTCCTCCCCGAGGGCGCGCATCTGGTCGGCGCTCGGCTCGAGGGGGACCGGTAGCTTCTGCGAATGGCTGACGATCAAGACATGGTCGCGCGCATACGCGCCGCGTCTGCTCTGCGCCGCCTCGGGCATGCGATCGTGAGCCACGACGTGCCGGCCTCGGTGTTCGACTCGATCGCCGACGGTGTCGAGGAGTGGCTGCCGGCGGTCGAGTCGGCACCCGGGCGCAGCCGGTCGGTCGAGACGATGAAGCAGCACATGTTCGAGAAGCCGCTCGAGGGGGCGCCCATCGGGACGTTCCCGGACTGCGTCGTGTCGGGCGACGCCAACCCGATGGGGTTGGACGTGCAGTTCTTCCGCGAGGGCGACGAAGCCGTCTCCCGTTGTGTGTTGGGTCCCGCGTTCGAGGGCGCCCCCAACCGCGCCCACGGCGGCGTCGTCGCCGCCGTCTTCGACGACCTCATGGGTTTCGTGCTGACCATCAACGAGTCGCCCGCGTACACGGCCGAGCTCACGGTTCGGTACAAGCGCCCCACCCCCGTGGGCGAAGAGATCGAGTTCCGCGCCCGCCTCGTCGACCGCAGAGGACGCCGCCTCCACATCCAGGCCGAAGCCACCGACGCGGCCGGCACCAAGATCGCCACCGCCGACGGCCTCTTCATCACCATCCCCCGAGAAGGGTTCGGCACCCGAGAGGCCTAGAAGCACCGACAGGCTCCATTCGCTCCGTTAGCTCTCCTCCACCTCCCGTTCTGGGGATGAGAATCGACGCTCAGCGTCGATTCTCATCACGAGAACGGGTGGGGTGGCGATTGTGTCGTACCCCCTTGGTGTACTTGCCGCCGTGAGAGGGATGGAGATCGAGCTGGCGGCGGCGAAGGTGGCGCGCCGCGGCATCGTTCTGCTGGAAGAACTTCGGAGCCTCGGTGTGTCAGAACGCGCCGCCGAGGCTCGAGTAAGCGCTGGACTGTGGGAACGGCGCGCCTCGGGCCTTTACGTCATCAACGCTGCGCCTCACGATTGGAAGCAGGATCTCCTGGCCGCGCAGCTCGCTGCCGGTCCGCTCGCCGCGATCGCACGTCTCGCTGCTGCCGCCTTCTGGCGCATTCCGGGATTCCCAGAAGGCTCTGTCGACACCATGAACCCGTACGGCTCGAATCACACGCCTGCGTTCGGACACCTCCGGCAGAGCTGCGCGCTTCGTGAAGATCACATCCTCGTCCGCGAGGGCATCCGCGTGACTCGTCCGAGCCGCACGCTCTTTGACATCGCGTCGCACATTTCCTTGTCACGACTCGAACGAGCCTGCAGCAATGCCGTCGCCATGCGACTGACCTCAGAGGACTCGCTGCAGACGATCGTGCGCGAGCTCGGCAAGCGAGGGCGGCCCGGGACGGCTGCGATGCGCAAGGTCCTCGGCATGCGCGCCTCCGGCCGACGTGCTGAGAGCGGACTGGAGCTGCGCTTCCTCGACGCGTTCGAGGCAGAGGGTGTCCCGCTGCCCGAGTGTCAAGTCTGGCTCGGCAACGAAAACGACCTGATAGGGCGTGTCGACTTCTACTGGCGCCCGTTCGTCGCCGTCGGCGAGGTCGACAGCGCGCGGTTCCACGACGGCCCGATGGATACCAAAGCCGACGAAGAGCGCGACGCCCGGCTGAAGGCGGCGGGCTTCAAGGTCGAACGGTTCCCGGAGTCTGAGATCTGGGACCGGCCGGAAAAGGCGGCCGCTCGGGCGCGGGCGTTCCTCGGAGCCGCCTAACGCCCGTTCTCGTGATGAGAATCGACGCTCACCGTCGGTTTTCATCCCCAGTACCGGAGGTGGGGGGTGGGCGGCGGGTGAGCCAGCCGGCGGCGGCTGCGCCCAAGAGGAGCAAGGAGAGCAGGGCCATGGTGAGGGCGGCGCCGCCGACGAGGTCGCGGCCGGCGGCGGGGATGCGGACGTCGATCGGGCGTTGGCGGAGGTTGGCGAGGGCGGCGGCGAGGGAGGTGGCCAGTTCTTCCTGGGTCGGCGTGTGCTGCAGGCCGGCGACGATCTGGGCGGTACTGGCGGGAGTGCTGGGCGTGGTCGGGGAGGCGGCGCGGCCGGAGGCGGTGCTCCCCTTCACCGTGGCGAGCGGGGCGTTGACCACCACCGGCGTAGCGGCGCGCGACGACGACAGCGCCTCGCGGCATCCGGCCGGGGCGTCGGCGCACGGGTCGGGCATCGGGTCGGCGGGACCGCCGTGGGGCTGGTCGGCGGGCGAGCGGGGCTCGGTGATGCCGGCTCCGTTGAGGGCGACGAGGACGCCCGTCGCCGGATCTCCGCCCACCGGCGACCCGCCCGCCGCGCAGCCGTTGGTGGTCTCCAGCGCCGGGGGATCGGAGCTGGCGCCCGCGTTCCCCTCCCAGCAGTTGTCGGCACCCGCGCCGTCCCACGCCAGGTCGGCGTCCTTGCCGCTGTGTGCGACGTCATTGCGGCGAACCTGGTTCCCGACCTCCGGCGTCGTGAGCCAGTGCAACGCGATGCCGTAGTGGTCCTCGCCGCGGACCCGGTTGCCCTCCACGACGTTGTTCCACCCGCCCGCGATCTCGATCCCGATGCCGATGGGCGGGTTCACCGGCCCGATGGCGAACGTGGCCGGGGCCGTCCGGTTGTTGTTGTCGTGCACGTTGTTGCCGGAGATGGTGTTCCCGGTCTTGCCGCCCTGGGGGTAGTCCTCCTCCGAGGACAACGTGTTGGGGACGATGCCCGCCATGTTGTTGTCCCACTCGGAGTCGGTGATGACAACGCCGCCGGCGTTGGTCCCCGAGTACCCGAGCGAATTGTTGAAGGCGTGCACCCGCGTGATCAGCGCTTTGCAGTCGAAGCACTGGCCGATGTAGAAGCCGGAGTCGCCGTGGCCGGACGCCTCGTCGTCGCTGAACTCGCCGACGGTGGAGTCGAACGCGTACACGCCGTAGGACACCGAGTCCTGCGCGGTCAGGAACCGACCCGCGTAGCCGGTGACTCCCTCCCACCAGAAGCCGTTGCGTTGGTAGTTGCGGGCCGTCATGTTGTCGACCTCGACACCGTTGGCACCGTCGACGTACACGCCGTCGGTGCGCTTCTTCTCGCCGTCGAGGACGACAGCGTTGCGGTCGACTCCACGGATCGTGATGTGGGGCGTCTTGACCGTGACCGCCTCGTGATAGGTCCCGGGCCCCACCAAGATGAAGTCGTCCGGCTTGGCGACGGCCACAGCCGCGCCGATTGACTTGTACTGCTGCGGTACAAGCAACAGGCGACCACCGCTCGCGCCACTCGGCACCGCGGGCACCGCCAGCAGCAGCGCGATGCCGACCAAGACGAGGACGAGCCGCCTCACGATGCCGACCCCGACTCCGACTCCGACGCCCGCGGCATGAGTGGTCGTGGCCCGAACCAGGCCAGAACGCAGGCCGCTGCCGCGATCACCAGGATCAGTGACGACGGCACCAGCACCCACCACGGTGTTCCCGACGACGACGCCTGTTGAACGCGCACCTGAGGCTGGGGCAGCGCCAGCTGGCCGACCGGAGGGAGCGGCGTCTTGACCGCGCTGCCATCGGTGCCGGCGTCGGCACTCGAGCCCGACGCACCCGACGCACCCGGCGTGGACGGCGACGACGCCGAGGCCGCAGCCGACGCGCCCGAGTTGGCGACCGCCGGCCCTCCCGCCGACGCGGGCTGGCCTGCCGGGGATGCCGCAGCCGGCGCACCCGACGGCGACGACGCCCCAGCCTGAGGGGCCGGCGCGGGCGGGTGCATGTTGCCGGTAACGACAACCGTCCCCTTCATGTTCGGGTGGACGGCGCAGTTGTAGTTGTAGGTCCCCGAGTAGCGGAAGCGGAACGTGCCGGTCGTCCCCGTGGCTCCGGGATCGCCGGACGAGAACGGTTCGGGGCATTTTTCGTCGCAGATGGCGTTATGCGGCGCGGGCGTGGGATCGCGGTTGGTCCACGTGACGGTGTCGCCGGGATCGACGGTCACCGACCCCGGTGAGTAGCCCTGGTTGACGCCGACGATGTTGACGGCCTTGTCGCTGGCGCGGGCCGGGCTGACCGCGACGGCGATCCACACCGCGCCGGCCAACCCAATCGCTCCCCCGAGGGCGATGACTCGACGCACGAGTCGATGGTACGGGGAACTACTCGGCGGGGGCGCCGACGGCCCGCATGTCGGCATACACGGAGAGCAACAGCGCAACGATGGCGCCGGTGAGGACGACGGCGGTGATCGACGTTGCTTCCGCGACGGCGCCGGCGGCCAGGACGCCGACGGGGACGGTTCCGCCGAAAGCCATCATCCAGATCGCCATCACCCGGCCGCGCACCTCGTCGGTGAGGTGGGCCTGGAGCATCGTCGACAGCGATGTGATCACCGCGAAGTACGACAACCCCACGGCGAAGGCGATCGGATAAGCCACTGCCGCCGACCGGGCCAGGGCGAACGCCGTGAGCAGAACGCCGAACGACGCCAATCCCACTCGCACGATCCGCGGCTTCGACCGCCGCACGAGCACGGTGCCAATCGACAGCGCGCCCAGGGCCGCGCCCAAGGCGAAGGCGGCGAACAGCAACGCGTAGGCGATGCTCTTCGTCTTCATCCCAAGGTTCTCCGAGGCCAGTGTCGGCATCAGATAGATGAAAGACAGGGAGAAGAACGAGAACGTGGTGACCGTGACGAGGATGCGCCGCACCAAGCGGTCGGCCCACGCGATCTGGAACCCCGACACCAAGCGCTTGAGGCCGGCCTCGGCGCTGGGCGCCTTCTCGACCCGCGACGGGAACTTCGCGATCACAATGCCTGCGACTGCGAAAAGGTACGTCGCCGCGTTCAACACGAACACCAGCGCCGCGCCGGAGCCGGCGTAGATCACGCCCGCCAACGCGGGTCCGACGACGCGCGAGGCGTTCATCTGCATCGACTGCAACGAGATGGCGCCCGTCAGGTCCTCCCGGGGCACCAGGTTGGGGATGACGGCGATCATGGCCGGCGCGTTCAACGCGTTGAAGACGCCGATGGCCAGCACGCAGAGGAAGAGCGCGAGCGTCGACGGGTGGCCGGCCGCGGCCAGCAACGCCAACACCAGCGACCCGACCAGCTGCCCGAACTGCATCAGCACGATCACCCGCCGGCGATCGAAGGCGTCGGCCAGCACGCCGCCGACCGTCGACAACAGCAGGATCGGCCCCAGCTGCGCGAACCCGAGGAGGCCGACGTACGCGGCCGAGTGCGTCAGGTCCCAGCCGTAGGCGGCCAGGGTGAAGTTCTGCATCCACGTGCCGACGTTGGACGCGGTGAGCCCGGACCAGACAATGGTGAAGTTCCGATGCGCCAGCGCGGCCCGAGCCGACCCCCGCACATACGGGACGTCGCCCTCGAGGAACGCCTCTTCGGCTTCGGCTTCCTGGACGCCGAACTCGACCTCGTCGCTGCGCCGAAGGAGACTCATCGCCCAAGCAACATTAGGAGGACGTCCGTGTTGACGACGAGGTTCACAGAGCTCATCGGCTGTGACATTCCCCTCCAGCAGGCCGGGATGGGCGGCGTCGCCACCGCCGACTTGGCGGCGGCGGTCTCCGCGACCGGTGCGCTCGGAATGCTCGGCGGCGCCGGTATCGCCACGGCCGACCTGGCGGCCTCGTTCGACGAGGTGGCGGCCCGCACCGACGCCCCGGTGGGCGTCAACTTTCTCATGCCGTTCGTCGACCCGGCCGCGGTGGAGATCGCATCACAGCGCGCCAGGCTCGTCGAGTTCTTCTACGGCGACCCCGACCCCAAGCTCGTCGACATCGCCCACGACGGACAAGCGCTTGCCGCCTGGCAGGTCGGCGACGCCGACGAAGCCCGGCGCGCGCAACAAGCCGGGTGCGACGTGATCGTGGCCCAGGGCGTCGAGGCCGGTGGGCACGTGCGAGGCACGACGGGTCTCCTCCCGCTGCTCGACGGCGTGCTCCAAGCGGTGGGCGACACCACGCCCGTCGTCGCCGCGGGCGGCATCGGCACCGCGAAGGCAGTCAAAGCCGTCCTGGCAGCCGGAGCGGACGGGGCCCGCGTCGGTACTCGCTTCGTCGCGGCCGACGAGGCCGACACCCACCCCGAATACGCCCAGGCTCTCGTCAACGCACGAGCAGAGGACACGGTCCTCACCACCACGTTCTCCTTCATGTGGCCCGACGCGCCCCATCGGGTCCTCGCCAGCTGCATCGACGCCGCCAACGCGTTCGACGGCGACACCGTGGGCGAGTCCGTGATGGGGGGCCAGCGCATGCCGGTCCCGCACCTGGCTCCTCCGTGCCCCGGCCGCAACACCACCGGCACCATCGCGGCGATGGCCCTCTACGCGGGACAGTCGGTCGGCGCGGTCACCAAGACGCAGCCCGCGGCCGAGATCGTCGCCGAGCTCACTGCGGACCTATGAGGACTCCCGGGTTCAGGATGCCCGCCGGGTCGAGCGCGGACTTGGCGGCTGCCAACGCGAGAGCGAACCCTTCCGGCCGCTGACGGTCGTACCAACGGCGATGGTCGCGGCCGACGGCGTGGTGGTGGGTGATCGTGCCGCCGAACGCCAACACGGCATCGGACGCGGCCGACTTGATCTCCTCCCACTGCGAAAGCTGTGACCCCGCCCGGCTCGGCGCCAGGAACGAGAAGTATGGCGCCGGTCCGTCGGGGTACACGTGGGTGAACCGGCACGTCACCCATCCGCCCCCGCATACCGACTGCAACGCCTTCTCGACCGCAGCCGTCACGCCTGCGTGCAGATCCTCGAAGCGGTCCCAGGTCACCGCCGTCTCGAACGTGTCAACGACGCAGCCCAACGACACCAACGCGTCGCGGCCGTACGGCGCCCGCAGAAACGAGTTCTTCCAGGCTCCCACCGCACCTTCCGACGTCGTCTTCACGCCGTCCGGCACGGTTCCTCCGAAGTCGGCACAGAGCTCCACCGCACGAGAAATCCACGCGTCGACGGGATGGTCGGCGGACTCGAACCCGAGGACCAACAGGGCCGAGCCGTCGCCGACGCCCGCGGAGATCATCGCCTCGCCCGGATCCAGCAACCGGCAGTTGGTGGGGTACAGCCCGGACTGGGCCACCGCGCGCACCGCCGCAGCGCCCCCAACGAACGAATCGAAGTGCACCCCTGCGGACGCCTTGAAGCGCACGCGGTCCTGGACGCGCATCCACGCCGCGGTGATGACGCCGAGGATTCCCTCCGACCCGAGGAACATCCGGTCGGGCGACGGCCCGGCCCCCGAGCCGGGCAGGCGCCGCGACTCCACGACGCCCGCGGGCGTCACGACTCGCATGGACTCCACGAAGTCGTCGATGTGGGTGTAGAGGCTGGCGTAGTGACCGCCCGAGCGCGTCGCGAGCCACCCGCCGAGCGTCGAGAACTCGAACGACTGGGGGAAGTGCCGCAGGGTGTACCCCTGGGGGCGCAGCTGGTCCTCGAGCACCGGACCGCGCGCCCCGGCCTGGATGCGTGCCGCCCGCGACACGGGATCGACTTCGAGCACGCGATCCAGCGACGACAGGTCGATCGACACCGACCCCGCGAACGATGATCCGATCTCACACTCGACGCCGCCGACGACCGACGACCCGGCGCCGTAGGGAACTGCGGCGGCGTTGGCGTCCGCGCACCAGTCCAACAGGTCGACGATGTCGGCCTCGTCACGAGGCCGCGCCACGACGTCGGGCGGATGCTCGAGTGAGCCCGAGAACGCCCGCACGACGTCCCGGAAGCTCTTGCCGTAGGTATGGCCGGCCCGCGCTTCCACGTCCGAAGAGCAGATGTCGGCGAGCGCGGGCGGCGGCGTCAACCGCGGAGGCCGCAGGTCGAGCGACGCCAGCGTCGGCGCGGGCCGGGGCGAAAGGTCGGAGATCCCCAGCCGACCGGCCACGGCGGCGCCCAACGAAGACACCTGCGAAGGGGAGAGGGCCTCGTCCTCCCACCCCCAGCCCCACCAGGATCTCCTGCGCTCACCCACGAACACGCGAGGCTAGGGCCATGGTGCTGGGAGCGGTCTGTGCCAACAACGACTACGGGTGCGAGCTGGTCAACAAGCTCGGGCTCACCGGGTTCTGGGCCCGCACCGTGCAGTTCGCGCTCGACCGTCCGCTGCGGATCCTCGTCGTCATCGTCATCGCCGCCATCCTGTCTCGGGTCCTCGGCCGCCTCGCCCGTCGCACCGTCGAGACCATGGCGGGCATCACGCCCGTGCGCCGGGCCTCGGCCCGAGCCGACCAGCGGGCCCGCACCCTCGCCGCGGTCACCGGCAGTGTCGTGCGCATCGTCGTGTGGACGACCGCCGGGCTCACGATCCTCGGCATCCTCGGCATCAGCCTCGGGCCCCTCATCGCCGGCGCCAGCATCGTCGGCGTCGCCCTCGGCTTCGGTGCCCAGGCCCTGGTGCGCGACTTCCTCTCCGGCTTCTTCATCCTCGTCGAGGACCAGTACGGCGTCGGCGATCGCATCAACGTGAGTGGCGCCAAGGGCACGGTCGAAGACGTCACCCTCCGGGTCACGCGCATGCGAGCCGACGACGGCGCGGTGTGGTTCGTGCCCAACGGCGAGATCCGCAAGGTCGCCAACACCACGATGGGATGGCAGCGGGCGACCGTCGACATCCTCCTTCCCCTCGAGGTCGACGCCGATCGCGCGCTCGCGCTGATGGTCGAGGAGTGCGATGCGATGGCCGAAGACCCGGCGTGGTCTGCGGACATCGTCGAGCGCCCCCAAGTGCTCGGCGTCGAGGCTATGAGCGCTGACGGGCTCACCATCCGGCTTACGGCCCGCACCGCGCCCCAACGACAGGACGCCTTCGCCCGCGCCATGCGCGCCCGCATCGCCAGTCGCCTGCGAGCAGATGGCATCCCGCTGGCGAAGCCGCCCGCCGTCGCCGCCGCCGGCGATGGCCCCGCCCCCGAACCCGAATGAGGGCGTGGGCCGTCGACGCGCCGGGGCCCATCGACACCAGGCCCCTCGTCCGCGTCGAGCGCCCCGACCCCCGTCCCGGGCCCGGTGCCGTACGCATCAAGGTGAAGACGTGTGGCGTGTGTCGCACCGACCTGCATCTGGCCGAGGGTGACCTGCAACCGCACCACCCGGGCACGATTCCCGGACACCAGGCGGTCGGCATCGTGGACGAGCGCGGCCCCGGGGCCACACGGTTCGAGGAGGGCGACCGCGTCGGCATCCCCTGGCTGCGCCACACCGACGGCGTGTGCAAGTTCTGCGCGCGCGGCGACGAGAACTTGTGCGTCGACCCGAAGTTCACGGGCTGGGACGCCGACGGCGGCTACGCCGAGTACGCGGTGGTCGACGAGGCCTACGCGTACCGGCTTCCCGACGCGTTCGACGACGTGCACGCCGCGCCGCTGCTCTGTGCCGGCATCATCGGCTACCGGGCCCTCCGCAGAGCCCATCTTCCCGAAGGCGGGCGCCTCGGCATCTATGGCTTCGGGGCGTCAGCCCACCTGGCGGCTCAGGTCGCCATGTTCGAAGGCGCGACCGTGCACGTCCTCACTCGCTCCGAGGACGCGCAACGCCTCGCCCTGGAACTCGGCGCGGCAAGTGCCGGGGGCGCAACCGACGCGCCGCCCGAGCCCCTGGACGCCGCCATCCTCTTCGCTCCGGTAGGCACGCTCGTGCCGCCCGCGCTCGAAGCGCTGGACCGCGGCGGCACCCTCTCGATCGCCGGCATCTACCTCACCGACATTCCGAGTCTGAACTACGAGCGTGACCTCTTCGACGAGCGCGCCGTCACCAGCGTCACCGCCAACACCCGCGCCGACGGCGAGGCGTTTCTCGACGTCGCGGCACGTATCCCGATCGAGACGATGACGCGCGTCTATCCGTTCGACGAGGCCGACCGGGCCCTGGCCGACCTCGCCCATGACCGGATCACCGGCGTCGGCGTCCTACAGATCGATTAGCAGCAGGCGGGTGCCGGTCGCGGCGTCGGGCGGCAGTTCGAAACTGCCGTCGGCCAACTCGATGGCGCCGTCGACGCCCGCGCCGGACACACCCGAGAAGGCGATGTGGTGGACGCGGCCCGGGCGGTCGCCGATCCATTCGGCGACGGGGCTGGCCGGCGCCGACGGCGTCACCAACCGCACCCGGCCCGGTCCCGGCCACGCCAGGTCGACCCAGCGGATGGACTCGTCGGCACCGCGGCCGCTCTCCTTGCCGCCGAGCAGGCCGGCGAAGAGGCGCAGGCCGGCGTCCAGGTCGGCGACGGCGTGCACGACGCGCACGAGCGACGCCATGACTGGTCCGCGCTCGGGGAACCCCTCCGGCGGTGGCGTCTCCCAGTAGCCCTCGATCGACTGGGCCAGCTGCACCACCACGCCACACGACTCCTTGGGGTGGAGGAACGCCTCCTTCCACAAGGGGTCGCGCATGTCGACGTTGATGGGGCGGTAGCCGGCTCCCTCCGCCGTGACCAAGGCGGAAGCGAGGTCCTTGACCTTGAACGTCATGTGGTGAGGACCGGGCCCGCTGCGGTCGAGGAAGCGGCGCAGGAAGTCGTTGCGGTCGACCAGATGGGGCTCGAGGACCTCGACGCGCATGGCGTTGGCGAACCCGAGCTGACAGGGCGCGAAGCCCGGCCCGCGCCCGCCCGACATCCAGCGCCCCCCGAGCGTCGAGACGAAGCGCGGCCAGGCGTCGGCCCACTGCTCGACCGCGACCGCTACGTGGTCGAGGTCGACGCTCTCGATCGTCGCCGGCGGACCGGTCAAGACAGCAGCTCCTCGTACAGGTCGATGTGCTCGTCGACCATGCGCGCCGTCGAGAAGTACCCCTCGACGGCGGCTCGGCACGTGCCCCGGTCGAGTTGGTCGAGCCGGAGGACGGCGTCGGCCATCTCGCCCTCGTCCTGGCACAGGAAGCCGGTGCGCCCGTGCTCGACGACCTCGGGCGCCGCGCCCTCGGGAAAGGCGAGCACCGGCGTGCCGCACGCCAGCGCCTCGATCATCACCAGGCCGAACGGTTCGTTCCACCGGATCGGGAAGACCAGAGCTCGCGCGCCCGCCAGCAACTCGAGCTTGCGCTCGTGGCCCACCTCACCGAGGTACTGGATCTGCTCGGAGAGGAACGGTGCCACCCGCGCCTCGAAGTAGTCGCGCTCCCAGGGCTCGCGCATCTTGCCGGCGAGCAGAAGAGGGACGTCGGCCTTGCGAGCCACCTCGATGGCCCGACCGGCGCCCTTGTCGGGGGAGAGCCGTCCCAAGAACAGGAGGTAGCCGCCGTCGCCGTTGCCGATGGGAAAGTCGCTGACGTCGATGCCGTGGTGGATCACGCGGGCGATCCGAAGTTCGGGGGCCGGCTTTCGCTGGGCATGGGAGACCGCGACCACCGCGACCTTGGTGGCGACCCGCTCGTAGATGTCGCGCAGCTCGCCGTTGAGCTCCCCGTGAATGGTCGTCACGACTGGCAGCTCGGTGTAGTGGTCGGACAGGATGGGCCCGAGAACGCTGTGGTCGTGGATCAGATCGACGTCTCTGAGCGATACGTAGGCGGCCAGCACGTGGCGCACTTCGGGAACGCTGAAGCCGATGCGTACGCCCTCGGCTTCGTCGAGGAGCCAGCGCTTTGGCACCGGGCACGTGGAGTCGCCCGTGGTGAACAGCACGACCTCGTGGCCCGCCGCCACGAAGCCCTGGGCGAGACGGTCGACGACCAGCTCGATCCCGCCATAGAGGTGCGGGGGGACCGGCGCCCACGGAGGTGCCACCAGCCCGATGCGCATGGGGCGATTACAGCAGAGGGACCCGTCAGGCTCCCAGCCGAGCCCAAGATCGACAATTTCCTACGGAGCGCGGTGTTTTTCCCGCGCAGAGTCCCCATTATGGAAGGGGCATGACGAAGGTCACAGGCCGAGTTGCGTCGAATCTTCAGACCGGATAGCGAGGGAGTCGTCGACCTTATGAGCGAGCCGATCCACACGAGGACCCGAGGCCGGCGCTGGATGCGCTGGGCCGTCGGCGGCGTGTCGAGCGCCGCCGTGATCGCAGGCGCCGTCGGCTACGGGCCGGCGTCGAGGGCCGGTGCGGACGTCGCGCCCGGCGTGGGCGGCTCCTACGCGCAGTCGCTCCAGGTCACGCCCCACGAGGGGTCGCTGGCCGTCGGCGTCGTGATGGGTGAGGCCCTGGCCGGCCACACCAACAGCGTGGCCCGGGCCCAGTCCCAGGGCGTCGACCTCGGCGCGGTGGGCGCCTCCATGAAGGGCTACAACTGCGGGACCGCCCCGTCCGCCACCCAGGTCGCGCTGGTACCCGACCCGCTGCAGGCCGAGACGCCGGGCGGCGGCAATGGCGTCGACGACAAGACCCAAGACCCCACGTACGGCCTGAACAAGCTGGGCCCGGCCAGTTTCCCGCCGTCGTTCGCCGCCACCGAGCACGTCCTGGCCAACGGCACCCCGTACGGCGAGGCCGACACGTACTACGGACTCATCGGCGGCAACGGCTTCTCGGTGTCGGGTATGACGTCCAAGGCGTGGTCGGGCCTCGTGAAGGGTGACCGCGTGGCGGCGGCCACTTCTGACATCGGCAGCCTCAACCTGGCCGGTCAGGTCGTCATCAACGGCCTGCACTGGGACGTGTCCTATCCGACGGGCGGCTCGGGCAAGCCGCAGGGGAACTTCACCATCGGCTCGCTGACCATCGGCGGCAACGCCGTCCCCACCGGTGACCCGTCGGCGGCTATCAACGCTGTCAACCAGGCCCTGTCCAACCTTGGCATCGTGGTGAGCGCCCCGAGCATGAGCGTGGTGCTGGGCCTGGCGTCGGTGCCCCCGTTGGAGATCAGGTGGGTGCCGAACGACAAGCGCGACGCGATCACCAAGCAGGTGAGCAACCCCCTCCAGGCGCAGCTTCACCCGATCGAGAGCGGCCTTGAGAACGGCTTCGGGCCCCCCGAGCCTGCGCAGATCGCAGCGGCCACCTGCCAGTCCGACACCCCGATCACGGTCGCAGACATCACCATCGCCTCCTTCACGGGCGGCGGGTACTTCAACACGGCCCTGGGCGGCGTCAACGCCACCAGCGGCGACACCCCTGTGAACCCCTTCGACCTGGCGCCCTTCGCGCCCACCTCGGTCGCCGGTCTGAACCAAACCCAGGCCGGCACGGCTGCAGTTGCGGGAACGCCCGGGACACCGGGTGCGGTCGGCGGCGACACCCTGGCGGCCGGCGCGGCCGACGTGGGCGGGAGCGGTAGCGGCGCGAAGAACTCGACAGCCGGGGGGACCCGGCCACTCGAGCGGGCCGCAGCCGTCAGTCATACGAGCGGTCCACTGCTGGCGATCGGCCTCGGCGGCCTTGCCTTCCTGGCTGCCCTCGCCGAGGGCGACCGGCGCATGATGCGCAGGTCCCACAGTCGTCTGGCGTTCGACTCAGAGGAGTAACGCGAACATGTCGATGCCCAACGGCGCCGGGAGCGGCGTCACCTCGATCGACCGGCCGTTTTACACGACCGGTCAGCGGCTGCTCCGGGGCTACGGCCCGGTGGCCGCCCTGGTGCTCGTCATCGTGCTCATCGCCGTGACGGTGCCCAGCAAGGCCCAGAAGACGAAGAACGCCAGCGCCACCGGCGCCGGCACGTCTGGCGAGCAAGTGGCGGTCGGCGACAGCGGCACGTCGAGTGCCGCCGGCCCCGCCGCAGCTGCGGCCGCAGGTGGGGCTACGGGCTCGGCGGGCCAGGCGGGGACGGCCGGCAAGACCGTCAGCCTCCCCGGCAAGACCACCGCCTGTACCGGCCAGGCCCTGCAGGTGCCTGGCGACCCCTATTCCCCGCCGTGCATCCAGTTCACCGGCGACAACGGGGGAGCGACCTCCAAGGGTGTCACCAAGGACAGCATCACCATGGCCGTCCGGCTGACGGCGGACCAGTCGTTCCAGCAGACCCTGGCTCAGCTGGCCGGCGCCCAGCTGCGTGACACCAACGACGACAACGTCCGCACGATCAACGCGCTGGCTCAATACTTCAACACCCACTACCAGTTCTACGGCCGAAAGATCACGGTCAAGACGTTCAACGGTCAAGGCTCACTGGCCAACGAGCTGCAGGGCAACGGCCAGGCCGCCGCCCAGGCCGACGCCGTCCAGGTCGGCAAGCAGATCAACGCCTTCGTCGACCTGACCGGTGGGTCCGAGCCGTACGCCACGTCCCTGAAGGCCCAGCAGGTGATCGCCCTGGGCGACCCGTACATGCCGGGCTACTGGCACCAGGACCACTCGCCGTACGCGTGGTCGCTGGCCACCGACGGCACCCACCTGGCCACCTCGATCGCCGACTACGCCGTGCAGAAGCTCTGCCCGGCGGGCTCGGCGGCGGCCTACGCGGGCGGGGACATGAAGAACAAGCCCCGCAAGTTCGCCGGCATCGCCCCGGCCAACGAGCTCTACCAAGTGTCGGCGACGGTCTTCAAGCAGGTCATGGAGGCCCACGGCTGCCCCGTCGACAACTTCAGCTACACGCTCGACCTGGGCACCGAGTCGCAGCAGGCCCAGAACCTGGTGTCGAAGTTGAAGGCCGCGGGCTACACCACGATCCTCTGCGGTTGCGACCCGATCTTCCCCGTGTACCTGACGGGGCAGGAGTCTTCACAGAACTGGATCCCCGAATTCGTGGAGATCGGCGCCGCCCTCGTCGACCAGGACTACGTGGGCCAGCTGTACAACCAGCAGGCCTTCGCCCACGCCATCGGCATCAGCCCCAACTTGGCTGCGGTGCCCTACACCCAGACGCTGGGCTACCAGGCCTACAAGGCGGTGTCGCCCAACACCGAGCCTTCGTTCTTCGTGAACATCATCTACGGCCAGATGGCGATGATGGCCATCGGCCTCCAGATGGCCGGGCCCAACCTGACACCGCAGTCGTACGCGCAGGGGATGTTCAGCTTCCCAGCGAAGCTGGGCCCCGCCGGATTGTGGGGGTTCGGGAAGGACCAGTACACGATCCCGAACGACTTCCGAGAGGTGTGCTGGAGCCCGAGCACGGTGTCGCCGTACAACAGCAAGCCCGGCGCCTACATCGAGACGTCCAAGCAGCGCTGGACGATCGACAACGTGCCCAAGGGTCCTCCCGGCTGCCCGATCCCGTCCGGCTGACCGATGAGCGTTCTCACTGACCGAATTGGTAACTCGCCGATCGCGGAGCGCTGGCGTGACATGACCAGCACCCGTCGCACCCAGGTGATCGTCGGCGCCGTCGTCGTCGTCTATGTCGTCTGGAGCCTGATCGGCGGCGACAGCGGCTGGCTCGGCAAGAAAGCGCCGATCGGCATCGTGCTCGCCGGTGTGGTGTACGGCTCGGTGTACGCCCTGGGCGCGTTCGGCCTCATCCTGATCTACCGCACGAACCGCATCATCAACTTCGCCCATGGCGCCCTCGGCAGCCTGGTGGGGGTCCTCGCCATCGGCTTGGTCAAGGAGCACGGCCTCAACTACTGGATCGCCCTGCCCGCAGCGGTCGTCGGCGGCTTCCTGGTGGGCGGGATCACCGAGGTCGGCGTCATCCGCAACTTCAACAAGAAGAAGGTGCCCCGGCTCATCCTCACCGTCGCCACCATCGGGTTGGCAACGGCGTTCGGCGGCCTCGAGATATTGGGGAGCAAGAGAGAGAACTTCACGTCACTCACGGGCGCGTTCTCGCCGCCCTTCAACGTTTCCCTTCGGATCTCCGTGTCGACGTTCCACAGCGCCGAGATCCTCATCGTCCTCATCGTCCCCGTCGTCATCGCCTTCCTGGCCTGGTTCCTGCTGCGCACGAAGGTCGGCATCGCGGTGCGGGCCGCGGCCGAGAACGAGGATCGGGCACTCCTGCTCGGCATCCCCGTGCGGCGTCTGGCCACCATCGTGTGGGCCATCGCCGGATCGCTCGCCGTCCTGACCTACATGTTGTCGGCGCCGTTCGAGGGCGTGAAGCCCGGCATCACCTCGAACGGGCCCACCGTGCTGCTGCCGCTGTTGGCCGCAGCCGTCGTGGCGCGCATGGAGTCGCTGCCGACGGCGTTCTTCGCCGGCATCGGGTTGGGCATCGCCGAGCAGCTCGTGCACTGGAACGCGCCCAACCACCCGTCGCTGATCTACGTCGTCTATCTGGCCGTCATCCTGATCGCCCTCATGGCGCAGTCGGGCCGCCTGTCGCGCGCCTACGCAGGCGCGACCTCGTCGTGGGCGTCGGTGGCCGCCCTGAAGCCGATTCCCGAAGAGCTGCGCGGGGTGCCGGAGGTCCGGTGGGGGAAGCGGGGGCTCCTGGCCCTGACGGCGGCCGCTTTCATCTTCATCCCCGCGATGTGGGGGCCGAGCAACCAGTTGCTGGCGTCGTACGCCATCGTCTGGGCGATCGTGGGCGTCTCGCTGGTGGTGCTCACGGGCTGGGGCGGCAACATGAGCCTGGGTCAGTTCGGGATCGCCGGCATATCCGCGATGGTTGCGGCCAATATGGTCTCTCACTGGAACGCCGACTTCTTCTTCGTCATCCTCGCGGCGGGCGCCACCGGCGCACTGGTGGCCGTGGTCATCGGGCTCCCCGCCCTGCGCATCAAGGGGATGTTCCTCGGCGTGACAACTCTCGCCCTGGCCGTGGCGCTCGACTTGTACTTCCTCAACTCGTCCAACTTCTCGTCGTGGATCCCGTCCTCCGGCGTCGACCGCCCGCTGCTCCTGCAGCGCTTCGATCTCAACGACCAGTACACGATGTACCTGGTGTGCCTGGCGTTCTTGTTGGTCACGATCCTGGTCACCATGGGCCTGCGCAAGGCCCGCGCCGGGCGCGTCATGATCGCGGCCGAGAACAACGACCGAGCCGCCCAGGCGGCCTCCGTCGACACCACGCGCGTCAAGCTCGCCGGGTTCGCGGTCTCAGGCGTCATCGCCGGGATCGCCGGCGCTCTCACCATCTATCTGCTCACGGCGCTCAACCCCGGAAGCTTCCCGGCGATCGACAGCATCACGGTCTTCGGCTACAGCGTCATCGGCGGCCTCGGTTCCGTGGCCGGCGTGATCATCGGCGTCCTCTTCTTCAAGTACATCGAGACCATCACTGCTCTGGGGCAGTACCACCTGGTCATCAGCGGCATCAGCCTGCTCTGGGTGCTCAGCGTCGTACCGGGCGGCATCGGGCAGGTGGTGTACGGCGTCCGCGACCGCATCCTCCGGGGGATCGCCAACCGACGAGGCATCCTCGTGCCCAGCCTGGTGGCCGATAGGCGGGTCGAGGGCGAAGCGGATCACGCCGAGGACGAGGAGAGCCTGCTCGCCGGCGCCCTGACTGCGCCCGCCATCGACGAGGTCGAGGGGAACGGCAAGCTGCCCGAGCTCGAGGGAGTCATCCGGTGACGACCAAGGACAAGGACCTTCTGCTGTCCTGCCAGGGGCTCGACATGGCCTACGGGCCGGTGCAGATCCTCTTCGGCGTCGACTTCGATGTCGTCGAGGGCGAGATCGTCGCCCTGCTGGGCACCAACGGCGCCGGAAAGTCGACCCTGCTCAAGGGCATCTGCGGCCTGGTGAGACCCACCGCGGGCACCGTCACCTTCAAGGGCGAGAACATCACCAAGACTCCCGCCGACGTCACCGCCCGCAAGGGCATCTCGCTGATGCCCGGCGGCAAGGGCGTGTTCCCGACGCTCTCTGTCGACGAGAACTTGAAGCTGGCCTCCTGGCTGATCGCTGACGAGCAGGACCGCATCGCCGAAGCACGACGCGAGGTGCTCGACCTCTTCCCTGTCCTCGACCAGCGGCGCTCGCAGATGGCGGGCGACCTGTCCGGCGGCGAGCAGCAGATGCTCGCCCTGGGTATGGCCCTGATGACCCGGCCCGAGCTGGTGATGATCGACGAGCTCTCCCTCGGTCTCGCTCCCACGATCGTCGGCCAGCTCCTCGACGTGGTTCGCGAGATCCACCGCCGGGGATCGACGATCGTCATCGTCGAGCAGTCCGTGAACGTCGCCCTGCAGCTGGCCGAGCGGGCCGTCTTCATGGAGAAGGGTGAGGTGCGATTCGAAGGGCCGGCCTCGGAGCTGCTCGAGCGGCCCGACATCCTGCGCGCCGTGTTCATCTCGGGTGCCTCTGCCCACGCGGCCGACGCGGCCGGCAACGGCGACGGGTCGGCCAAGGGGGGACGCGGCAGGCGGAAGAAGGCCGAGGAAGAGATCGTCGTCGAGACGGCCGCCGGCGTCCGGCCGGAGATCGACCCTGACGCTTCGCCCGTGCTCGCCTGCAACGAGGTCATGAAGCGCTTCGGCGGGATCGCAGCGGTCGACCATGTCGACCTACACGTCCAGCCGGGCGAGATCGTCGGGCTGATCGGCCACAACGGCGCCGGGAAGACCACGCTGATGGACTGCGTCTCGGGATTCCTGCAGATCGACGGTGGCCGCATCTGGCTCCGCGGCGTCGACATCACCGACTGGCCCCCGTACATGCGCGCCACGGGCGCCCTCGCCCGGTCGTTCCAGGACGCCATGCTGTATCCCGGGCTCACGGTGTACGAGACCATCGCCGTGGCTCGCGAGCGCCACATGTCCAGCCGCGACATGTTCGCGGCCGCCCTGCAGCTGCCGGCGTCGTTCGAGTCCGAACTGGCCGTGCGGGTTGTCGTCGACGACCTGATCGAGATGATGGGGCTCAGCGCGTTCAGGCAGAAGCTCACGGGCGAGCTCTCCACTGGTTCGCGCCGCATCGTCGACCTGGCCTGCATCCTGGCCCAGCAGCCGAAGATCCTCCTGCTCGACGAGCCGTCCGGTGGCGTTGCCCAGAAGGAGACCGAGGCCCTGGGTCCGCTGCTGCTCCGCATTCGCGAGCACACCGGGTGCTCGATGCTCGTCATCGAGCACGACATGCCGATGATCAGCAGCATCTGCGACCGTCTTGTCGCCCTCGAGCTCGGCGGCGTGATCGCCGAGGGGACGCCCGACGAGGTGCTCTCCCACCCGGCCGTGATCGCGTCCTACCTCGGCACCGACGAATCGGCGATCGAGCGGTCGGGCACGCGCAGCAAGGCTTCGCGTTCTCGGTCCCGCTCGCGCGCCGGAACGCGCTCCTGAGCAGAGTCCTTTAGCGTTCTCGTGCATGGGTGCGCCCCATGCGCCGTGGAAGCTGTTGGGCGACTGCGTCGTCGGGTTGGCCCGGCGCCCGCGGGGCGGTGCGCTTCCTGAAGGTTTGCGGCCGTTGGTCGGACCCGCGGTTGTGATTGCGGCCCGCTACCAGGAGTCGCCGGTCGGCCCGTACTCGGAGATGCTCGTCGCCGAGCCGGCGCGGCTCGGACTGCGTCCGGGGCTCTGCGTCACCACGATCGTCGTCGACTCGCCGGCGGCCCGCGTCGGGGGGCGTCTCAACTGGGGCTTCCCCAAGGAGCTCGGCACGCTCCTGTGGGAGCGGGAGGGGGAGGAGCGCGCGCTGCGGTGGGTTGAGCGGGGCATGGTCGTGCGCGGTCGCCCGGCCGGTCCGGTCGTCCCGCTGTTCATTCCCATGCGCAACCTCCAGCGTCGGGGCGACGGGCCAGTCGTCGTTCCCGCCAGCGTCCGCGGCCGGGGCCATCTCTCCCGCGTCGACGTCGAGCTGGGCGACAACGATCCGTTGGTGTGGCTCGCGGGGCGGCACCGAGGCCTCGTGGTCGACGGTCTTCACTTCACCCTCGACCCGGCCCGGCTGCCCGCCGGACTGACGTCGACCCTGCGCGCTCCGCTCACCGCTCCCGAGCCGGCCATGAGCGGCGCCGAGTCCTAGCGGTACGCTTGCGGCCCGCAAGGGCGTATGGCTCAGTCTGGTAGAGCGCCTCGTTCACACCGAGGAGGCCGCTGGTTCAAGTCCAGCTACGCCCACCGCAGCAGCCCACGGCAGAGGCCAATCAGGCGTGGACCTCTCGATGGTCGACGCGGGCGCGCCACTCGCGCCACGTGAGCCAGACGACGAAGGCGTCGAACAGCGTCAAGAGCATCAGGCCAACACTGAACCTGTACGCGAGCTGGTAGCACTGATAGACGATGAA
>DASZJL010000032.1:0-3175 GCA_035948135.1 Acidimicrobiales bacterium | reverse complement strand
TGGTGATCGACATGCGCACGCCGGGCATCACCTGCCGACCGCTGCCCGAGCTGACCGATCCCGAGTACGCCGACTTCAACGAGGTGTTCTTCAGCGACGTCGTCGTGCCGCGCGAGAACCTGCTCGGTGAGCTGAACCGGGGCTGGCCGATCACCCAGGGCTCGCTCGGCCACGAGCGGGGCATGCTCTGGATCGGCAACGCCAGCAACATCGAGCAGGGCGTGAACGAGCTGGTGAAGCTGGGCCAGCGGTTGGGACTGTCGGGCGACAGCCGCTTCTGCGACCTGGTCGCGGGGCTCTACATCGACAGCCAGGCCGTGAAGCTCATGGGCTACCGCGGCTTCGCCAAGTTCGCTCGCGGCCAGCAGTCCACCGAGCACATGCTGCTCAAGCTGTTCAGCAGCGAGTCCGAGCGCCGGCTGTACCTCACCGGCATGGAGGCCCTCGGTGCTGACGGCGTCGATGTCGATCTGCCCGGCCCCAGTGGCTGGCGTCAGGGCGCGTGGGCTACCCAGTACCTGCGCTCTTTCTCGGGGACGATCGCGGGCGGAACGTCGGAGATCCAGCGCAACATCATTTCTGAGCGCGTCCTCGGGTTGCCGCGCGCGTGAAGCGGTACGACGGTGAGGTGGCGGTGGTGACGGGCGCTTCGTCGGGCCTCGGTCGCCGTCTGGCGGTGGAGCTGGCTGGGCGGGGGGCGACGGTGATCGGGATCGCCCGTCGCCAAGCGCTTCTCGACGACCTCGCGGCCGAGCTGCGAGGGCGCACGCCGTCGAGCCGCACGGTGGTGTGCGACGTCGGCGACCCCGTCGCCTACCAGGGCCTGCTAGCCGATGTCGAGAAGGCCGAGGGCAAGATCGACGTGTTGATCGCGGCCGCGGGCGTCGAGTCCGAGACCCGGGTTCCCGGCGCGACGCTCGACGACTTCCGGACGACGATGGACGTCAACTTCTTCGGCGTGGTCGCGGGCACGCTCGCCGTCGTACCGGGCATGGTCGCCCGCCGACACGGCACCGTGGTGAACATCTCCTCGGACTCCGCTCGGGCGCCGGCGCCGGGCGGTGCGGCCTACGCGGCGTCCAAAGCGGCATTGTCGGCGTTCTCGGAAGCGGTGGCGATTGAAGTCGGGGACCGCGGCGTGCACGTGCACGTCCTCTATCCGGGGTGGGTGCCGACGCCGATGGGTCTGCAGGCAGTGGAGCGAGGCATGCCGCTGCCTCCGAAGCCGGTGCGCCGCACCGAGGACCAGATCGCCGAGCTCGTGCTCGAGCGCATGGGTTCGGACGCCATCGAGCTCAACGCCAGCCGCCTGCCGGTGATGGCCCCGCTGGCCCGGGCCTTCTTCCCGAAGGCGTACCGAAAGTCGGTCACCAAGAACTCGTCGCCGTGACCGAGCACGGTGTGGCGGGCCGGGTGGCGATCGTCACCGGCGCGGGGCAGGGGATCGGCCGGGGGATCGCACTGCACCTTGGTCGCAACGGGGCCTCGGTCGTCGTGGCCGAGTGGAAGGAACACCGAGCGGCGCGGACCGTCGAGGAGCTGGCCGCGTTGGGCGTGCCCGCGCTGGCCGCGGTGTGTGACGTCAGCAGCAATGAGCAGGTCGACGCCATGGTGGCCGCGACGGTCGAGCACTTCGGCCGCGTCGATGCCCTGGTCAACAACGCCCAGACCTTCCGGCCCCAAGCGCCGATGGCGACCGTCGCCGCGGACGACGTGGACGTCTTCTACGAGTCGGGGGTCAAGGGCACCCTGTGGGGGATGCAGGCGGTGTACCCGCACATGCAGCAGGCCGGCTGGGGGAGGATCGTCAACGTGGCTTCGGCGGCGGGCATCACCGGGATGGGCGGCTACGGCGCCTACAACGCGTCGAAGGAGGCGATCCGCGCCTTGACGCGGACTGCGGCCCGCGAGTGGGGCCGCGACGGCATCGTTGTGAACTGCATCTGCCCGGGCGCGGCGTCCAAACGTGGGAAGGACGCAGCGGCGCGCGACGAGGACGCGCACCGCGAGTTCATGCGCGACCATCCGATCGGCCGCCAGGGCGACCCCGAGGATGACATCGCCCCGGTCGTGCAGTTCCTCTGCTCAGACGCCTGTCGGTACCTCACCGGCCAGACGCTGATGGTCGACGGCGGCGCCTTCCTGTTCGCGTGACCTCATGAGCGTCGTCGTGCGTCCGGCGACTGAGGACGACATCGACGCGGCGGTCGATCTCTACGCCTTGGTGGCAGAAGAGGGTCGGTGGATCGCGGGGGAGGCGCCCACCGACAAGATCGAGCGGCGGGCCAGGTTCGAGTCGTCCATTCGCCGGGAGGACGCCCAGTTCTTCGTCGCCGAAGACGGCAGCCGCATCGTTGGCGAGCTCGGCATCGAAGTCGCCGGCTACGGCGTGGCCGACTTCGGGATGATGGTGGCCTCCGACGCCCGGGGTCGCGGTGTCGGCGCAGCGCTCATGGCCGTGGCCATCGACTGGGCGCGGGAAGCGGGCGCCCACAAGATCGCCCTGCAGGTGTGGCCCCACAACGAGGCCGCCATCGCCCTGTATCGGAAGTTCGGTTTCGAGCAGGAGGGCTACCTGCGCCGTCACTACCGCCGCCGCAGCGGCGAGCTTTGGGACGCCGTGGTCATGGGGTTGGTCCTGTAGATGGCCCGTCCGTTGCTCGTCGTGGATGCGGCCAACGTGATCGGGTCCAGGCCCGATGGCTGGTGGCGAGACCGACCTGGAGCGGCACGACGTTTCGCCGAACAGGTGCGTGAAAGCGTGCGCAACGGTCGCTTGGCGCCACCGGTCGTCCTCCTGTTCGAGGGCCAAGCTCGACGGGGTGCTGAGGAAGGCACCATCGACGGCGTGGAGGTCGTGCACGCGACCGGTGAGGGCGACGACGCCATCGTCTCCATGGCGCGAGACCACTCCGGCGTCGTCGTGGTCACTGCCGACCGAGAGCTGGTCGCCCGTGTTCGAGCCGTCGACGCCGACGTGCGTCGACCGGCCTGGCTACTCGATCAGCTCGAAGTTCGAGGCGACGGCTGACGGGCGCCTCACTCCGGGGCGCGCATTCGTATCTCGCTTCGATACTCCGGGAAGTACTGGCCGATGACATCAAGACTGAAGTGTCGGAGAATCGAGCTGGGCGGCTCACGCTCCAGCAAGAACGCGAACGAGTCGTGCACCAGG
>DASZJL010000031.1:0-3479 GCA_035948135.1 Acidimicrobiales bacterium | reverse complement strand
CCGGTCGGCGCCCATGAGCCAGTAGCGAACAGGCGGGAGCGCGTCCCAGCCGTTGTCGACGCCGTTGAGATGGCGGTCGTAGAAGGCGAGCAGCTCGTCCTGGTACCGGGCCCAAGGCCAACTGTCTCCTGGCGGACCGATGAAGAGCTTCTTGGGCGCCCGCACGTGGTGCCACGCCGAGAAGGCGCCGAACAGGTGCAAGGCCACGTAGCCCCATTCGCTGCCGATCAGGACGGGGATGTCGATGTTGGCGAGCGCGGGCTCCGGCGAACGCAGCCGGTAGAAGTCACTGTCGAAGGGATGGTCGAAGGCGAATCGGCCGAACTCGTCGGTCCACTGTTGCGGCGGTTCGAGGTGCGGCGCGATGCGAGGGAGGACGCGGGGCAGCACCTGCGGCAGCAGGGCTCGTGCCACTGGTGTGTCCAGCGCGTAGCCGAGGAGATGACGACGCTCGGCGGGGATGCGCAGCCGCTCCGCGCTCCCGTTGATGCTGATGTAGCCGGAGAGGAACCCGGAATGGAGTGAGCCGCCGTGATAGGCGGCGTGGCGGTACAGGTCGGTGAGGGCGAGGAACGGGAAGATCGCCCCGAGGTGTTTCGGCCGGCGCACGGCCGCCCGCAGCTGGCTCACTGCGAAGTACGACATGCCGGTCATCCCGACGCGGCCGTTGCAGAACGGGCGGCCGGCCAGCCAGTCGATCGTGTCGACGAGGTCGGCGGCCTCTTGCTCGGAGAAGATCCCGGCGAACGACCCGTCGGAGCGCCCGCAGCCCCGTGGGTTGGCGATCAGCACCGCATAGCCGCACGCCGCCAGGTAGCCCACGACACCGGTCTCGTTGAAGGGCGCCGGCACCCACGTCGTCAGCAGGTCCTTGTTGTACGCCGCCCACGACAGCAGGGCCGGAACGGGCGCGTCGACGTCGGGTCGGTAGACGTCGCCCCGCAGAACGGTGCCGTCGGGCAGCGGGATCTCGACGTCGGGCTCGGTCAGCACCTTGTGCCGGGCCTGCGGCGCCGGGCTCGGCTGCCAACCCGCCAGCTGCGGCCCGTGCAGGGCGGTGTGGATCGGCACACGGGGCGGTGCGCTCATGGCCGCGGCAGTCTCTCAGACGAATCGAGTGCGTGGTCCGCGTCCCATATCGTCGGGGGGATGACCACCTACGACCGGCCGTTCGGGCGGTACTACGAGGACTTCGAGGTCGGCGACATCTACAAGCACTGGCCCGGGAAGACGATCACCGAATACGACGACCATCTCTTCTGCATGATCACCATGAACCACCACCCGTTGCACACCAACGAGTGGTTCGCCGAGCACGAGACGGTACAAGGCAGGAACGTGGTGGTCGGCAACCTCGTGTACTCCTTGGCCCTCGGCATGAGCGTGCCCGACGTGAGCGGGTCGTGCATCGCCAACCTCGAGGTGGAGTCCCTGTCGCACAAGAAGCCGACCTTCCACGGCGACACGATCTATGCCGAGACCCGCGTGCTCGACAAGGTGGAGTCGAAGTCCAAGGACGATCGGGGCGTCGTCACCGTCGAGACGAAGGCCTTCAACCAGCGGGCCGAGGAGGTCTGCTACTTCCGGCGCAAGCTCATGGTCTGGAAGAAGGACTTCGCCCCGCCCCGGCGCCGCCCGTACGAAGAGGCCGACGCCTGGGGCGAATGAGCCCTCGCATCCGAGCTGAGGCGGCGGCCGGGTTCTCGGCCGGGACCGAGGCCTACGAGCGCGGCAGGCCGTCCTACCCGCGGGAAGCAGTCGACCTGATCGTCAGGGAGCTCGGGCTTGGCGCCGGCAAGACGGTGGTCGACCTGGCTGCCGGCACCGGAAAGTTCACGCGGCTCCTCGTGCCGACGGGCGCGCGTGTCGTAGCCGTCGAGCCTGTGGCCGAGATGCGGGACGCGCTCGCACGGGCAGTGCCGGATCTCGACATCTTCGACGGCACGTCTGACGCCATGCCGCTGAGCGACGGCTTCTCCGACGCGTTGACCGTCGCCCAGGCCTTCCACTGGTTCGATCCCCAGCCGTCACTCCTCGAGATCGGCCGGGTGCTGAAGCCGGGTGGCGGGTTCGCCTTCCTGTGGAACCGCCGCGACGAGTCCGTGCCGTGGGTGCGCCAGATGTCCGACGTCCTGCACTGGCGCGACCGGCCCTACGCCAATTACGACCGCGTCGATTGGGCTGCGGTCGTAGCCGAGAGCGGGTTGTTCACCGACGTCCAGCGGGGAATGTTTTCCTTCGACCACGAGGTCGACCGCGACGGACTGGCCGACCGGGTGCGCTCGATCAGCTACATCGCGGCGATGGGTGAGGCGGAGCGCGAGGACTTGGTGCAGCAAGTGCTGCAGCTCGTTGCAGACAAGCCTGAGCGGTTCGCCCTGCCGTACAACACGCTCGTGTTCTGGTGCAGCAAGCGCTCCTGAACTGGTCGGCGCGCACGCGCCGCGACCTCCCGTGGCGCCACACGCGAGATCCGTGGGCCATCCTCGTCAGCGAGGTCATGCTCCAACAGACGCAGGTGCCGCGGGTCGTCCCGAAGTACCACGCCTTCCTCGAGCGCTTCCCGTCGGCGTCGGTGTGCGCCGCGTCCCCGGTCGCCGACGTCGTCCGCGAGTGGGCCGGCCTCGGCTACAACCGGCGGGCCATCAACCTGCACCGAGCCGCGGTTGCCGTCGTCGACCGCCACGGCGGCGTCTTTCCCGACGACCTGGGTTCCCTGATGGCGTTGCCGGGCGTCGGCCCGTACACGGCGCGCGCCGTCCTCACCTTCGCCTTCGGCCGCGATGTCGGGATCGTGGAGAGCAACACCGGCCGGGTGCTGGCTCGCGTCGCCGGCCGTCCGCTCTCACTACCTCAAGCCCAGCGCTTGGCCGACGAGCTCGTCCCTGAAGGCGACGGCTGGGCGTGGAACCAGGCCATGATCGACTTGGGCGCAACCGTCTGTCTCCGACGGACGCCGAAGTGCGGCGAGTGCCCGGTCGCCATCCACTGCCGGTGGCGCGGCGGCCCCGACCCGGCCGCACCGGCCACCAAGCAGTCGACGTTCGTCGGCTCGGACCGCCAGGGCCGCGGCCGCTTGGTCGACGCCATGCGAGTGGGCCCCGTCGACGTCAGCCGCATCCCCGACGCCGCCGGCTGGCCCGACGACCCGGCCAGAGCCCACCGAGTCGCCGACACCCTCGTCGCCGACGGCCTCGCCATCGAGCTCGACGGCGCCCTCCGCCTCCCCTAAAACCTCTCCAAGTCGCTGGGTTCGCTCCGTCTGCGCCCGTTCGCTCCCGCGGATTCGAGACTTGGAGAGGGTTTGGGACGAATCGGTCAGCCGGTCAGGCCGTGAGCGCTTTCAGGATCTCGTCGACGGCGGCGTCGGCCAGCGCCCGCAGCTCGTCGTCGGTGCGGTCCTGGATGGGATGGTTGACGAACACGCGCGCCGGGTCGAAGCCGAGAGCCTCGGCCTGGGCGGCGGCCGCGTCCACGAA
>DASZJL010000030.1:0-13840 GCA_035948135.1 Acidimicrobiales bacterium | reverse complement strand
TCTCGTCGCCACCACGCCCGGCGGGGTGGTCGCCGGCCCGGCCTTGGAGCCGTACGGTGCGACGGGCCAGCCGTTCAACGAGATCGTGGTCGATGCCGCCGGTCGGGCGTGGGTGGACATGCCGGGCTCGATGCCGTGGGAGGAGCCCAAACCGGGGATCGTGGCCGTCGTGCTGCCAGACGGGAGCAGCCGCCAGGTCGCCGACGACGTGTGGTTCCCGAACGGGATGGCCATGCTTGACGACGACACGCTCGTCGTCGCCGAGTCGCACGCCGACCGACTGACCGCGTGGACGATCACCGACTCGGGCGAGCTGGTCGACCGGAGGGTCTGGGCGGATCTCGGACCGGGTTCAGCGCCCGACGGCATCTGCGTCGACGCCGACGGCGCAATTTGGTACGCCAGCGTTCCTGGCCAGCGCTGCGCCCGAGTGGCTGCGGGCGGCGAGGTCCTCGCCACGATCGACGCTGATCGCGGCTGCTTCGCGTGCATGCTCGGCGGCGACGACGGCCGGACCCTGTACATCGTGGCGAACCACTACGGCGGTGGCGGCGCGTCGGACGGCATCGTGCTCGTCGAACGCGTCGCGGTGCCGCACGCCGGACGCCCCTGAAGCAGGCTCAGTCTTCGCGCTCGCCGATCTCCCGCAACGCCGTCTTGAGGGCAGCGCGGAGCTGGCGAGCCGTGTCCGGGGCCAGGTGCCCGACGATGCCTGCGCCGGGACGACCGACTTCCTCGACGGTCAACTCGATGCGAGGCTCACCACACTCATCGCAGTCGTCCATGACGGCGACCGCCCATGACGTCTGCGCGCGTTCGGGATCATCGCCAGGGTGGTCGTCTCGGCCGTAGTCAGCGAGCTTCTTCACCCGCGCAGTCAAGCATCAGCTAGCCGCCGGTAGCAGCCTCGGCCGCCGCCTGTACGAGCTGTGCCACCTCTTCCGGGTGCGAGACCATCGCCACGTGGCTGGCCGGGACCTCGGTCGTGGTGGCGCCCATGCGCTTGGCGAAGGCCCGCTCGGCGTCGGGCGGGATGGCCTCGTCGTTGGTCGCCACCAGGTACCACGTCGGCAGGGACTTCCACGCGGGAACGCCCATCACCTCCGCGAGGCCGCTCTGCACGAGCGGTTGCTGCACGGCGAACATCACCCTCGACCTCACGGCGTCGACGTCCGCCGCGAACTTCGTGAAACCCTCTTCCGACAGCCACACGAACCCGCGGTCGTCGACCGTTTGGTGGGCGAGCGCCGGTGGCGGCGGGCCCTGGGACAGGAGGCCGCCGAGCGACTCGCCCTGGTCGAGCGCGAAGGCGGCGACGTAGACAAGGCCCACGACGTTCGCCGTGTCCTCGCCCAGCGCGGTCATCACCTGACCCCCATACGAGTGGCCGGCCACGATCGTCGGGCCGCCGAGCCGGACGAGCACCTGGCGCAAGCGGGCCACGTCGTCGGCCAACGACGTGAGGGGGAACTGGGGGGCGGTCACGCTGTACCCCGCCGCCTGGAGCCGCTCGATGACACCACTCCAAGAGGAGCCGTCGGCCCATGCGCCGTGGACAAGGACGATGTTCGGTAGGTCGCTCATGGGGTCACTATCGAACCGGTGGCGGCGTCGCGCATCGCGCGGGTGCGCGATCTCTAATCGTCGTGGCGGCTCGCGAGGCGGGTGAGCTCGACGCGGGAGTTGACGCCGAGCTTGGTGAACACGCTCCGCAGATGCCCGCTCACCGTGTGGTGGGAGACGAAGAGCTTGGCCGCCACCTCCCGGTTGGTCAGCCCATCCGCCACCAGCCGCACCACCGCGGCCTCGGAGTCCGTCAGCGCCGTCCATCCGCTCGCCGGGCGCCGGGGGGACACGAGCCGGCGCCGCACGCCGAGCGCCCGCAGCCGGCCCCGGAGGCGACCGGCGTCCCACGTTGCGCCGGCATCGGCGAACAGGACCAAGGCCCGGCCGAAGGCGGCGACTGCTTGGTCGGTCTCCCCGTCGTCGACGGCGACTACACCGAGGTCCTCGAGGGCGGCGGCCAGCGCGAGCGGACGACGCGCGAGCTCGAACAGGTCCACGGCCTTCGAAAGGTTGACGGGATCGTGGTCGACGACGCCCCTCGTCTGCGCGGCTACGGCGGCGATCGATGGGACCTCAGGATTGAGAACGGCCCGTCGATGGGCGGCGTCGCGCGCCACAGAGGCGAGCTCACGGTCGTTGGCATCGAGCGCCATATGGACGAGGCGGGTCTCGTCGGTGACGTCCATCGGGAACAACGGCAGCACCGACAGGCGCTCGTGCTCCCCGTGGGCGCAGAGCCAGCGATGCGCGGCCGCGCCGTCGCCCGCCGCCGCCGCCTGCAGCGCGAGGATCCAGGCCGCTTGGTGGCGGACGCTCGGCGCGCCCTGGCGCAGCGTCTCCCGCGCGATCTCGTCCACGAGTCTCGACGAGGCCTCGTCGCCCAGATGGAGGGCGACCCGCGCCAGCGCGGTCACGCTCGCGGCGTCCAATGCATTGGTGGTCTGCTGCACCGCAGCGTCGGAGACGTGCTCGCGAAGGATTGCCGCCGCATCCGCGACGCGGCCCAGCTGGAGGAGCAGCCGGGCCCGGCCCGTCTCGAAGATCCGCAACGCCCAGCCTTGGCGGTGGCGCTGCGCGGCCGCCACGTTCTCGCCCGAAAGGTCGAGCGCCTCGTCGAGCCGGTCGAGCACTGCGAGCATCTCGCAGCGCCACTGGCGCGCCAGGTGGGCCCGCGTCTCGTCGCCTGCGCCGACGCTTGCCCGCAGCGCAGCCACGATCGTCGCCAGCGCGGGCGAGAACCGTCCCTCGGCGTACTCGAGTCCGGACTCGGCCAGGTCAAGCACGAAGTTGCCGGCCGGCTCACCGGATCGTCCGACCGCCTCCCGCGCGTTCTCCCGCACACTCAACGCCTCGCTCGTGCGACCGGCCACGACAAGGTTGTGGAACAAGAGGGCGAGGTGGCGGCCGCGGAGCTCGGGCGAGAGGCCCGGCAGGGCAAGCGCGGCCCGGCACGACTCGGCTCGAGTGTCGGGAGAGAGGGAGAACATGCCGGCGATGCCGAGACGGACCTCCGCCTCCTGGGCAGGAGGCAACACCTGACGGAGCGCCGTGTCGGCGAAGGACTTGGCCTCGTCACCGCGGGCCGCGGCGTGCAGCCAAAGCGCCGTCCCGGCGACGAGGGGCCCCCGGAGCGGATGGTTCTGCGGGGCGAGCTCCAGCGCCCGCCGGCCGAGGTCGGCCGCCGCGCCGGGATCGGTGTTGCCGAGCATGTCGGCCGCCTTCAGCAGCGTGGCGATGGCCACCTCGTCGCCCGTCTCGGCACTGTCGGCCAGCTGCAGCGCGACTTCGACGGGGAGGGCGCCGCTCGCCAGAAGCACGGTCGCGGCTTGCCGGTCGAGGGCGCGCCGAACCGACCGCGGAACGCTGGACCGAACCGCCTCGAAGGTCAGGTCGTGCACGAACGCGAGCTCACCGTCCCGGTCGACGATGATGTTCGCGTCGGTGAGCTCCTCGAGCGCGGGCAGCAACGCCGAGGGGCTCAGTTCGGCCATCGCGGCCACCGCGTCCAGCGAGAAGCGTCGGCCGAGGGACGCCGCAACCGTGGCCATCCTGCGGGCCCTGGCGGGCAGCCGCTCCAGGCGCCCGCGCATCATCTCGTTCACTCGCGCCGGCAGCTGGGACGAGACGAGTGCCGCTCGACTCCCCTCCACGCGGATCAGGTGCTCGTCGCGGACTCCACCGAGCAACTCGATGAGGAGAAACGGACTCCCTCCCGCACTCGCCACCATGTCGAGGAGGGCCGCGTCCGGTTGACCGCGGAGGACGTCCGCCGCGACCTCGGCAACCGCGGTGTCGCCGAGCGGCCCGACGACGATTCGCTGTCCTCCAAGCCGCTCGAGATGGTCGATGGCGTTCACCACCTCGGGGGATCGCGGCCCCGGCCGCGCCGCGAGGAACCAACCGACGGGGACGGTGGCGAGCCGGGTGGGCAATGTGCGCAGCGCGGCGGCGGTCCCGGCGTCGGCCCACTGCAGGTCGTCGAGACAGATCACGACCGGAGACGCGAGCGCGGCCCGCTCCAGCTGGGTGTAAATGTCCTCCAACAGCCAGTAGCGCTGCTCCGGGGAGGTGTGGGCGTCGGCGAGCTCGGCGCGATCGATGATCGGCGCGGGGCCGTCGAACACGGCCTCCAGCAAGGGGGCGAGCTGAACCACCGTGTCCGCCGGGTCGGCTGCGCCGACACCGACCGTCATCGACAGGCGCTCGGCCATGGCGGCGACCTCGGCGAGGAGCCGGGTCTTGCCCATGCCGGCGGCGCCCTCGACGAGCACGACCGTGCCCCGTCCAGAGAGCAAGTGGTCAAGGTGTTTGCCGACCGCCGTCAGCTCACCGTCCCGGCCTCGAACGCGGGGCGCGGACTCCGCCGTCGCCCGCGCGACACGAGGGGTCGCCTGCACGCCTCGGTCTTATCAGAAAACTCAGGCTTCGGCCAACGGCGATCTCACGGCCCGGGGTTTGGCGGGACCCTCGTCGACCCGGTGACCTCGGGCGTCAGCATGCCGACGCGGTCGACGTAGCACCAGCTCCACTCCTCATCGGGTTCGAGCGAGCGGACGAGGGGGTGGTGGGCGGCGGCCGCGTGCGCCATCGCGTGCTGTCCGGGAGAGGTGTCCCCGCACCCGACGTGTCCGCACTCGAGGCAGATACGGAGGTTGCGCCAGCCCCGGCCGGCGGCGAGGCATTCCTGGCAGCCGTCGACGACGGCGGGTAGTCGGAGCAGCTTGATGTGCTGACGGTGCCGGCACAGCTCCACGCCGCTGACGATCGCGAGCCCGCAGCTCCCTCACAACGCGCGAACGGAGGGTGTTTCCCCTCGCGCGGAAGGAATGGCACGACCGCGCGATGCGTCCATCGCCTGCTCGCGGCGACAGTGAAGGGCATGCCGATGATCGATGTGTACGCGGCGGCGGGCACGTTCGCCGACCCGAAAGCGCTGGCCCAGAACCTCGCCACTGCGTTGATGCGGGTCGAGCAGGTGCCCGACATCGAGTTGTTCCGCAGGAACACGGCGGCGTTCGTGCATGAGATGCCCGGCAACGCCCTTTCGAACGTGGCCGGCGACGGTGACCGGGTCCGCATCCAGGTGCTGACCAACGCCAGTGCCCTCGACCGCGACAAACAACTCGCCGCGGTGACAGAGCTGACACGTGTGGCCAGCGAGGCAGCCGGCGACCCCGGCCTGCAGGAGCGAACCTGGGTCCTGCTGACCGAGGCGCCCGACGGCGGCTGGGGGCTCGGCGGCCACGCCTACCTCAACGAGGAGCTGGTCGCCGCGGCCAGGGCCGAGCTCGGCAGGACGTGACGGCCAAGGACGTGCTCGTCGGTGACGACGGCACGCCGCGGTGTGCGTGGGTGGGAGCCGCCGACGGCGCCCTAGCCCGCTATCACGACGAGGTCTGGGGCAGGCGCACCCACGACAAGGCGGCGATGTTCGAGGCGCTGACGCTGGGGGTGTTCGAGGTCGGGCTCAGCTGGTCGATCGTGTTCGGGAAACGGGAGGCCTTCCGGAAGGCGTTCCGCGGCTTCGACGTGGCCAAGGTCGCGGCGATGAGGAAGCGAGACGTCGACCGCCTCGTGCAGGACGCCTCGATCGTCCGCAATCGAGCCAAGATCCAGGCCACTATCGACAACGCCCGGGCGATGGCGTCGGCGTCACCGACCCTCGTCGCACTCGCCCGGTCGTACGAGGTCACCCGCTCGCGTGCGCCGCGGTCCATCGCCGCCCTCCCCGCGTCGACGCCCGGAGCCGAGGCGTTCGCCAAGCAATTGAGGTCGCAGGGGTACCGCTTCGTCGGGCCCACCAGTGTGTACGCGTTCATGCAGAACGTCGGCGTGGTCAACGACCACGTCCACGGGTGCTTCCGGGCGACCGACTACTTAGCCGCGGCGGCCGAGCACTTGCCACGTCGACGCTGAGGGGTCCCGGCCCGGACCGGCGACGAACTCGGCCTCCTGGACGGGAACCGTCTTCGTCCCCGCGGGGACGAGGCCGGCGACGAGGGGCTTGTTGTCGCGTTTGCGGTGGGCCAGCGTCGGCGGCTGGTCGCAGAGGTAGGTGTCGCCCCACTGCCGGAGACCGATCAGCGCCACGTGGAGGTCGAGCCCCTTCTGCGTGAGCCGGTAGTCGAAGCGGTCGACGCGGTCGCCGTAAGGCACCCGCTCGAAGATCCCTTCGTCAACAAGCGTGTTCAACCGGTCGGTCAGCACGTTTCGGGCGATGCCGAGGCTCTCGCGGAACTCGTCGAACCGGCTCAGGCCCAGAAAGGCGTCTCGGATGATGAGGAGCGTCCAGCGCTCGCCGACCACCTCGAGCGCCCCCGCGATCGAGCAGTTCTGGCCCTCGTACTCACGGTTCAACATCGGCATCCACCGTAACCCATGAGTTGCATGAGACGACTCAAGGCCCTTCCCGGTCATCTCCACCAGGGCGGGGCACACGCAACGGACGCATCGATGAGGTCGGCTTTCGTGACCGCGCTGTCGCTCAGCCATGCCTTGATCGCCCCCGCGAATCCGTGGGCGACGAACCGAGCGATGACATCATGGTTGGCATCGGGCAGGTCCGGGTGGGCGCTCCGAGCGATGAACGCCACCGCATAGTCGGTGAAGTGCCGCACCAGAGCGTCGTACACCGCTCCGTCGGCTGGGTCGTACACGGCTTGCTGGTAGACGGCCTTGAAGCGCTCGATGTGATCCGCGACGTCGGCGATCGAAAGGCGCAACATCTCTGCCGCCGAGAGAGAACCCTCAGCGCGACGCTCGTCCTCGACGCGGTGGACGCGCTCGAGGTCGGCGACAAGGACCTCGAGGAGTAGCTCCAGAGGGCTGCCGTAGTGGTTGTAGAAGGTCGCCCGGGTTACCCCTGCGCGGTCCGCCAAGTCGGCAATCGTGATCTGAGAGATGGGCCGTTCCGAGGCGAGCTCCACGATCGCCGTTTCACACGCGTGGGCCGTTCGCACGATGCGGGGATCGGTGCGCTCCGACTGCGGGTTCCCCACTTGCACTGGAGCACGATAGCTGGTTTTATACACCTGTCAATCTTATACATATGTCAAAGAGAGGGGCCGGCATGGCATCGCACTCGACGCTCTCACCGCTGGAAGCCGCGGACCGCTTGGCCATCCGCGAGTTGTTCGACGCCTATGCCCACTGCGCCGACACCCGTGACGCGGAGGGTCAAAAGGCGCTCTTCACGACCGACACCCGCTTCGAGGTGTACATGGAGGGACCGAACAGCCAGCCGAGTTCCGTGCTCGAAGGTCGAGAGGCGCTTTCGCCGGTGTTCGCTGACTTGAACCGCTACGAAGCGACGATGCATTTCAACGGTCAAAGCACCGTCAGCATCGACGGGAACCGGGGGACCGGTGACAGCTACACCATTGCCCACCACGTCTACACCGAGGACGGCACCCGCAAGATGATGGTCGCGTGGCTGCGCTACCTCGACACGTTCACCAAGATCGACCAGGCCTGGTACATCGCGGAGCGCAAGATCATCCTCGAGTGGAGCGAGACCCGACCCTTGGGTCCTCCTACGGCAGGCTGACTCGACAGGTCCCCGACGGGCCGCTCGTGGCGGCGGGGGGAAATGAGCCGTTCGCGGAGAATTATCCTCTGACGACGGCGAGTGGGAGAGCCATGGACGACCAATCGACGGCACCCGACGATCCCACTGAGGAGCTACGGCAGGCGGCTCTCGAACAAGACACACGCGGCATGAGCAGGATGCTGCTGCGATCGACCGGGCCACGCCTCTTGCGGGACATTCTCGGCCCGACGCTGTCCTTCTACGCCGGATGGAAGGTGACGGGCAATGTCGTTGTCGGCATCGTGCTCGGCACCGCGGTCTCCTTGGCGGCCTACCGCTATGAGCGGAGGCGGGGACGCCCCGGCGCCATCGCGCGATTGGTGCTTGCGTTCGTCGTTCTCCAAGCAGTCATCGGCCTGGCCACGGGCAGCGCTACCGCGTACCTCATGCAGCCTGCGATCCTCGGCAGCATCAACGGCGCGGTCTGGTTGATCTCGGTCGCCATCGGCAAGCCGCTGGCGGCGGTGTTCGCCGCCGACGTCTTCCCAATCGACGAGGAGACGAGGGCGAGCGAGGAATTCCGCTTGGTGTTCCGGCACGTCTCCCTCGTGTTCGGCACGTTCTTCCTTGCGTTCGCGGCGGTGCAGCTGGTCGTCCTGCTGGCCGTCGGGGTTGACGCCTTCGTCGCCCTGCGCGTGCTCGACGCCGTTTTGATCCTCGCCCTGATCGTGTACGCGGTGCGCCATGTCGTGGACCGCCTCGGCGGACGCTTGCGCCTCGCGGCGTAGCGCAGACAGCCAGCCCTAGTACGGGCTCGGCTGGTCCTGGACGAGTTCGATTCGATTCCCGAAGGGATCTTTGACGTACACCCGGGCGCGCCCGTCGAGGGTCTCGTCGACGATGACGGGATGACGCGCCGCCGTCAGGGCTCCGACCAAGGCCGGGAGGTCGTCGACCATCAGGGCCGCGTGCCCCTTACGAGCTGGATGGAAATGCTCGACGCTCAGATGCACCCGCACGGCGTCGGCTTCGAACCAGCATCCGCCTGCTCGAGCGACATGCGGAGGACTCGACACGAACCGCAGCCCCAGGACGGCTTGGTAGAAGGAGACCGCCTGCTCCTCGCCTCCGGGTGGCATGGCGAGTTGCAGATGATCGAGCGCTCGGATCACCGTGCCTCCGTCATGCCCCGCCACCGTCCTCGGGGCGTGGGCACCACGGGACGGTGCGACGGCGCGGCGGGGGTCGGGGGTACCCCTGCCGCCAGCGACGAACCGGCTGCGCGGGGGCGGGGGGCAGCTACCGGCGCTCCGTCCCGTGGCGATCTGGTGGCAGTCACGAGCGAACCTCGTATCGAGGGATGGCGTTCCTTGCGTTTCTAGATAGGCGCCTGGGTTACGCAGCCGTGTATCCCGCCCGACTACCTCCTCGTGCAAGCAACAAGACAAGGAGAAGTCTCAGTGCGACCGTTTCCCATTCCTGACCGTGATGCCGACGCGGCGCGTGAGGCGCGGACGGCACTCGCTTATCGCCCTCCCTCGCGGCCCTCCGGAGCCACCCATCGCAGGCGCCGGCCGCGCCGCGCGCTCCGGTACGCGGCCGCCGCCTCCATCGCCGTCGGCGGCTACGTCCACTACTGCCTCTACAGACATGGCTTTCGGACCATCCCAAAGATCGGCGTCGGGTTCCTTCTCCAGGTGATCACGTCCGCCCTCGTGGCGGGAGCCCTGCTGATCGGACACGACCGCGTGCTGCGTCTCGGGCGCGTGGTCGTCCGAAGCTCGGTGGCCGTGTGGCTGGTCGGGCTCGGTCTGAGCGTCGGAACGCTCACGGCCTTCGGGCTGTCCCACACGCCGATGGGGCTTTTCGCCTTCCGGGAGTTTGGCTGGCAGCCGGCGCCCCAGGCGGCGATCGCCCTCGTGGCCGAGACCGCGGCCGTGGTCCTCTTGGCGACCGGACTGCTCGTCGACCGCCGCCGGCCCGTGCCGGCGCCGGCTCGGGTGCATCGCCGTCGCCGACTCACCCTCATCGGGCATTGAGTCCGGAGCTCTCGACATGGGCACCCGCTTCCGCACCGACGTGGTCGACGCCCTCCTCGCCGACCGGGCGCCGCACTGGCGCTCGGTCGACGCCGAGGCCGACACGCTCGGGATGGCGATCGCCCTCGCAGCAGCTCGCCCGGGTGCCGCTGTGGTCCGGCCCCGGTTCGTCTCCGACCTGAGGCGGTGTCTGGCCCAACAGCTGGACGCCACGGACTGCCGCGAGAGCCATCCCGCCATGGGCCGGCGGAGCGTCCTCAAGGTGGTCGGCGTTGCGGCAGCCGCGGCCGTCGGCGGAGGGGTCGTCGAGCGGGTCGGCTCGCGTCCACAACGGGGCCCCCGGAACAAGGCCAACGTGGCCGCCGACGGGGCCTGGCAAACCGTCGCCACCTCGTCAGAGCTGGACGATCTCGGTGTCGTGCGCTTCGCCACCCCGGCAACCGTCGGCTTCCTGACGCGGAGCGGGGGTGTGCTGAGCGCCGTCTCGGGTGTCTGCACCCACCAGGGGTGCCTGCTGGAGTACAGCGAAGGCGACCAAGAGCTGGCGTGCCCCTGCCACCGCGCGACGTTCGCCCTGACCGGCGACGTGCGGGCCCACGACGCCGTGGGGCTGCTCCCACCACTGCCGCAGCTCCCCGTTCGCGAGCAAGACGGCCGCATCGAGGTCTACCTGGCCACCACGACCGACGGACCGCCCAAGCCCAAGCCCCTGCAGGCTTGAGCTCGGCGCGCTGGCCTTCCGTCTTAGCTGTTGTCGATCTTGTCGCCGCTCGGCGCCAGGACATACCACTTGGCCCCGAACTGGTTGAGGCCCTGGCCGGTGGTGGCGCCCGGCTTGCTGTCGCCCGCGTAGTAGTAGAGCGGATGGCCGTGGTAGGTGACCTCGGTCTTGCCGTCCTTGCGCGTGGTCGTGCCGAGGTCGGCGGCGTTGGTGCCGGTGCCTGCGCTCGGCGCGCCCGTCGTCAGCAGCGGGGGCCACGCTTGGGCGCACGGGCCATCGCACGTGGACGAGGTCCCCTTGTCCAACTCGAAGAGGTAGAGCGTCCGGCCCGAGCCGTCGACGAGCAGCTGGCCCAGCGGCGAGCCGGCAACGTCGACCGTCGCGCCCGTGCTCTGGCCTGAAGGGGCGCTGTCGCTGTAGTTCGGCGCGGCGGTGGAGGCGCCGGCCGGCTTGCCGGCACCCGAGGCGACAGCCGGGTTGTCGGCACCCGAGCTGCACGCGGCGGTCAGGAGGGCGGTGCCCACGATGACGGCCGGTGGGACGAGTTTGGGGATGCGGCGCATGACGGAACTCCTTGGGTTTGGTCGTTGATGGTTCTCGTCGGTCGACGGATCGACGTCAGGCCGGCGCCCTGACCGGGGCGCGGCGGAGCCGCGCCCACAGGGCCCAGCCCACCGGGAGCAGCACCCAGAAGGTGATGAGCCGGTAGGTGAGGACGGCGGCGATGGCGTCCGCCGGCCTGACGCCTGCACCGACGAGGGCCAGCGCCAGTGAGCCCTCGGCGACGCCGACCGATCCCGGCAGCAGCGGAATGCTCGACGCCACCTGACTCAAGGCGTAGGCGAACACGAGGCCGCCCCAAGGCACGCCCGCGCCGACCGCGGCCAAGGCGAGGGCGAGGGCGGCGATATCTGCCAGCCAGTTGGCCTCGGCGAGGAAGAACAGGCCGGCCCAGTGGCGCAGGCCGAGCGCCACGCCGTCGGGCCGGTCAAGCGCGAACGACCCCGCGTCGTCACGGGCGGCGTCCGGACGAGCCCGGCGGAGCACTCGGGAGACCGAGGCCTCGAGGCCGCCGACGACGCGGGCCGCGCGCTCGAGCCGTGGGGTGCTCCCGCTGATCCAGATGAGCGTGCCGAGGATGGCCACCGCGGTGATCGCGAAGGCGGCGCCGACCAGCGCGCCCAGCGGCGAGGCGAGAGCGCCGAGTCCGCTGACTTGGGCCCCGACCGCGCCGACCGCGGCGAGGGCGGCGACGCACAGGGCACCGGCGGCGGCCAGCATCCAGACGACGACGGCGGGCCGCGCCCCGCGACGGGTGAGCTGTCGGTAGGTGTACGCGGTCGAGAAGGCGAAGCCGATGGGGACCGTGGCGCCGATGGCGCCGCTGGCCAGGTCGATGGCCACGAGCGAGCGCCGGTCAACCGGCGCGTTGCCGGCTTGCAGCAGGCGGCGCTGAACCTCGGCGAGGGCGACGAACGACACGAGCTCGGCGAGCAGCGCGGCCGCGACGTAGCTGGGGGAGACGGTTCCGAGCCGGGCGGCTCCCGACGCCAGCGCCTTGTGCTGCCACAGCGCGATGGCCACGACGGCGACAACGACCATCACCTTGGCCGTCGGCCGTGACACCGTCCATTGCCGCTGGTCGGTCGTCGAAATGGAGATGCTCATCGTCCGCCCTCGTGGTCGCTCCGCACAGATGTACGCAGCGGGGTTACACGCGGCTCTGGGCCGTCCTTGTAACCCCGGCGGCTATCTCTCCGTGGATTTCGGACATCGACCCGCCCGAGGAGAAGACACGACATGAAGACGATGACAAGGACGCTGGCAGTCGTGGTGGGCATCGCCGTGCTCATCGGCGGCGGCACCACCGCGTTCGCGCTCTCCAGGTCCGGCAAGTCGACTGGCGCCGACCGGTCGGGCATCGCGTCTCGCCCCGGCTCTGGTGCGAGCGTCGTCGACTGGAACAAGGAGCTCGTCGACATCGTGAAGGCGCCGGGGAACCAGCCGGCCACTGTGCACCCGACGCGCAGCTACGCGCTGTTGCACGCGGCCATGTACGACGCCGTCGTGTCGATCACCCGCGCCGACCAGCCGTACGCGTTCGCGGTCAGCGCCGACCCCGGGGCCCGGCCCGACGCCGCCGCCGACCAGGCCGCCCACGACGTTCTCCTGATGCTGTACCCGTCGGTCCAGCCCGCCCTCGACCAGCTGCTCAGCACGGAACTGGCGGCCCTGCCGTCCGGCCAGGCCACCCAGGACGGCATCAAGGTCGGACACACCGTTGCCGTGCTGATGCTCGCCGAACGGGCCGGCGACGGTTCAGCCGCCAAGCCCGCGCCCTTCGTCGTGCCCGTGCCGCAACCCGGCGCCTACCAGCTCACACCGCCGAACCACCCGGCACCGATGTTCACCAACTGGGGAAGCATCGAGCCCTTCGTCATCGACCGCGGCGACCAGTTCCGCCCACCGCCTCCGCCCGCCCTGAACAGCACGGCCTGGGCGCAAGCGATCAACGAGGTGCAGAGCCTGGGCCGCGACACGAGCACCACGCGGACGCCCGACCAGACGGAAATTGGAAAGTTCTGGGCGCCCCCGATCTGGAACACGTGGAACGAGATCGCGGAGGGCCAGGTCACGGCCCGGCGCACCAATCTGGAGGACGCGACCAAGATGTTCGCCGACCTCAACCTCAGCTTCGCCGACACCGCCATCGCCTTCTACGACGCCAAGTACCACTACCTCCTCTGGCGTCCGATCACCGCCATCCGATCGGGCACGCCCGACAACCCGCAGGTCACCGCCGACCCGACGTGGAACGCGCTGGCCACGACCGCCGCCGACCCCTCCTATCCGGGCGCCCACAGCTCGATCAGCGAAGCAGCGGCCGTCGTGCTCACGCAGTTCTTCGGGAACCGCGTGGATCTCACCGTGCACTCGGACGCGCTGAGCGGCGTCAGCCGGCGCTTCGCCACCTTCCAGGACGCCGCCACCGAAGCGGGGCTGAGCCGGATCTATGCCGGACAGCACACCAGGCTCGACCACGAAGCCGGCCTGGCACTCGGAAGCGACGTCGCCAAGTTCGTGCTCAAGGACGCGACGACGCCGGGATTTTAGAGGCGCACGGCGGTGATCATGTCGGGAACCTCGCGGGCCTTCCATGTCCCACCGTCGTCTTCGGAGACATGGACCTCTCGCCCGAAACCGATGACGGCACGACTCCCCACGGCATCGAGGTGCCCGGTGTCGACGTTGCCCGGGAACCATTCGGGCAGGCCCTCTTCGCAACGGACGAACCCGGATCCGAGCAGCGCCCGGTACACGGCGCCTCGTTTGGTGAACGGCCCGTCCGACGCCGAAACGTAGGCCGTTCCGCCGTCGATGCACGCGGCCCGTAGATACGAAGCGTGGAGGCCCTCGGTGCTCCACGACCACGAACTCCCGCCGTCTTCGCTCCAACCGAACCCAACAGCGGCGGCGACCACGACC
>DASZJL010000029.1:0-2021 GCA_035948135.1 Acidimicrobiales bacterium | reverse complement strand
CCGAGCTGTCGATGCTCGTTCTGCTCGAGCGCCACCACTACGACCGCGTGGAATCCAACTTCAACATGGGCGTCGATCTGCACGCCCTCCCGCCCGATCCCGGTGGTCACTCGGTCGCCACGCCCGCGGAGCGCGACGAGGTCGACGACTGGATGACCACCCACTGGGCGAACTGGCGACTCGAGGTGCTGCGCGCCCTCGACAAGGGCTCGCTCCTCCTGGCCAGGGACGACCTCGGTATCAGCGGCTTCTGCGCCTACAACGTCAACCGCCGCGGTCTCCTCGGTCCCGTGGCGTCCCGGTTCGAGCTCATCGGCAAAGGGGTGGCGGCGCCACTGATCATCGGTGCGCTCCACCGCATGAAGGCGTCGGGTCGCGACACCGCCGAGGTCGTGTGGGTGGGCCCGATCGTGCCGTACGCACGGGTCGGGGCGCGCGTGAGCCGCGTGTTCTTCGTCTACCGGCGTCAGCTGCCAAAGCAGTGAACCTGCTGCCCCAGCCGCGGTCCCTGTCCGAAGGGGACGGGCGACGGCCGTGGCGCGAACCGTCGGTGGAGATCGACGGCTCGCTACCCGCTGAGGGCTACCGGCTGACCATCGGCCACGAGAGCGTGCGGCTGACGGCCGCCGACGACGCCGGCGCGTTCTACGGGCGGGCGACGCTCGCCCAGCTGCGCACGCTGCACGCCGGCGAGCTGCCCGTGTGCGACATCGAGGATTGGCCCGACCTCCCGGTGCGGGGCGTGATGCTCGACGTATCCCGCGACAAGGTCCCGACGATGCGCACCCTCGAGGACCTGATCGATCGCCTGGCGTCGTGGAAGGTGAACCAGATCCACCTCTACATGGAGCACACGTTCGCCTACAACGGACACCGGGAGGTGTGGGCCGACGCCAGCCCGTTCACGGCCGATGAGATCCGCTTCCTCGACCAGTTCTGCCGGGAGCGCCACGTCGAGCTCGTGCCCAACCAGAACTGCCTCGGGCACATGGGCCGCTGGCTCAAGCACGACCGCTACCGCGGCCTGGCGATGTTTCCCGATGGCTGGACGGAACGAGGGCGGTGGCGGGCGCCGACGACGATCGACCCGGCCAAGCCTGGCTCGCTGGCGCTCGTCCGAGAGCTTCTGGGCGAGCTGCTGCCCAACTTCACGAGCCAGCGCGTGCACGTCGGCCTCGACGAGCCCTTCGAGATGCCGGCCGAGCGGCTGGACGAGTACGGCGCCTGGGTGACAACGCTGCGCTCTCTTAAAGAGCTCGACGGCCGGGAGATGCTGATGTGGGGCGACATCCTGGCGACCAAACCAGGGTTGATCGCCGATCTCCCGAGCGACGTCACCGTCTGTGAGTGGGGTTACGAGGACTGGCACCCCTTCGACGATCGACTCCGTCCGCTGGCCGCGGCCGGTCGTCGGTTCTGGGTGTGCCCGGGGACGTCGAGCTGGCTGACGATCCTCGGACGGACGACGAACATGGTCGGCAACTGCCGCGCCGCGGCCGAGGCGGCGCGGACCCATGGGGCGTCGGGCCTGCTCAACACCGACTGGGGCGACATGGGCCATCTGCAATACCTGCCGGTCAGCGAGCCCGGCTTGGCCTACGGCGCCGCCGTGTCCTGGTGTCTCGATACCAACCGCGACCTCGACCTGGCCGCCGCCCTCGACGCCCACGCCTTCGACGACCCGGCCGGCGAGCTGGGCGCCGCCCTGCTGGCGCTCGGTGACGCCTACCTCGGTGTCGTCCCCAAGATCTGGAACATGTCGGTGCTGGTGATGCACCTGTACTGGCCCCAGCTGCAGCTCGGTCGCACGTTCAGCGAGGGCCTCACCGTCGACGATCTCCTCGGGGTCGAGCAGACGTTGGCCGAGGCCGTCCATCGGCTGGCGAAGGCCCGGCCTCGTCGGCCCGACGGCGCCCTTGTCGTCGACGAGCTACTGGCGGGCGCGGCCCTGGTCTCGCTGCTGTGCCGCGACGCCCGGGCTCGCCTGGAAGCCGACGGGTGGCTGGCGTCGGTACCCGAAG